>CAYJXJ010000005.1:57442-58867 GCA_964374095.1 uncultured Elusimicrobia bacterium
CCGGGGTCACCGGCCTGGAATATATGACTTTTTGCGCCAACCAGGCGGTCGTCGTCTTCCCCGCCGACGGCCGCTACGCGCTCATGTCGCGCATGAAACATCCGTCCCGACGCCGCGAAGTCAAGTTCTTCCGTCAATGGTTCTCCGCCCGGGATTACAGGATTTTGGAATTGCGTTCCCCCGGCCGTTTCTTGGAGGGCCATGGGGACGCGGTTTGGCATCCGGGCCGACGGCTTCTGTGGGGCGGTTACGGCCAGCGCTCCAGCCGCGCGGCTCATGGGGAGGTTTCGCGCCGGTTGCGCGTGCCCGTCGTTCTCCTGCGGCTGCCGACGGCGGAGTTCTACCATCTGGACACGTGTTTTTGTCCTCTGGATGAAGGCACCGTGTTGGTGCATCCCCAGGGACTGACGGCCAGCGGCATGCTTCTGGCCCGGTCGGTGTTCAAGCGCATCATCATCGCCGACCCGGACGAGGCGCGGCGGGCGTTCGTGTGCAATTCCGTCTGCCTCGATGGGACGGTGGTCGCCGCCCGTGGGGCGCCCAAAACCGCGGCGCGTCTGCGCGCCGCGGGCTACCGGGTACTGGAAGTGGAGGCCGGAGAGTTTCTAAAGTCTGGGGGAGGCCCGTTCTGCCTCAAGACCATGGTCTACGGGGGGTTGGGATGACTCGCAAGAGCCTTCTTCACGTCGCGGCGTTGGCCCTGCTGACGGGAGCCGTATCAGGCTGCTTCGGACTGTTCGCGCGCGAGAAGGGGCCTCCTCCTCCATCCACCAAGCTGAAGGGAATCTGCGACGTTGAGGGGATCACCCCCTTCATCACCAACGAAGCGGACTGCAAGGCGCGCGGGGGAATCCTCCGGCCCCGGTGAGCCGCTCGATCCTGGCCGCCGCGTGGCGGAGGCTGCCGGAGCGCCTGCGCGTTCCGGGCCAGTTCCTGGGCCGCCACTACGCGGGCTGCGGGGCGACCGTCGGGCTCATGCCGCGCTGTGATTTCGCCTGCTCGGGCTGCTACTTGGGGCCCGGCGCCAACGCCGTCCCTCCCGTGCCGGCCTCCGAGACGCGCGCGCAGATGCGCCGCATCCGGGAGTGGCTGGGCCCCGGCGGCAACATCCAGATCACCGACGGGGAGGCCACGCTCCTGCCGGAGGAGCGGCTGATCGAGCATATCGCCTACGCGCGCGCCATCGGCCTGGTGCCCATGCTCATGACCCACGGCGAGAGCTTCCGCCGCCGGCCGGGCCTGCTCGAGCGGCTTATGGAGCGGGGGGGCTTGACCGAGGTCTCCATCCACATCGACACGACCATGCGCGGGCGGCCGCGGCCCTTCGACCGGCCGAGGTCGGAGGAGGACCTGCATGCCCTGAGGGAAGAGTTCGCCGCCATGATCGCCGCGGCTCGGCGCCGCAGCGGCCGGCGGCTGGAAGCG
>CAYJXJ010000006.1:0-4328 GCA_964374095.1 uncultured Elusimicrobia bacterium
GGTCCGGGGAACCCACGACATGAAACGAGGGGGTTCTTCAGCGGAATCAACATCTAACAAATTCATGGAGTTTGTCAGATGTTAGGATGTGACCCCATTGCCCATTGCGCGACGGGACTGCGCCTGCTATCCTTATCCCACATGACCTCGGATTCCGAACCCGACCCCCTGATCGGCCGGACCGTGGGTCCGTGCCTGATCGAGGGGCTCTTGGGACGGGGCGGCATGTCCAGCGTCTATTTCGGCCGGCATGTCGCCCTCCAGCGTCCGGTGGCCGTCAAGATCATCGAACCCCCGTTGTTGAACGGCGAGGCCCTCCTGCGGTCCTTGCTGCTCGAGGCCCGCGCCGCGGCGCGCCTGGAGGACCCGCGCATCGTGCAGATCTATGACGTCGGACAGCACGGGCCGTATGCCTATATCGTCATGCAGCTGGTGCGCGGCGAGACCTTGGAGGCCCGGGTGCGGCGCGAGGGCCCCATGGAGGCGCGGGCGGCGCTGGCCGTGATGCGCGAGGTCCTGGGGGCGCTCGATGCGGCCCACCGCCTCGGGGTCGTGCACCGGGACGTCAAGCCCGGCAATATCCTCATCGACGCGGAGGGCAAGGTCCGGCTCGCGGATTTCGGAATCGCCGCGCCCGCGGGGTCCGATCAGGGAGAGTTCGCCGGTTCGGTCGAGTTCATGCCGCCCGAGCAGGCTTTCGGCGCGCGCGCCGAGCCCAGCGGCGACCTCTACGCCGCCGGCTCGGTGTTCTTCTACCTTCTCTCGGGACGCCCGCCTTATGCGGGGGCCAACCCCGGCGAGATCATGGTCCGCCACCGCGAAGACCCGGTTCCCGATGTTCGCGCGTTGCGACCCGAGGTTACTCCAGCCTTGGCCGAATTGGTGGTCCGGCTCATGGCCAAGGACCCCTCCGCCCGTCCCGCCGCGGCCGCTGAGGTGGTGACGGCTCTCGGCCGTCACGACATGTTGATGGAAGTCGCCAAGGAAAACTCGCCGTTTAAGATACTACCTCCCCCGCTCGAGCAATGGCAGGGTTTCACTCCCCCCACGCCTACGGCGGCGGCTAAGACTCGAGAGCCGGAGGCCCCGCGCCTGCCGCCGGACTCGCCGCTGCCCGCTCCCCCGCCCCCCCCGGCGCGGGCGACCCTCGAACCGACGTGGGTGTCGCGGGGCATCCTATTTCTGCTTTATGCCGCGCTCTTTGGCCGCGAGTGGCCCAAGAGCATCCATGCCGACTGGCTGGCCCTGGGGGTCGCCTCGGCGGCGACCCTCGCCTTCCTCTACGCCGCGGGAGCGGGCAGCGCCCCGCGCCGCATCACGGGGCTGCTCGCCTATGTCGGTCTCTGCGTCGGCTTTTACAAGGTGGGCGTGCCGGGGCTGGAGTCCTGGCTTCCTCCCCGGCGTCCACCCATCGAGCTTCTCTTGGTCCTGGGATTGGCGGCGGCGGGGGCCGGCGGCTCTCTCTATGAAGGAGTGTTCGATAAGATCTCCCCGGAGAAGGGCCTGGCCTTCGGGCTTCTGGCCGGGTCCGCGGCGGGGCTCCTGGTGGCGGGGGCGGCGCTCCGCGTGCCTCCGGAGGTCGCCTGGTATTCCGGAGTGTGGGAGATTCTGGGCCTGGAATGCCGGGCCTGGCTCGAGTCGCGCGGCGCCTGGCGCTGGGCCAGCCTCTTGCTCTTCTACGGCGGGGTGCGCATCTTCTTTCCCGATAAAGCGGCGGGCTTCAGGCCCGAAGGACGGGTGATTTCCTGGCGCTAGCGGCTATTTGCCGCCGAAGAGCTTGCCGATCACCCAGAGGGTGGCGCCGACTCCCAGGAAGAACCCACCGACGAGCAACAACGGCGGGGACCAGATGCCCCCGATGGCCATGGCCGCTCCTAAGCCCAGGGCGCCGTAGGTCGCCCACTTGAGGAGCTTGCCCGGATCATCGGCCGCGCCGCCGCCGGTGGTCGAGTCCTGGCCCGGGGAGTCCGGCTTGGGCGTGTAGATGGTCACGCCGTCAAGGGGCTTGCTTCCGACGAAGTGATAGGACGGAGGGGCCTTGATATCCCTGCCGGCCGTGAGATCCTCGGGGGCCTCCGCGGCCCGCGCCGGGGCGGCCTTCGGAAACACCGGTTCGCCCGTGAAACCCTGCCCGGAACCGGACTTGAGTCCCTCGGCGGTGGAGCCGACGATGGTCCGCCCCGACTCGGCCTGGAGTTCGGCGAGGGCCTGGGAGGCTCCCATCGTCAGGGCTTGCGTCGGGACCGAGCCGGCCATTAGGGATAATATCAGAATAGACATTTCGGCGCGCATATCACAGCATAGCATATTTGACCCGAAGGGAGTCCTGCCTGACGCCCTTAGGGTAGGGTGCGGGCGCAGGCCTGGACCCCGGCCAAGACCGCACCCGGGTAAATCCCCACAAGGAGCACGGCCGCGGTGGCGAGGATGATGCCGCCGGTCAGGAAGGGACCGGGTTCCAGGGCGGCCGGGCGGCGGGGTGCGACGAAGAACATGCGGTAGGAGACGGCCATGTAGTAGTAGACCGACACCACGCTGTTGAGAACTCCGAGCACGGCGAGGCCGTAGTAGCCGGCTTGGATCGCGGAGGAGAAGAGGTAAAATTTGGCGATAAATCCCGCCATGGGCGGGATGCCGGCCAAGGACAGAAGGCAGATGACCATGGCCATGGCCATGGGCAAAGAGCGGCCCGCGAGCCCGTCGAAGCTGTCCAGGGAATAGGGGTCGGCGGCGTCGGCATGGTCGGTGGCGACGGCGATGGCGACGGCGAAGGCCGCGATGTTCATCGCCACGTAGACGAGGGAGTAGAGCAGGACTCCCTGGGTCCCGGTGGCGTCACCCGTCACCACGCCGATCAGGATGTAGCCGGCTTGGGCGACCGAGGAATAGGCCAGGAGGCGCTTGATGTTGGTCTGGAACATGGCGGTGAAGTTGCCCACGGTCATGGTCAGGCCGGCCAGGATCGAGAGGAGGGTGGTGAGGTCGAGGCTGCGGGCGGGCAGGAGGATGGTCAGTATGCGAACGAGGGCGCCCAGCGTCGCGATCTTGGGCGCGATGGACAGAAAGGCCGTGACGGGGGTCGGCGCGCCTTCGTAGGCGTCCGGGACCCAGAAGTGCATCGGGGCGATCGAGGCCTTGAATCCAAACCCCACCAGGACGAAGAGCAGCCCGAGGACCAGCAGCGGTCCGGAGGCGCCGGCGGCCCCGGTGAGGCTGGTGCCTCCCGTCGCGCCATAGTAGAACGAAATCCCGTAGGCCATGACGGCCGAGGAGAACGCCCCGAAGATAAAGTACTTCATCGCCCCCTCGTTGGACTTGGGATCGCGCCGCTCGTAGCCGGTCAGGATGAAGGAGCTGATGGAGACCAGCTCCAAGGCGATGAAGGCCAGCAGGAGGTCGGTGGCCGAGACGAGGAGCATGAGCCCGGTGCAGGAGAAGAGCATCAGGGCCGCGAAGGGGCCCTCATGACCTTCCCGATCCAGGCCGCGGTAGTCGATGCCGAGGGCGAGGGCGAGCACCGTGGCCCCCAGGATCAGCAGCTTGAAAAACTGGCTGAGGGGATCGGCGGCCCAGAGCGTGCCCGCGCCGAAGGAACCCGTCCCGCTGAGCGTGGAGGCGACCATGCAAAAGACCACCGTGCCGAACAGGACGGCGAGGTGAAGGTAGAGCTTGCCCCGGCGGCCGGGGATCAATAGCTCCAGAACCAGCAGGCCCAGGGCCAGGCCCGCCAGCACCATCTCCGGCCAGAGGAGTTCGAGTCCGTTCATTTAAACAGCCCCGAGAGGTGCAGCATCGTCGTGTTCATCAAATCGAGGGCGTACCGGGGCCAGACCCCCAGGACGACGGTGAGCGCCGCCAAAGGCAGGACCGAGGCCAGTTCCCGCGGGGACATGTCGTCCAAGGCGGCCCATTGCTTGTTGAGCGGGCCCAGGAAGACCTTCTCGATCATGCGCAGGAAGAAGGCGGCGGTGATCAGAATCCCCAGCACCGCGATGGCCGCGTGCCATTTCAACGTCGAGAAAGCGCCCAGGAAGCACAGGAACTCGCTGATAAATCCCGCCAAGCCCGGCAGCCCCAGTGAGGCGAAGGCGGCCAAGGACATCAGCCCCGCGAAAACCGGCACCCGCGCGGCGAGGCCCCCGAACGCGGAGATGTCGCGGGTGTGGGCCCGGTCATAGATCACGCCGACGAGCAGGAACAGCGCCCCCGTGATGATGCCGTGGTTGATCATCTGGAAGGTGGCCCCGGCGAACCCGGTGCCCGACGCTCCGGCGATGGCCAGCAGGCAATAGCCCATGTGGTTGACCGAGGAGTAGGCGACCATCTTC
>CAYJXJ010000006.1:4338-56779 GCA_964374095.1 uncultured Elusimicrobia bacterium
GAAGGCCACGAGGCGCTTCAAGTCCGTCTGCGCCATGGCGCAGAGCGCCCCGTAAACGATGTTGATTACCGCGATCGCGGCCAGCGTCGGCAGGAACCACTCAAAGCCCAGGGGCAGCATGGGATAGGAGACCCGCAACAGGCCGTAGACTCCCATCTTGAGGAGCACCGCGGCGAGGATCACCGACACCGCGGTGGGGGCCTCGACGTGCGCCAGCGGCAGCCAGGTGTGGAACGGAAAGGCCGGGACCTTGACCGCGAACCCGAGATAGAACGCCAGGAAGACGATGACCTGGAAGCGCGGGCTCCAGGCCGTGTGGGCCCGCATGAGCTCGAGCATGTCGAAGGTGTGCGGCTGGGAATGGAAGTAGACCGCCAGTATCCCCAGGAGCATGAACACCGAGCCGGTCAAGGTGTAGAGGAAGAACTTGATGGCCGCGTATTCTTTCTGGGGGCCGCCCCAGATGCCGATCAGGAAATACATCGGGACCAAGGTCAACTCCCAGAATACGTAGAAGAGGACGAAATCCAGGGCCTCGAAGACGCCCAGCATCCCGACCTCCAGGGTCAGGAACCAGAAGGCGTACTCCTTGAACCGGTTCGTGATCCCGAGCGAGCCGATCATCCCGATCAGGCACATGAAGGTCGTCAGCAGCACCAGCGGGAAGCTGAGCCCGTCCACGCCGAGGAAGTAATCGACCCGGAAGCTCTCGGCGACGATCCAGGCATGGCGCTCGACGAATTGCATCCCCGTAGCGGAGCGGTCGAAGAGGGCCGGGTGGTACAGCACGGCGGAGAGGAGAAAACTCGCCCCCGTGGCGGCCAGGGCGATGATCTGGATCGCCTTGATCCGGTCCTTGGGAACCAGGAGTATCGCCAGCGCCCCGAGGAGGGGCAGGAACGTGATGAGGCTCAAGATATGGCTGTCCATCAGATTTTTCTCCCCAGCGTCATGGTCGATTCAATATCATGGTCGCGAACAGGCTGACGGCGATGGCCAGGTACATGAGATACTCCTGCACCTGGCCGTGGGAGACCAGGCCCCGCAGGCCCGACCCGAGGTCCCGGCTCAAATCCCCGAACCCGTCGACCGTGCGGTCGACGAACAGGACGTCGAAGACGTTGCTGATCTCGGACCAGATGCGGGTCATGAGGCCCCAGCCGTCCACGAAAATCTCATCGATGACCTTGAGATCCACCCAGGCGCAAAGACCCGCCAGGCGGTCCGAGAGGGCCACCAGGCCCAGGAAGAAATCGTCCAGAAAATAACGCCGGTCCAGGAGGTTGAAGGCCGGTTGGAAGCGCGCCTTGAGGCTTTCGGCGAGGCTGAAGTCCCGGTCCGCGTAGAGCTTCCAAGAGAGGGCGATCGAGGCGATCACCGCCGCGGTCACCGCGGCCGCCAGGACCCGCGGGTCGGCGTGGTGGTGTCCTCGCGGGAGTTCCCATGTCACCAAACGCGCGAACGTGTGGCGGTGCTCCAAGGCCCAGCCGGAGACTACGGAAAGAAAGGCCAGGATGACGAGCGGGGTGGTCATGACCGCGGTGGATTCCTTCGCGTGGTGGAACTTATCCCGGTCGCGGGCGTCGCCCCAGAAGGTGAGAAACAGCATCCGGAACATGTAGAAGGCCGTGAGGCAGGCGCTGAAGGCGAGCACCCCGAACATGAACGGGCTGCGCTCGAAGACCTTCTCGAGGATCAAGTCCTTGGAGTAGTAGCCGGCCAAGGGAGGGATGCCCGCGATGGCGAGGGTCCCGATGGCCATGGTCATGAAGGTCAGGGGCATCCTTTTCGAAAGACCCCCCATGGAGCGCATGTCGTTGGTGTGCACGGCGTGGATCACCGAGCCGGCTCCGAGGAAGAGCAGGGCCTTGAAGAAGGCGTGGGTGGTGAGATGAAAGAGGCCGGCCGTGTAGCCGGCGCAGCCCAGGGCGCACATCATGAAGCCCAGCTGGCTCACGGTCGAGAAGGCCAAAACCCGCTTGATGTCGTAGGCGACGAGGGCCATGCTCGCGGCGAGCAACGCCGTCAGGAGTCCGGCCCAGGCCGCCGCGTCCATGGCCAGGGGGCTGGCCGCGAAGATGAAGTAGCACTTGGCGACCAGATAGATTCCGGCCGCCACCATGGTCGCCGCGTGGATGAGGGCCGAGACCGGCGTCGGGCCTTCCATGGCGTCGGGCAGCCAGATGAAAAGCGGGAACTGCGCGGATTTGCCCGCCGCGCCGGCCAGCAGCCCCAGGCCGATGGCCGCGAGGGCGGCCTGGGAAATCATGCCTTGCACCACGTTGTTGTGGAGCAGGCTGATCTGGAATGTCCCCCCCTTCACGAATATCAGGAGCAGAGCGAGGGAGAAGCCGATGTCGCCGAGCTTGGTGGTGATGAACGCCTTCTTGCAGGCGTAGGCGGGACCCGGCTTTTCGAACCAGAAACCGATGAGAAGATAGGAGGAGACTCCCACCAACTCCCAGCAGGCGAAGGTGACCAGGAGGTTGTTGGAAACCACCAGACCCAGCATCGAGGCGGTGAAGAAGGAGAGATACGCGAAATAGCGCTTGAAGCGGGGGTCCCGCCGATGCTCGGCGTCGACCATGTATCCCAGGGAGTAGAGCTGGACGAGGAAGCTCACCAGGGTCACGACCACGAGCATGAAGGCGGCGGGGGCGTCGATGAGCACCCCGGCCCGGAGCTCGAAGAGGAAATCGGAGCCTCTGAGGCTGGCCGGAAAGCTGAACCAGGTCCAAGACCTCTCGACGGGAAGGGTCAGGCCGCCGGTGATCGTACGCCAAAGTATGGAGGATGAAATGATGAGGCACGTTCCCATGGCCAGAAGGGCAAGGTAAGGCATGGGGGAATGCTCGTCTTCCGTGCCGACGAAAAGGATGATGAGCGACGCCGCCAGCGGGATCAGGGGGATATACGGGGCGTAGTCGATCATATCATCCGCGGAGGAGGTTGTAGTCCTCCACGTAGACCGTGTCCTTGTTCCGGTAGATCGCCAGCACCAGGGCCAGGCCGACCACGACCTCGGCCGCCGCGATGGTGATGATGAAGAGGGCCACCGCCTGTCCCCCCACCCCCTGGGGATGCAGGAAGCGGTTGAAGGCGGCGAGGTTGAGGTTCGCCGCGTTGAAGATGAGTTCGATCGACATGAGTATGCCGATGATGTTGCGGCGGGTGAGGGCGCCGAAGATGCCGATGAGAAACAGCAGGGAGCCGACGACGAGATACGGGCCGAGGGTCATGACCCCTCCTCCTCGCGGCGCGGGGCCGGTCGGGAGAAGACGATGACGCCCAGCAGCGCCGCGGTCAGGACCAGGGAGACCGCCTCGAAGGGCACCGCGTAGTCCCCAAGCATGAGCCGGGCCAGAGCCCGGGTCGTGCCCGCGGTCTCGGGCAGGCCCTGCGCGCCGTGTCCGGCGTAGAGCCGGGCGATGCGCAGCAGGCCCGTCAGGGCGATGAGGCAAATGACGACGGCCGCCGCCGCCTGCTGGTTGACCTGCTTGAGGTGGAGGTCGGATTCCCGGCCCAAGAGCATCACCACGAACATGATGAGCACCGCGATCCCGCCGACATAGACGAGAATCTGCCCCGCGAAGAGGAAGTCGGCCCCCAGGGCCGCGAAGAGCCCGCCCACGGCCGAGAGGCACAGGCCAAGGAAGAGCGCGGAGTGAACGGTGTTGCGCACGGCCACGACGAGCAGCGCCGAGATCAGCGCCACCGCGGCGATCGAGGTGAACGCGAACGTCTCAATCACAGCGCGCCCCCTGTTCGTCATGCCGGACCGGGACGGTCTGGATGGAAAACTGCCCCTCGGGATCCTTGAAGGCCTTGGCGAGACGGTCCCAGTACTTTCCGATGAACGGGAAATCCTTCTTCCAGCAGCGCACCATCTCGTCCCGGCTATAGAAGACGACCTCATAATCCAGGGCATGCCAGACGGACTTCGGCTTGGTCGGGCAGGACTCCTCGCAGAGCCGGCAGAAGTTGCACTTTCCGAAATCGATCGAGTACCAGGCCACCTGCGCGATCTTCTTGCCGGTCTCGTTGGTCGCGTTCTCCAGGGCGATGCAGGCCGAGGGGCAGGCCTTGACGCAGAGGTTGCAGGAGATGCACACCCCGGCGTCGAAGAGGAGTGCCCCCCGGAATTTCTCGGCGGGAACGAGCTTCTCCTCCGGGTATTGAATCGTGATGGCGGGCTTGACCATCGTCCTGAGGGTGATCCAGAAGCCTTTGCCGAGGGCCCCGGCCGCGCCGCCGATCCGTTTAAAATAGTCGATCATTGCTTCATAGTTGGGCCACCAGCAGGCCCGCCATGGCGATATTGGCGAAGCTCCAGGGCAGGAGGAATTTCCAGTTGAAGTCCATGAGCTGGTCCACGCGGAATCTGGGGAGGGTCCAGCGGATCCACAGGAACACGAACATCATGACCATGGCCTTGGCCAGCATCCATATCCAACTCGGGATGAACCCCAGGCCCGGGAAGGGAGGCTGGCCTCCGCCCAGGAAGAAGGTCGCGAGCAGGAAGCACGCCAACAAGACGTAGGCGTATTCCGCCAGGAAGAAGATCGACCACTTCATCCCGGAGTACTCGGTGTGGTATCCCGAGACGAGCTCGGACTCGGCTTCCGGGATGTCGAAGGGCGTGCGGTTGGTCTCGGCCACGGAGGCGATGAGAAAGATCAGGAAGGCGATCGGGCCGACGGGGAAGTAGAAAATGAACCACTTGGGCCAGAAACCGGCCCAATAGCCGCTCTGGGCCGAGTCGATCACCGCGAGGTTGAGCGAGCCCGCGAGCATGATGACGGGCACCACCGAGAACCCGCGCGGGAGCTCGTAGCTGACGACTTGGGCCGCGGCGCGCAGGCCCCCGAGCAGGGAGTACTTGTTCCCCGAGGCCCAGCCCGCCATCACGACCCCGACGACGGAGATGCCGGCCACGGCGAAGATGTAGAGGACGCCCATGTCGAGGTCGGCCGCGGCCAGTTCGGAGCCGAAAAGGACCGGCGCGAATGCCATGACCGCCGGGGCCACGACCACGGCCGGGGCGAGGGCGTGGACGAGCTTGTCGGCCGCCTCCGGGGTGATGTCTTCCTTAAAGAGGAGCTTGATCCCGTCGAGTATGGTCTGGGCCCAGCCATGGAAGCCCCCGGCGCGCATGGGACCCAGCCGCGACTGCATGTGCGCCGAGATCTTACGCTCCCACCAGATGGCCCAGAGACCGTTGATGAGGACGATATGGAGAACGATGAGGGCCTTGATCGCGATCCATGCCGCGGCGACCGCCGGAGGCGGGAGCCGCAAGGCCATGACGTCGTAAAGACGATTGCCCCACCGGGAGAGCTCTCCGATCAACCAGCCCGCGCCGAAAATGCCGAGAATGATGGCGGCGAGCAAACCCGCCGCCCGCCGGTAGCCGGGATCGCCCCAGGGATTGGCCCACTTCTCCGTCGGCCAGTAACGCGTGTCGTGGAGCAGGCGCCCCGCGGATTCGTTGAACACCGGCTTGGGATAAACCGCCTTGGCCGCGGTCTTGGCCGCCGCCGAGGTCGCGGCCGGGGCGGGCTTGGCGGCGGGCGGCGGGGCGCCGGACGTCGGCGGCGCCTTGGGCTCTTCTTCCGCGCTCATGGGCCCCCCAACCGCTCCGTTCCCGATCGAGGCCACGCTACGCGTCCTGAATGTTGCCGTCCAACCGCTCCGTTCCCGGGGGCTTGCGGGAAGGCCCTCTGGCTGCCTCCACCGGTGGAGGTGGCCGTGGCATGCGGGCGGTGGGCTCGAAAGGCATCGCTCTCGCAGCATACGGGGGGCGTCGAGTCGCCGTTTGTCACCGGTCCACCTCGCCGAGCACGATGTCGATGGAGCCCAGGATCGCGATCACGTCGGCTACCTTGCAGCCGACGAGCATCTCTTGGAGTATCGCGAGGTTGACGAAGGAGGGGGCGCGCACGTGCATCCGGTAGGGGCTGGCGCCGCCGTCGGAGACCAGGTAGATGCCGAGGTCTCCCCGGGAGCCCTCGACATGGACGTAGCTCTCGCCCTGGGGGGCCTTGGGGATCTTGGCCACGCCCGTGGCCATGATCTCGCCGGGCGGAAGGCGGGCGAGGACCTGTTCGATGATCCGCACCGATTGGCGCATCTCCCGGACGCGGCAGTGGTAGCGGTCCCAGCAGCTTCCGGTCTCGCCGAGCGGAATATCGAAGGCGAGTGTCGCGTAGGAGCAGTAGGGATCGGACTTGCGGACGTCGTAATCCACCCCGGAGGCGCGCAAATTGGCCCCGGAGAGCCCCCAGTCCATGGCCTGCTCCCGGCTGATGCGGCCGACGTCTTGGGTTCGGGCCATGAAGATGGGGTTGTAGGTGAGGAGGGCGTCGTACTCGTCCAAGCGGGCTTTGAAATGGTCCAGGAACTCCCGGGTCTTGGCGAGCCACTCGGGCTTGAGGTCGGCCATCAGGCCGCCGAGCCGGATGTAGTTGTAGGTCAGCCGCGCCCCGCAGCACATCTCGAAGAGGTCGAGGATCATCTCGCGCTCGCGGAAGGCGTGCAGGAAAGGGGTGAAGGCCCCGATGTCGATGCCGTAGGTGCCGAAGAAGAGAAGGTGGCTGGCGAGGCGGTTCATCTCGCACATGAGGACCCGGATGTCGTCGGACCGCGGCGGGACCTTGAGCCCCATGAGCTTCTCGGCCGCCAGGCAGAAGACGAGGTTGTTGGGCATGGCTGAGACGTAGTCCCAGCGGTCGGTGAGGACCACGCAGTGGTGATAGCCCCGCACTTCGGCGAGTTTGGCCGTGCCGCGGTGGAGGTAGCCGATGTCCGGGACGGCCTTGGTGATCACCTCCCCTTCGATGGTGAGTCCAACCCGCAGCACGCCGTGGGTCGAGGGATGCTGAGGACCGAGATTGATGAAGAGCGAGTCGGACCTCACGCCGGGCTCGAGCTTGGCCGGGGCGCTACTCATCGTACTGATCCTTGACGTGGACGTAGTCCTTGCGCAGCGGGAAACCCTTGATGAAATCGGGCGTGAGGATTTTCGTCAGGTTGGGGTGCCCCTCGAAGCGGATGCCGAGCAGGTCGAAGGTCTCGCGCTCCTGCCAATCGGCGGCCTTGAACAGGGAGACCAGGCTCGGGACGACGGGCTGGTCGCGCGGGACTTCCAAGCGCAGGAACAGCCGCAAACGCTGCGGGATGTTGGCCAGGCACCAGAGCAGGTCGAAAACCGGGCGATAATTGACCCCGGCCGTCGCGGTGACTTGGATCTGCGGGGTGGCGCCCTCCGGAAGGAAGACGTTGAAGTTCGGGTTGCGGATGAAGCCCTCTTTGCCGACCGGGCCCAGCCAGTCGACGGCGGTGACGATCTCGAGGTAAGCGAAGCCGAGGACCTCCTTCAAATACTTGACCACGGGGATGAGGTCCTCGGCTCCTTTTAGCCGCAGCGTCACGTAGTCCTTGACGGGGTTCTGAGCTTTTTGGATCGAAGCAAATCGCGCCAGAATACTGGCCTCGAGCTCTTCCCTCGTCATGTGGCCGAGGCCGGGCCTTCGGCGGCGATGTCGCGCGAGCCCTTCTCTTGCCGAGGGGTGGCGCCGGCGCCGCGGCTGAGCTTCATGCGGGCGATCTTTTCCTGCAGCTTGATGATGGCGAACTGGAGGGCCTCGGGGCGCGGCGGACAACCGGCGATATAGATGTCGACCGGCACGATCCGGTCCACCCCCTTCAAGACGGAATAGGAATCATAGTACGGACCGCCGCAGTTGGCGCAGCTGCCCATGGAGATGACGAAGCGAGGCTCCGGCATCTGGTGATAAATCTGAAGGATGGGCTCCGCCATTTTCTTGACCACGGTTCCCGCGACGATCATCACGTCGGCCTGGCGCGGGCTGGCCCGCGGGATGACCCCCATCCGGTCGAAGTCGAAACGAGCCGCGTAGGAGGCCATCATCTCGATGGCGCAGCAGGCCAAGCCGAAGGTCATGGGCCAGAGGGACATCTTGCGCCCCATGTCGATGACGGCGTCGGCGGTGGCGAGAATGAGCTCGCCTCCGGGCAGGCCCTTCGTGGCTCCCGGCAGTTTCTCTAGGATCAGTCCCATACCAGGGCTCCCTTGCGCCAGGCGTAGATCAGCCCGAGGAACAGGATGCCCAGGAAGATCGCCATCTCGATGAGGAATGTGGAACGGGCGATGGCGCCCGGATCGCGGGCCGCGACCGCCCACGGGTAAAGGTAGAGGGTCTCCACGTCGAAAAGGACGAAGAGCAGCGCGAAAACGTAGAAGCGGATGTTCAGCCGGACTCCCGTCGAGCCGGTGGCCGGTATGCCGCACTCGTAGGTGGAGAGCTTGCGCGCGTAGGGGACCCGGGGCCGCAGGAGCTTCGCGGCGAGCAACGTGACGGCGGCAAACAGCGCGCCCAGCAGCGCGAAGGCGTAAACGACCGCCATGGCGTGGTTCATATCCCTTCGGTCGCGGCGCCCTTGGTTTGGATCAAGACTTTGAACGACTCCCCCATGCCGTCGGGATGCAGGAGAGTCTTGACGCGCAGGCGCTCGGGAGGAGGGGCGGCCTCGACGAGCGCGCCGATCCCGCCGTCGATCAGAAAGCCCGCGAGGGTCGAGTATCGATCCAGGCCCAGGCCGAGGCGGCGGCCCTCCCCGATGAGGGCCTCGAAATCGACGTTGGCGGTGATGTCGCGTCCCCCGAGCCCCAGTTCCGAGCCCTCGGTCTCGACCCGGTGGCGCCGGAAGGTGCGCGGGGGGTTGATCGCCCCCGGCGGGAGACGCGAGCCGTAGTCCACCGTAACGACCGCGCCGGCGGTGAGCTTGCGGGCGACGGTTCCCAGCCACCGGAGGGCTTCCAGCCCCACCGCGTGGCGCTGTCCCGGGGGCAGGCCGTCCAGGGTCCGCGCGGGTCCCTCCAGCGCGGGGCTCGAGAGCGGGCCGAGGACGGGGACGTCACCCCGGATGTATACCTCGCGCGCGCCTTCCGGGGTCGTTTCCAAGAGGTGGAAGGGCAGCGCGTCGACCAGCTCGTTGGAGTGGAAGACGCCCGCGCAGGGGAGGACGTCTTCGAGGCGGGAGTAGCCCAGAACGTGCGGGGTCGCCGCCGAAAGGCTCAAGACGCTGTCCAGGAGGAGCTGGCGCTGCGGTTCGACGAGGATGAACCGCAGGCTCGAGAAAAGATCCGGCCGAAGCCTGGACAGAGCCGCGGCGACCTGCCGCGCGAGCAGGCCCGTTCCCGAGCCCATCTCAACCAGGGCGTAGGGTCCCCGGATCCCCTGCCGGCGCAGGGCGTCGAAGCGGCGCGCGAACTCCCCCGCCAGGATTTCGGCGAAGGCCGGGGTGAGTTCCGGGGCGGTGTAGAAATCCGCCCCGGGACGCCTGCGGGAGTAGAAGCCCCCCCGCCCGTGCAGGGAGTGGGCCATGAAATCGCGGAACGGGACCGCTGCGGCGGCGGGGGCGCTCATGGGACCGCGGTCGACCGCGCTTAAAGGTCCTCGGCGCCGAGGGTCTTGCGGCTTGTGCCCGTTACTTTCCCGATCGATTCCTTCACGAGTTCCTCGACCTTTTGAGAGAGTCGATCGATATAATCCCCCCCGGTTCTGAGGCCGCCGGCCTTGACCATCTGCTTGACTTTGCTCACCACAACCATCGATTCAGCCATTGTCTTTACCTCCGAAATATAAGTCCCGCTCACCCCAATTTATTAAAAATCGTGTACTGAGTCAAACCGAGGTTAGAGCCAGACGATCTTGACCGTTCCTTCGATGGCGCCGAATTCCTTGTCCCCCGTTACAAGGTCCGCCTTTCTGAGCTTGGCCAGCGCGGCCGCGAAGCAATCCGCATAGGACATCTTGTGCGCGGCCTTGATCTCGGCGGCCGCGGCCGCCATGCCTCGGTCGACGGGGACTATCTCAACCGGCAGAGTATCCAAATTTCTGATGACCGCCTCAGCCGCGGGTTTTCCTGCGGCCCTACGAACGATATAATAAACCTCGCCCCAATTGATGACGCTCATCAATAGCGGCTTGTCCTTGTCTCGCGCCTGTTTGATCATGTTGGAAACGCGCTCGGCGCCTTTCTCATTCTCTAGATAGGCGATTACGGCGAAGGAGTCGAGGACCAGCCGGCTCACAGCTTCCGCTCCCGTTCTTTCTCGGTGAGAAGGGCCTTGAGAATGGAGCCGCGCGTCCCTAGCGAGCCTCGCAGGTGGTCGATATACTCGTCGGTCACGGGCTTGAGCACGATCTCGTCGCCCCGCTCCATGAAACAGACTCGCGTCCCCTTCCGGATCTTCAGGCGGTGGCGTATCCGGTAAGGAATGACGACTTGCCCTTTGGTCGTGACCACGCCGGTTTCAAGGTGCATGAATTTCCTCCTCCCTTATTAACAATAGGATACCATTAGTAATAATGTATGTCAATAGTATTTAAGTAAGATATATTATAAATATAGAGCCGCATATCAATTATGGAGTCCATCGTTTTATTGGTACGATCTAGAATCGACGCGGTAGGTTGGATTGGTGGTTGAGACGTCGTCGGCCTAGCGCACTCGACGGCGCGGCTTAATTGGGCGCGCGCTCCAACTCGGCCGCCCGGCGCTCATCCCGCTCGGCCGGGGCGATCCGCCCGAGGGCGCGGGCGATGCGGGCCCGCAGGCGCCAGTGGGGCGCGTGCGAGGGGTCGAGCTGGACCGCGGCGTCGGCCTCGGCGAGGGCTCCCGCCGGGCTTTGCAGGAGCAGAAGGGCGCGGGCGCGTCCCGCCCGGGCCCCCGCGAACTCCGGGGCGAGCTTCACCGCGCGGTCAAAATGCCCCAGAGCGGTGTCGGGCTGTCCGCTCTCCAAGGCGAGGTCTCCCAGGGTGTCGTAGGGAAGGGGATTTTTTCGATCCAGGCGGGCCGCGGCGTAGAGGTCCCGCAGGGCGTCGTTCTTGCGGCCGGAGCCCAAGGCCGATATGGCGCGCTGGAAATACGCGTCGCTCATGGACGCCCCCATGTGCCGCTTGAGTTCGGGTTTGAACTTGGCGGCGGATTCAAAATCCGCGATGGCCCCGTCGAACTTCTTGAGGCGGTAGCGCGCCGTCGCCCGGTTGGCGAGCGCCTGGACGTTCTGGGGGTCCCGTGCCAGGACCTTGTCGAACAGCGCGGCCGCGGCGGCCGGATCGCCTTTGACGAGGAGCGCCACCCCGTGCGCGGTCGGGTCGTCGGGTTTGGGAGCGGCGAGGGAGAGGGAAACGGATAACGACAACGGCAACAACAACGGCAGGGACGGATATTTCATTCCGGGGATGCGGTCGGGCCATTGCGACGAAGGCGCTTTGCGCCTTCGTCGCGACGTGGCGCCGGGAGGACTTGAACCTCCGACCTAACGCTTATGAAACGTCCGCTCTAACCCCTGAGCTACGGCGCCGTTGGCAAGATTATAGCACGTCCCTTTGCTCGATTTGTCATGGCGGGCTCTTTCATGGTATAGTTCCGGCCATGCCAATTCAGAAGAAGATCACCGTCGTCATCGCCGATGACCAGACCCTCTTTCGCGAGGGGATCAAAGACCTCCTGGAAAATGAGAGGAATGTCGAGGTCGTCGGCGAGGCGGCCGACGGCCCCGAGGCCTTGCGTCTGGTCAAGAAGCTGCGGCCCAACGTGATCCTCATGGACATCAAGCTCCCGCACATGGACGGGATCGCCGCGACCCGTCAGATCCACGCGGAATGCCCCCAGACCAACGTCTTGATCCTCTCATCCTACGAGGACGAGGCCCATGTGATCGAGGCGATCCAGGCCGGGGCCAACGGCTACCTTTCGAAGATGCTTCCGGCCTCCGAGCTCGTCAACGCCCTCAAGACCTTCGCCCACTCGGGAGTGATGATCCCCCAACCCGTGATGAACAAGCTCATCGAGGGTCTGCGCCAGATGGGCAATGTCTCCGCCGAGGCCTCTCTCGTCGCGCTCACCAAGACCGAGGTCAAGGTTCTCGCCCTTTTGGGGCGCGGCAAGTCGAACAAGGAGATCGCCGCGGACATGGGCTGCAGCGTCAAGACCGTCAAGAACCACCTCAACAGCGTCTTCCAGAAGCTCAATGTCTCCAACCGCACCGAGGCCGTGGTCAAGGGGATCGATATGGGGCTCATCTCCGCGGAAAGGTTGGACCAGCCTTGAGTTAATATCCCCCACCCGCGCCCCGCGGATGCTGTTTTCTGCTTATATTTACATCATTTATTAAATTACGGCCGTAACACCCGCGAAATTAATTTAGCCTAGCCGCCGGGTATACTTACCAACGAGGCACGCGCGGCCTCGCTTGATGAAGCGTCGAGGGTTCCCCGCCTTTCCCCTCCTCCTGGTCGGCCTGGCCATCGGCGCCCCGACCTCCCTGCGCGCCGAGTACCTCACCCAGCTTATCGTCAAGTTCAAGAATCCGAGTGAGGTGCGCGCCCGGACGCTGAGCGTGTCCCGGATGCGCGCCCTGAGCACGTCGGCCGGGAATGTCCCGCTGACCTTCCTGCGCCAGATGTCGGGCCAGGCCCACGTTCTCAAGCTGCCCGGGGCGGTCACCGTGGGGGAGGTTGAGGAGATGGCCCGGCGCCTGTCGAGGGATCCCGAGATTGAATATGCCGTGCCCGACTACCGCCGCAAGCCGCTGGCGGCGCCCAACGACGAGCTCTACAGCCTCCAGTGGCACTACCACGCCGCTCCGCTCGAGCCCGCCGCGGCGAACCTTCCGGAGGCCTGGGACATCACCAAGGGAACCTACGCGACCGTGACCGCGGTGCTCGATACCGGGATTCTGTCGCACGGGGATCTGATCGCCGCCGGGCCCAGCCCGCGCGTGCTGGCGGGCTACGACTTCATCGTGAGCACCGCGATATCCAACGACGGGGACGGACGAGACGCGATTCCCGCTGATACCGGCGACTTCATCACCGCGGCGGAGGACGCGGGGATCCCGG
Source organism: uncultured Elusimicrobia bacterium (assembly GCA_964374095.1). Taxonomy (GTDB): domain Bacteria; phylum Elusimicrobiota; class Elusimicrobia; order UBA1565; family UBA9628; genus CAYJXJ01. The sequence continues at coordinate 17,271 of CAYJXJ010000006.1, forward strand.
GGGACTTCACGCTCAAAGACTGCTGCGACCCCGCCCCGGGCGGCCAGGCCTGCAGCAGCTCATGGCACGGAACCCACGTTTCCGGCACGATCGGCGCGCGCACCAACAACGGCCCCGGCTCGGGAAGCGGCGTGGCGGGCGTGGACTGGAACGGCCGCATCCTGCCGGTGCGGGTCCTGGGAAAGTGCGGGGGCTTTGACTCCGACATCATCGACGCGATGCGCTGGTCCGCCGGCCTCTCGGTGGCAGGCGTTCCGGCCAACACCACTCCGGCGAAGGTCATCAACATGAGCCTGGGCTCAACGGGGGCTTGCCCGGCCAGCTATCAGAGCGCCATCGTCGATGCGACGGGAGCGGGGGCGGTCGTTATAGTCGCCGCGGGCAACGACAACTCCGTCGTCGGGACGCCCGGCAACTGCCCCGGCGTCATCACGGTCGCCGCGGTCAGCCGCAACGGCGGCAAGGCATCCTACAGCAACACCGGCCCCGAGGTGGAGTTGGCCGCACCCGGAGGGAGCAGCCCGGTCAACCCGGACGGAGTGGCCTCGACGCTCAACAACGGGGAGACGAGCCCGACCACCGACGCCTATTTCTACTACCGGGGCACCAGCATGGCCACGCCCCATGTCGCGGGGGTGGCGGCGCTCATGTTCGCGGTGCGCCCGACGCTCACCCCCGCCGAAGTGCTCTCCAAGCTCCAATCCACGGCCCGCGCCTTCCCGACGAGCGGGGTGGCCACCCCCTGCTCGACCTCCGCGTGCGGCGCCGGCCTCCTCGATGGGGCCGCGGCCCTCAGGGCGCTTAGGCCGACGGCGCCGACGGGCTTCGCCACGACCGTCACCGGGGTCGGCCAGATCAATTGGACCTGGACCGCGGTCTCGGAGGCGACATCCTACAACGTCTATGTCGCTTCCGACCAGGCGGTCCTGTTGGCCAACGTCGGCTCGGCCTCCTACACCCGCTCCGACCTCACGGCCAATACCACGGCGGGCATCATGGTCAAGGGGGTCAACCTCGCGGGGGAAGGCGCCGGCACGGTGGGCCCCTCCACCGCGACCTACTCGACCCCGAGCGCGATCACCACCGCGCCTCCCCACGTGACGAGCGTCACCGTGAATTTCACGACCGTGGGGGGCAATAGCGGCTACCGCGTGGACGCCGCCACGGCCTCCGATTTCTCGGGGACGGTCTTTTCCAGCATCACCTCCAACCCCGCCTCGGGCAGGCTCATCGTGAGCGGGCTGACGACTCTGACGAGCTACTACCTTCGGATCGGGACCCTCAACCAGTTGGGCGTGGTCAACTACGCGGGCGGTCCCCAGGTGTTCACGCTCACCGACCTGGCGGCCCCCCTTCCGGTCGCCCTGAGCGCCGCGGATTCGCGCACCGTATTTTTCAGCTGGGGCCAGGGGGTCAACCCCTCGGGACAGCTCTACCGGGCCGAAACCTCGACGGCGTCGAATTTCACCGGCACCGTTTCAACCGCCGCCGGCATCGATCTATTCTCGACTTTTTTCGGCGGACTCGAGGTCAATACGACGTATTTCATGCGCGTGTGGGCTTCGGGCGGGCCGGCCATGAGCACGGGCCCGGTCGCCACCTATGCGATTTCCCCCGCGACGGCCGCGCCCTCGCACTCGGGGTTGACCCTCGCCGCCATGAGGGTCTTCTGGACCTCGGGAGGAAATCCCCCGGGAACGTGGTACCAATCCCAGATCTCGGGCGGCGCCGACTTCTTCACGCAGCCGGTCCTTTCATCGGTGACGCGCAACGCCTTCGCTGACTTTACGGGACTCTCGCAGAACGCCACCTATTTCGCCCGGGTCCGCGCGGTGGGCCACAACGGCACTCCGATCCCCTTCGAGTACGTCACCCTGCCGTCGACGCCGACGTTGGCGGCGACCTTGACTCCTGCCGCGCCTCTTTTCAGCGCGGTGAGCGCCACCGCATTGACTTTGTACTTCGGGGACGGCGGCAACCCGCCCGGGACCAGCTACGTCGCGCAAGTCTCGAGCTCTCCGACCTTCGCCTGGGTCACCGCCGAGACGCGCGGCAGCCTGGCGGCCGGGACCAACTCGGCGTCCGTGACCGGCCTTGCGGCCAACACCACCTACTACTACCAGACCGCCTCGGCCAACCATGCCGGCGTGGCCTCGTCCTTCACCCCGGCGGCGGCGAGCACCTCCACCCTCGCCGTGCCGCCGACCGCCGACACGACCGCCCCGACCGTGTATCTGGCCTCGATCACCTTCCGCTGGGCCGGCGGCGTCAACCGGGCCGGGACCATGTACTTCATCCAGGTGTCGTCGAAATCCGACTTTTCGCTCATCGGGTATTCGTCGACGACGAGCCAAACCAGCATCGATGCCGTCCAACTCTCCAGCAACACGATACACTATGCCCGGGTCCGGGCCGTGAGCCACGCGCCTCCCAATCCGGACAGCGCCTTTCTCTCGCTCGCGGTAAAATCGACCCTGGCCAACCCCCCCACGCCCGCGGCCGCCGCCTTCGCGGCCGTCACCTACACGAGCATGACGGTGCTTTGGACGCCCAATCCCTTGCTCCCGCAGCAAGCCGCCGCCGAAGGCTACCGCGTCGAGCTCTCGACCGCCGCGAATTTCGGCGGCATATTGATCGCGGCCACGGTCGGAGGACCGGCCGCGGCCGCGGTTTCCATCAACGGGCTCAAGCCCTCCACCACCTACTACGGCCGGGTCGCCTCGCTCAACTGGGACGGCGCCGCCGGATACGAGACCCTCGTGATCGGCTCGACTCAAACCCTCGTTCCCGTCCTGACATCTCGGACCGTCAGCGGCGGGGAACTGCTCTCCGTTACCCCCGTCTATCCGGAGGTCCGGTCGATCCAGATGACGGTGCCCTCGGGGGCCTTTCCCGGCGGGACGGTCGTGGAGATCAATGCTTCCGTCGAGGTGGAGTTGCCGCCCGTGAATCGCTCCCAAAAGAATTTTCGCCTCCTGGGCGCGGCGGTGGGATTCAGCATCACGGCGGGCGGGCTTCAGCCCAAGGTGCCGGTCCCGATCACTTTGTTCTACGACCTGCCGCTCGGAACGGACCCGAACCTCCTCGTCATCGGCCGCTATGACGACCCCTCCGGTCTTTGGGTTCCCCTGCCCTCGGCCGTCGATACGCGCAGCCGCACGGTCGCGGCGCGCACGGAGCACTTCTCGTTCTTCGCGCCGCTTCTCGTGGATCCTGGGACGAACCTCGATCAAATCGAGATATTCCCGAGTCCGTGGGAGCCCCTCTCCGACAACTTCCAACACAACGCCGAGCTTCTCACCCTGACCAAGCTCCCGGCATTCGCCCGCGTGCGGATCTACACGATCGCCGGCGAGTTCGTCGATGAGGCCCGCGCCCCCCCGAGCGGCGTGCTCAACTGGGACGGGCGCAACCCGCGGGGCACGAAGGTCGGGACGGGGACCTATCTCTTCCGGATCGATTCCGCGGGCAAGAGCGTGGTCAGGCGCGTGGTGGTGATACGGTGAAGAGAAGGCACCCTCGCGCCTGGGCGGGTTGCATTCTGACAGCGGCGGCGGTCCTGCCGCCGCCGCTGTGGCCGTTCCCCTACAACACCGGCGGTTCCCCGGCGCAATTCCTGGAGATCGGGGCGGGGGCGCGCGCCCTGGGAATGGGGGATGCCTATGCCGCGGTCGCCGAAGGGCCCGAGGCGGTCTACTGGAATCCCGCCGGCTTGGCCTCCATCTCCCGGCCCGAGTTCGCCTACAGCCGCAGCGAGCATATGCGGGGTTTCCACCACGATTGGGGGGCCTACGCCCACCCGGTCAAGGCGATTCGGGGGACGCTCGCCGTTTCGTTGACCCATTTTTCCCAGGATACCTTGCCCGTACTGACCAACGCGGGCGCGCCGGCGGGGAATTTCAACCCTCATTCGGAGGTGATCGCGGTCGCTTACGCCTCCCAATTCAAGAGCGGGGAAAGGCGGCACGAAAAGGAGCGGGAGTATTTCGCGGATACCTGGAACGTTCCCGGGGCGCACCGACCGCTCGATGAGGCCTACGAACCATGGACGGGGACGGTTCTGGCGGGCGTGTCGGTGAAAGCGGTGCGCGAGACCTACTACCTGCGCAACGCCACCGCCTTCGCGATCGACGGCGGCGCCCTCTTCAGGCCGTTGGTTCTCAAGGACCTCAGCCTCGCCTTCGCCTTCCGCAACATCGGGGAGGGAATGCGGTTCATCAAGGAGGATCACAGGCTTCCGGTCGAGCTCGAGTTCGGCGCGGCCTACCAATGGCGCTGGCGCGGCTCCAAACTCCTCGCCGCGACCGCCGTGACCCTGCCATACTACGGCCTTGCCCACGCGCAGTTCGGCGCGGAATTCTCGCGGACCATCGCCAAGAAATCTTGGGGTGCCCTGCGCGTGGGCCTCAAGACCCGAACCCTGGATGATCTGGAGCCCCTCTCGGGACTCACGGCGGGGGCGGGCTTGCGCGCCGGCGCGGTCGCGCTCGATTTCGCCGCCCAGCCCGCGGCCGGCCTCGGAGAGACTTACCGCATGAGCCTGTCCTACCGCTTCTAATGGGGCCAGGCCCCTAAGTTTTGCCCGGCCCGAAAGGCTTGGTCAGCAGGATGAGGGCCGGCAGCAGGGTCTGGGACGAGACGCAAGCCGTGACCATCGCGGCCCCCGTGAGGAGCCCGAAGAGCACGGTCGGCACGAAATTCGAGAAGGCGAGGATCGAGAAGCCCGCCGTGATGGCCAGCGAGGTGTAGTACATCGCGTTGCCGATTGTGGAGTGGCAGCGGTGCATGGCCTCGAGGTAGCCGGCCCCCGCTTCGATCTCGAATCGGAAGCGGTAGACGTAGTGGATGGCGTCGTCGATGCCGATCCCGATGGCGATCGAGACGATGGTGATGGTCATCACGTCCAAGGGGACTCCCCCCAGGCCCATGATCCCGAGCACGCTCAAAGACGAGAGCAGCTGCGGCAGCAAAGCGATGGCGGCGAGCTTGAGCGACCGAAATAGGATCACGAGCATCACCAGCAGGGCCGCGACGGTGGTGCCGATGGTCTTGATCTGCGAACTGAAGAGGCTCTGCAGCATGTTGTTGTAGAGGAGCATGAGCCCGCTCACGCGGAACTGGTCTTCCCTCAAGCCGACCTTTGCGACGAGATCGCGGCGCACCCGCGCGATGAGCTCCGCTCGGCGCAGGGAACGCCGGGAGTCCTTGATCCGGGTCGTGATCCTCGCCTCGTCGCGCTCCACGGAGACGTAGGGAGTCACGAGTATGCTGCGGAACTTGTCGGAGATGGCGTTGTAGAGGAGAGCCAGGGCGAAATTATCGAAGGCTTTCCCTCCGTTGAGGTCCACGGCGGTCTTGTAGAGCGTGGCCAGGGAGAGGACCTTGCCCGTCTCCGGCAGACCGTCGAGATAGTCGTGGACCTTTCCGATGGCGGCGAGGCGCTCGGTCGTGTACCAGTATTTTGAGGGGTCCTTCTCGGCCGCCTCGAATTCCTCGAATCCTTCGAATTCCTTGTCGCCGGCCCCCGGTTCGGCCAGGGGTCGCCGGGGGCCGCCGGTCTTGAATTCGACGATGATGTCGAGCGGCGTGGTCCCGCCCAGTTCCTCGTCGATGAACTTCATCCCCTGGTAGATATCGGTGCTCGTTCGGAAGTAATCGATAAAGCTGTTCTCGACCTCCAGGCGGGAAATGCCGAGCCCGGTCGCGACCGCGAGCCCGGCGAAGCCCGCGAGAATCAGCGGGCGGCGCCGCTCGGTCATCCTCGCGAAGAATCCGGTGACGGGCGTCCCGAACTCCGATTCCGCGGCGGGGGGCGGCTTGGGCAGCCAGGCCATTCCCGCCGGCAGGAGCCAGTAGACGATGATCATGGAGAGGACCAGCCCCATGGTCATGATCGAGCCGAATTGGACCACGGGCAGGATGTCGCAGAAGACGAGGGACTGAAAGCCCGCGATGGTCGTAAGGGTGGCGAAGAGGCAGGGCGCGAAACTCCCGCGCACCGCCTTGAGAACCAGTTCGTGATTGTCCGCCTCGGGGAACTTGCGCAGGAGCTCCCGGTAGTGGCTGATGATATGGATGGCGATGGACATGGTGAGGATCAGCTGCAGGGAGACGAAGTTCGAGGAAACGACGGTGACGTCCCACTCGAGCAGTCCCATCCCGCCCATCATGATGAGGACGGCCGCCACGCAGCAGAGCATGGGCAGGAGGACCCAGCGGGCCAGGCGGTAGATCAGGTAGAGGGTGGTCATCACGAAGGCCAGCATCGCGAAGCCAAAGACAATGAGATCGCTCCGGATGTAGGACATGATGTCCTCGACGATCATGGGCACGCCCCCCAGAAAAAAGCGCGCCTCGGGGCGGTAGCGGCCGATGATGCGCCGGATGGCGAGGATGTCCCCATGGCGCCGGTCTTGGACGTCGTCCTTGTAGGCCCGGTAGCGCCGCTCGAGGTCCCGGAGCTCCCTGCGTTCCGTTGGAACGAGGGGCGCCTGCCGCCGCTTCTCCCGCAGGGCCGAGCGCCTTGAGACGAGATCGATGTCGTCCTGGGGGACGCTGAAATTGATCTGGATGGCCGTGGACTTGAGGTCCTGCCCCACGATGAGATTCTGGTAGATCGGGCTGGTACGGAACTCCGAGACCGCGAACTTCAAGTCCGCCTTGGGGGATTCGAGCGTCTTGATGTTGTCCTTGAGCTCCTTGAGGGTGCCGGGAGGGTTGCGCAGGAGCGGCACGTCGAGCATGGTGACGACCGAAGACACCCCGCGCAGGCGGCTCAGGTCCATACGGATTCTTCGCAGTCTTCCTATGGCCGCGGTGGAAAAGAGGTCCTCCGGAGGGGTGTAGGTGATGACGACAAAATCGCCATAGTCATACCGGGAACTCATCGCCCGGTAGTAGCGGACATCATCGTCGTGCTCCAGGACGAGGGCGTCGCCGGAGGCGTCGAGCCGGAAATCCGGAATCCAACGGCAGAAGACCGCGGTCGCCGCGGCCAACGCGAGGACCGAGACCGCGGGTCGCCGCAGCACGAGGAGGTCGTAGAGCGCCAGAAGGCGTTCTACGTTCCAGCGCCTCGCGGCGGGCGGCGCGGCGGGGGATGCGGCGCCCGGCGAGGGGCGCTCCGAGTTCCCGGGGGGCGAGGCGGGAGACGCCATTAGGGCTTGGCGGAGGCGGATTTCTTCCCGGCGGCCTTGAGGTCCTTGGGGGCTTCCAACGACTTCTCCCGCAGCTTGGCGATGAGGCCGTCGGGATTCGAGGTCTGCAGGAACTGATCGTACTGCGAGCCGTAGGCCCGCACCAGGCTCACGCCCTCGATCTCCACGTCGTAGATCCTCCACGCGCCGCCGCTGAGATAGAGCTTGTACAGGATGGTGTAGCGCTCCCCCTTGGAGACCACGCGGGTGAGCATCTGGTATTTGCCCTTTTCTCCGGGAGACGGCGCCTCGAACTCCACGGACTCGTCGGTGAAGAGGTCGATTTTATCGACGTAGGACTCGCGCATCGTGGTCACGAAGAGCCGGATGAACTCCTTGCGTTGGGGCTCGGAGAACTTGGGCCAGTGGACTCGGCCCAAGGCGAGTTTGGCCATGAGGGGCAGATCGAAGAGTGGGTCGACGACCGCCAGGACGCGCTTCTTGCGCTCCTCACCCTTGACCGACTTGTCCCGAAGCACGCCCAGGACCGTGTTGACCGACTTCTCGACCACGGCCCGGACCCGCCCGGCCTCGTCGGCCGCCGCGGCGGGCGGCCCGGCCGCCAGCAAACTCCACGCCACGAGGGCGGCTGTCACACGCGGCTCATTCCTGCACCTTCTTTTCGCGGTTCTGAAGGTGCGCGTCGCGAATGAACGTATATGGATCGAGGGAGTCCTTCTTGAGCTTCTCGTAGTCCCCAATATGCAGGGAGAGGTAGTTGAAGTAGTAGCCCGACGAGACGCCGAAGTACACCCATTGATCGGCGAGGTAGTAGACGGGGTTGAGAAGGAAGTTGGGGCCCATCCCGACGGTGTCTCGGAGGTTGTTCTGGCCCAGGAGGGGGAGCACGAGCGGAGGGCCGGCCCCGATTCCGTAGAATCCGAAGGTTTGCCCGAAGTCTTCCTCGCTGGGTTTGAGCTTGAACCACGCCCACGCGGGGTCGAAGAGCCCGCCGATCCCGATGGTGGTGTTGAGGGTGAACCTGCCCAACTCGCGGCCCGCGCCGGCGAATTTACCCTGGAACCCGGAGTTCACGAAACGGATGGGGAAGTAGAGGTTGTCGTAGGCGCGTCCAATGGAGACCCGGACGGGCTCGGGAGCGAAGAAGCCGTAGAACATCGCCGCGGGCTTGGCCATCCAGAAGTAAAACTTGTCGTTGACGGCGAACATCGCCCGGTTGTAGCCGCGCAGCGGGTCCCATGCCGGCTTGGCCGGCTGGCCCCTGGTCTCCGGGCTTTCGAAGGCGTCGAAGTCCACGTCCGTGGCGAAGGGCGCGCCGGGGGTGGCGGGTTTGGCCTTGGCGGCCGGCTTGGCCTTTCGGGAGGACTGGGCTTGGGCCGCTAGGGGCCCCCCCGGCGTCAGGAGAATCGCCGTCAGGATGAGAATCGTTGATTTCATGATATCCCCCGCGAGATGATTCGTCACACCGGACCTCCCCAATGTTTAATCCCAAAACCGCGAAAAATCAAGGGGCGGGACACCCGGGGCTGAAATCCGGATTTCACGCGCGGGTCATTTCGAGCCGGCCTTCGACCCCGCGCGGACATGCGCCAGGGCCTCCTCGGCGAGTATGCGGATGCGGCTGTTGGCGCTGCGCGACGCCGCCTTCAAGGCCGGGAGGGCCCGTTCGTCTTCGAGCTGGCCGAGCACCGAGATGGCGACGATGGCCAGGCGTTCATCGGGGTCATCTAGGGCGCCGGCGACCGCGGTAAAGGCCTGGTCGGAGACGGCGTGGTACTCCCCGAGGCTGCGCAGCGCCGTCGCTCGCACCGAAAAACCGTTGGGCGGCCGGCTCAGGCCCGCCAAAAGGCGGACATTGCCGGGGTCCCGGATCGAGGCCAGGCCCGCGGTCGCGCCCGCGGCCACGGTGTCGCGGTAGGACCGCTCCGACAGGGCTCGGCGCAGGGTGCGAGCGAGTTCGGGCCGCCGCAGGGCTCCCAATCCGCGCAGGGCCTCGGCCCGGACATTGAAGGAGGGATCCCGCCGGGCCAGGCGCTCCAGCACGGGCCGGCTGGCGTTCTCGGAAAACTGGGACAAGGCCGAGACCGCGGCGCGGCGCACCTTGGGGTGGGCGTGGCGGGTCAGTCGCGCCGCGGCGTCGGCGGCGGCGCCGGACCGTATCCCCCCGAGGGCCCGGGCCATTTCGGCGGCCGCGCCCCAGAATTTGTCGGCGCGGGAGGCGGACTCAAGGAGGGCGACGGTGCGCGAATCTCCCCAGCGAGACAGGGGGCCCGCCGCCAACAGGCGGCTGACGCCCGAGGGGGCGCGCCGGAGCTGATGGGCCCACATCCGCCAGGGCTTGGGAAAATCCAGCCGCTTGAGCAGGAGATGCCGGGGGTCGAACTCGACGTTCAAAGGCTCGCCGGGGAGGAAATAGCGCCACCGCGTCTCTTTGCGGGTGAGATTTTCCTTGAACTCCCGCGTCCAGCCGCGGCCCTCGAAACGCAGCTCCACCGGAGCCTTGAAGACCTTGGAGTCGTCGCCTTCCTGGCGCTGGAGCACCCACAGGCCGGCGCGCCGGCGGCTCTGGTCCCAGCTGTATCGCACGCGGAAGTTTGGATACCCGGCCCGGTAAATCCACTGGTCGAAAAATCCCTGGAGGTTGCGGCCGGTCGCTTCGGCGATGGCCGCGATCAGGTCCGAGGTCTCGACGCTGGCGTCGCGGTTCTTGGCGACGTAGTGGCGCACCGACTTCCACCACAGGTCCTCCCCGAGTTCCGCGCGGAGCATGTGCAGAACCCAGGCGCCCTTTTCGTAGGTGTGGCGGTCGAAGAGCGTCCAGGGCAGTTTGTAGGTGCTCGAAACGATAGGGCGGCGGTAGCGGCGGGAATCTTCGTCGAAGTAGAGGTTGGCGTTGGTCCAGAGTTCGTAGTCGGCCTCGTCGCGTCCCTTGTCGTGTTCGGTGAAGAGGATCTCGAAGTACGTGGCGAAACCCTCGTTGAGCCAGGCGTGCGACCAGTCCCGGCAGGTGAGAAGGTCTCCGAACCACTGGTGGGCGAGCTCGTGGGCCACCAGGAAGTCGAGGTCGGTGTCGATGCCCGCCCGCCGGTCGATGAGGAGGGCGTCGGTCTGGGTCGTGCAGGTGGTGTGCTCCATGCCGCCCGGGTACTCGGCGACCGCCACCTGGGCGTACTTCTCGTAAGGATACTTGGCGCCGGTGATGCGGGAGAAGTGCTCCAGGGCCTTGACGGTCTTCTGAAAACCACGCCGGGCGTCCTCTTCCCGCCCGCGCTCGCAATAGTAGGTCACGGGGATGCCTTCCCACTCCTCGCTGATCGAGGCGAAGCGGCCGGCCGCCAGGCTGATCAAGTAGATCGAGTGGGGTTGGCCCATCTTCCAATGAAAGGTGCTCTGGTTGCCGGCGTGGGCTTCTTCAACGAGGGCCCCGTTGGAGACCGCCACGAACCCCTTCGGGACGGTGACCCGCACCTCGCTCGTGGTCTTTTCCTGGGGGCTGTCGTGACAGGGGTACCAATAGCGCGCGTCCTCCGGTTGGCTCTGACTCCAAACTTGAACCGGGTTCTTGGGATTGTGCGGTCCCGGATGGACGAAGTGAAGCCCGGCCTGGGGCTTCACCACCCGGTAGCGCACGACCACGCTGGCTTCCTGGCCGGCGGAGAGGCCGCGGGGAGCGGTGACGGTCAGCGTGCCCGCCCCCAGGCGGTGGCGGCAGCCCTTGCCGTCCACGGAGACTCCCGAGACCTTGAGGTTGACGGCGTCGAACTCCAGCCTGCGGACCCCGTCGCGGAAGGCTCGCACCAAGGTTGTGCAGCGGCCGGCCACCGTCCGTCGCGCGAAATCGACGGTCAGGTCGAGCCGCACATGGACCGTGTCGAAGGCCCGGTCGGGCGCGTAGCGAGCGGTCTGACCTAAGAGCGCCTCGCGCACGTGAGCCGGGGCGGCCCCCCCCTCGCGTTTTTCCAGCCCGAGGAAGCGGCGCCCGCAGTGCGAAAAGTCCAGGAGGTCGCGGCTCAGGCGGGCACCGCCTCGGCCTTCTGCCGGGAGGCCGCTTCCCGGATCATCATCATGGCGATCTCGTTGCGCTGGATCTGGTTGGTGCCCTCGTAGATCTGCGTGATCTTTGCGTCGCGCATGAATTTCTCGACGGGGAAATCCCGCATGTAGCCGATGCCGCCGCACATCTGGACGCAGTCGGTGGTGACGCGCATGGCGGTGTCCGAGCAAAGGACCTTGCACATGGCGGATTCCTTGGTCCAGCGCTTGATGTCGAGCTCGTTCATTTCGTCGTAAACGATCGTGCCGCGCTCCATGGCCCGGTCGATCGCGGGCTTCATGGCCTTGTCCATGGCCTTGGTGGTGGCGTAGAGCAGCGCGCGCGCCGATTCGATGGCGGTGCCGCAGTCGGCCAACATGTGTTGGATGGCCTGGAAGCTCGCGATCGTTTGGCCGAACTGCTTGCGCACGCGGACGTAAGCCATGGTTTCATCGAGCGCCCCTTGAGCGATGCCCAAGGCTTGGGCGGCGACCCCCGGCCGGGAATTGTCGAAGGTCGTCTGAGCGACATGCAGGCCGTATCCTTCTTTGTAGAGCAGGTTTTCCTTCGGGACCCGGCAATCCTTGAAGACCAGCTCATAGGTGGGGCTGGCGCGGATGCCCATTTTCTCTTCTTTCTTGCCGAACGCAAAGCCCCCGGTGTTTTTATCGATAATGAACGCCGTGATGCCGCGGGCGCCGCGGTTGGGGTTGGTCGTGAAGAAGACCACATAGGTCTCGGCGACCTTGCCCCCGGAGCAGAAATTCTTGATCCCGTTGAGGACATAGTGGGCGCCGTCGAGCCGAGCGGTCGCCTTGGTCGCCGTGGCGTCCGAGCCCGCCCCCGGTTCCGTAATGCAGAATGAGCCGAGCTTCTTTCCCGAGGCCAGGTCGGGGAGCCAACTCTGGCGCTGCTGCGTCGTCCCGAAGAGGAGGATCGGGACGCCGCAGAGCCCGGAGGCCGCCACGCACAAGGCGATGCCGCCGCAGGCGCGCGAGAGGGCCTCCGCGACGAGGACCTGCTCGAAGTTGCCCCCGCCGAGGCCGCCGTAGGCTTCCGGGAGATAGACCCCGAAGAGGTCCGCCTTGCGGATCTCTTCGACCACGGGCCAGGGGAATTCCTCGGTCTGGTCGTATTGAGCCCGGACGGGCTTGATCTTCTGATCCGCGAGCTGGCGGGAGAGCGCGACGATCTCGCCTTGCTGTTCGGTTAGTTCATAGTCCATGGTTTAACTCCTCCTCTATACCGGCCAAACGGGCCGGGGTCGGGCCGTGGGGGCCGGGGCCGTCAAATCGAATCGATGGCGTCCTTCGCGGCGGCCTGCTCCGCCTCTTTCTTGCTTTTTCCCAAACCGCGGCCAAGCGCCTTCTTGCCCAATCGAACCTCGACCTCGAAGGTTCTATCGTGGTCCGGTCCCGTGAAACTCGACATCGCGTAGTCGGGCGTCTTGCGGTACTTGCGCTGCAGGAGCTCCTGGAGGCGGCTCTTGTAGTCGGTTTCGACCAAAGTCCCGTGCTCGGCCGTGAAGTAACGCCGGATGAAGGCCGCGGCGCTTTCGTAGCCGCCGTCGAGATAGACGGCCCCGATGAGGGCCTCCACCGAGTTGGCCAGAAGGCTTTGCCGCAACCGCCCGCCGGAACTTTCCTCGCCGACTCCCAAGTAGAGGTAAGATCCGATGTCGAGGTCTTGGGCCCATTTGGCCAAGTTGGGACGCGACACCAACTGCGAACGCTTCTTGGATAGCGCCCCTTCCTTTTCATTCGGATAGTGCAGGTATAATTCATGCGCGACGACGGCCGACAAAATGCTGTCCCCCAAGAACTCCAAGCGCTCGTTGTACACCGGGGAACGCGACTCGGAGGCGTAGGACCGGTGCGACAGGGCCTCCTCCAGAAGCGCGTGATCCCTAAATCGGTAACCGATGGCTTCCTCGAGCGGTTTGGCCATGAGCGGTGCTGCCGCCTCGGCCCCCGCCCCAGCCGCCTTGGGCTTCGCCCAAGTGTCGGCAAGGACGGGAGCGAGGGCCGCGGGCGAAGCTATTTCTTCGCGTGCGCCGAGATGTATTCGATGGCCTGGCCGACGGTCTGAATCTTCTCGGCCTGTTCGTCGGGAATCTCGGTGTCGAACTCCTCCTCGAGCGCCATGACCAGCTCGACGGTGTCGAGGGAATCCGCGCCCAGGTCGTTGACGAAATGCGACTGGGGGGTTACCTCGTCGGCGCTCACGCCCAGCTGCTCGACGATGATCTGCTTGACGCGGTCTGCGATGTTGATTTCGGCCATGAGTTTCCTCCCGTTGCCCCGAGTTCGGGGTCGGCTGATTTACTTTAGGTGTAGCCTCCGCCATTGACGGCCAAGACGTGGCCGGTGATGTAGGAAGAGTCCTCGCTGCACAAAAAGAGTATGGCCCGGCCGATCTCGGCGGGCTCGCCGGGGCGCCCCTTGGCGCCCTCGCGTCCCACGAGAATCTTGTTCAGGAGGTAGTCCTTGGCCTCCTGCGGCAGGGTTTCGGTCAGGCGGGTGCGTATGAAGCCGGGCGAGATGGCGTTGACGAGGATGTTGCGTGAGGCCAATTCCCGGGCGGCGGCCTTGGTCAGCGCGATCAGGCCCCCCTTGGAGGCGGCGTAATTAGCCTGCCCGGCGTTTCCTTCCTGGCCGACCACGGAGGCGACGTTGACGATGCGGCCGTAGTGGGCTTTCATCATCGGGCGGCACGCCGCCTTGATGAAGTTGAAGGGCCCCTTCAGGTTGACGTTGATGACGAGATCCCAGTCGTTGTCGGACATGCGCATGATCAAGTTATCCCGGGTGATCCCGGCGTTGTTGACGAGTATGTCCAGGCGGCCGAACCTTTCGACGACCTGCTTGACCGCCGCCTCGCATTCCGGGAAGCTGGTCACGTTGACCTTCAAGCCCATGACCCGGTCTCCGGCGGAGAGGTCCTGGGCCGCTTTCTGGAGCGCGCCTTCATCGATGTCGACGAGGACGACGCGGGCTCCCTGGCTGAGAAACACCTCGGCGGTGGCTAAGCCGATGCCCTGGGCGCCGCCGGTAATGATGGCGACGCGGTCGAGGAGCCGGGTGCCTTGGTTTTTGGCGGCGGGAGCGGCCTGAGTGGTTTCCATGGGTTTGGTCCTTATGGTTCTCTTCCCATATTTATTGGAAAGGGATGGTCATGGCGCGGCGCTGATGGGGGCGGCCTGCATCGTTTGACGCATGGTTTCCATCGAAGCGCACAGGCGGCCGCAAATCCCGTTGGCGGCGAGCGTCCCCGCCAGTCGTATCGCGTTCGCGACGACTTTCCCCCCGGGGCGCGACGGCGCGACGATGACGATGCCGCCGACCCCCAGCAGGGGAGCCGCGCCCCATCCCTCGAAATCGAACTTGGCGCGCATAGACCCCAGCGCCCCCCGCAGAAGCCGCGCCCCCACGCGCTGGAGGGGCGTGGTGAGGGCGCCGTCGAAAGCGGTGATCATGGCGGCGGCGGTCCCCTCCACCGCCTTGACCGCCACATCCCCGACGAAGCCGTCGCAGACCACCACGTCCGTCGTGCCCGCGGCGATGTCGCGGCCTTCGACCGGCCCGGCGTAGCGCAGCCCGCTGGATTTGATCAAGGGGATGGCTTCCCGCACCATGTCGCCGCCCTTGTATTCCTGCGGGCCGCTGGAGAGTATGCCCACGGAGGGTTCCGGGATCTTGTGGACTTCCTGGGCGTAGAGCGTCCCCATCATGGCGAATTGCAGCAGGTGCCAGGGCTTGCACTCGGTGTTGGCGCCTCCGTCGATGAGGACGGTGGTCCCCCGCGGGGTGGGCACGGAGAAGGCCAGGGCCGGGCGCAGGACTTCGGGAAGCCTTTTGAGCTGCCAGAGGGCCGCGATCACCGAAGCCCCGGGGTTTCCAGCCGAGACCAGGGCGTCGGCGGCGCCGCGGGCGACGAGCTCGGCGCAGGCCATGATGGAAGCGCGCGGCCGGGCCCGGCACGCCGCGGCGGGCTCGTCGCCCATGCCGATCACCTCGGGGCAGTCGACGATCTCAAAACGAGGGTCCCCCGGGGCGACGGCGCGCGCGGCGAGCGCGGTCCGAATATCCGCCGCCGGTCCGACGAGCACGAGCTTGGACCCCACGGCGTCGGCGGCGGCGACGGCCCCCGAGATGTTGGGAGCCAGGCCCCGGTCTCCGGCGGCCGCGTCCAGGGCGATTGTCACCCCTGCGCCGGCCCGGAGGCCTCCCCTCCCTCTCCCTTCTTCTTTTTCACCTTCTTGGGGACCACCAGACGCCCGCCGTAAAACCCGCATTCGGGGCAGACGGTATGGGGCGGGTGGAGCCTGCCGCACGCGGGGTTGCTGCAGCGGCTCAAGGACAGGGCTTCGAGCCTCCAGTTCTGGGACCGCCGGCTGTCGCGGCGAGACCGGGTATGCTTGCGTTTTGGGTTGGGCATGACGGGGAAATTCTATTGACTTTAAGGAAACAAGTCAATCTGCGGCGGACGGCGCGGCGGCCGTGGTTTCCGCCACGAAGAACCCCGGCTTGTCCTTGATGTCGAAGTAGACCCGCACGAGGACTTCAGCGAGGAGCCCGAGCAGAACCAGTTGAAAGCCGATCAGCCCGAAAAATATCGAGATTTGAAACAGCGGCTGATCCTTGACGAAGGTCCCCTCGAAGAACTTCTTGTAGAGGGTGATGGCGGCCAGGCACGCTCCCAGGGCTGCGAAGCCGAGGCCCCAGCCGCCGAACAGGTAGATGGGCTTGCCCAGATAGGCATCCATGAACTTCACGGTCAGAAGGTCAAGTACGACCTTGAAAGTCCGCCCCAGACCGTATTTGGATCTGCCGAGCGCTCTGGGGCGGTGCGTGACCTCGGCCTCGCCCACGCGGGCTCCCAGGGAGCCCGCGAGAGCTGGAATGAAGCGGTGCATCTCCCCGTAGAGGCGCAGGGGCTTCAAGTAGCGGCTGCGGTAGAGCTTCAGGGTGCAGCCGTAGTCGTGCAGGGCGACCCCGGTGATCCAAGAGATGAGGAGATTCGCCGCTTGGGACGGGAGCCGCCGGGTGAGCCAGGGGTCCTTGCGCTCGCGCCGCCAGCCGCTGACCACGTCGTAGCCTTGGTCCAGGACGACCAGCAGCGCCGCGATGTCGCGGGGATCGTTTTGCAGGTCCGCGTCGAGACAGGCGATCACCTCCCCCCGCGCGGCCGAGATGCCCGCGGCGAGAGCCGCGGTCTGTCCGAAGTTGCGGCCCAAGCGGGTGCCGGTGAAGCCCGGCAAGCGCGTCGCGAAGTCCTTGATGATGTCCCAGCTGCGGTCGGTGGAACCGTCGTCGATCAGCAGGATCTCGTAGCTCCGCCCGAGCCGGGTCATCGCGTTCAAGACCTCCACGCCCAGGCCCGGGAGGCTCTCGGCCTCGTTGTAGACGGGGATGATGACGCTCAGCGTCGGAGCGTCAGGCATGTACCGCGGCGGGGCTCATGTTGGCGACGATGGCCGCTCCGAACTCCGAAGTCTTGAGCTTCTTGGATCCGGGGAGTTGGCGCTCGAGGTCGTAGGTCACGGTCTTGTCGAGGATGGTCTTCTCGAGCGCGGCCACGATCATCGCGGAGGCCTCGTTCCAGCCCAAATGGTCGAGCATCATGACCCCCGACAGGATGACCGAGGAGGGATTCACCTGGTCCTTGCCCGCGTACTTGGGCGCGGAGCCGTGGGTCGCCTCGAAGACCGCGACCCCTTCGCCGATGTTGGCGCCGGGAGCGATCCCGAGCCCCCCCACCTGGGCCGCGGCCGCGTCGGAGATGTAGTCGCCGTTCAAGTTGGGAGTGACCAAGACCGAGTACTCCTCCGGGCGCAGGAGCAGCTGCTGGAAGGTCTGGTCGGCGATGCGGTCCTTGACGAGGATCTTGCCCGCGGGCATCTTGCCGGCGTGCTTGTCCCAAAGCTCGGCTTCGGTGACGACCTGATCGCGGAACTCCTGCACGGCCACCTCGTAGCCCCAGTCCCGGAAGGCGCCTTCGGTGAACTTCTGGATGTTGCCCTTGTGCACGATGGTGACCGAGGGCTTCTTGTGGGCCGCGGCGTACTTGAGCGCCATGCGCATGAGGCGCTTGGTGCCGGTGACCGAGATCGGCTTGATGCCGATGCCGGAGTCGGCCCGGAACTTCTTGCCCATGACCGAGGTCAGGAAGTCGTAGACCTTCTTCTGTTCCGGGGTGCCGTTTTCGAACTCGATGCCGGCGTAGACGTCCTCGGTGTTCTCGCGGAAGATCACGATGTCGAGCTTCTCGGGGGCCTTGACCGGCGAAGGGACTCCCTTGAAGTAGCGGACCGGCCGCACGCAGGCGTAGAGGTCGAGCTTCTGGCGCAGCCCGACGTTGATCGAGCGGAAGCGCCCCGTGACCCACTCCGAGGAACACTTCACGCATTTCTCGGGCCGCTTGCCGTCCGGGCCGTTCTGCTCCGCCGCGCAGACCATGCAGACGTACTTGAAGCCTCCGACCGGGGTCGTGAGCGGTCCCTTGATCGAGATGCGGTACTTCTGGAAGGCCGCGACCGTCTCCTCCGGAAGAGGGGTGTCCTTGTCGTAGGCCTTGAGGGCGTCGAGTCCCGCGTAGACCTTCATCCAGGCGAGCTTGCGGCGTCCTCCGTAGGCTTTCTTCACCCCGGCGTCGAGCACGAGTTGGGCCGCCTTCCAGATGTCGGGGCCCGTGCCGTCGCCGGGAAAATAGGGGATGATGGGACGGTCCGGCACTTCCAGGCGCCCGTCCTTGTAATTGATGGGGGATCCGTCGCTAGGGACTTTGTACTTGGGTTCGCTCATGGCTTGGCCTCGACTTGCCGAATTCCCCAAAAGTCTAACAATTTGCGGCCCGGTTAGGCTACGACCTGCGCCTCCAATGACAGGAGCACCGGAGGAGAATATTCATACCCGTTCCCTCAGGCACCGCAGGATCTCCTCGGCGGAGGCTTGACGGGTCACGGCCTGCCTGAAATCGGGTTGGTGCAAGGCGGCGGCGATCTGAGAGAGAAGGGCCAGGTGCAGGCGGACCGTGGGGGCCAGGATCACGAATAGGGCGCCGACCGGCTTGCCGTCGGCCGCGCCGAAATCGACGGGCTTCTCGAGCAGGCAGAGCGCGGCGATGGAGCGCGACGACGTCGGAAAGACCAGGGGACTGCGCGGATGCGGTATGGCGATGCCCT
The DNA here is from genome assembly GCA_964374095.1 of uncultured Elusimicrobia bacterium. GTDB lineage: Bacteria > Elusimicrobiota > Elusimicrobia > UBA1565 > UBA9628 > CAYJXJ01. Next base: position 35,644 of record CAYJXJ010000006.1, read on the forward strand.
CTCCCAGCGCCGTCGTGCAGTCCCTTTCCCGTTCCGTCAGCATACGAGCCGCCAACGCCCTTTCGGCGGGAGACAAAGGAAGGAGCTCGGCCGCGGCAGCCATGGCGGCTCTGGCATCTCCGCCCGGAACGCCGTGGTGTATGCCGCCCGCCTCCAAGGCCTCCGCTAAGGTCACGCCGGCTCGGGGCATGGCGGGCTATTTGGCTCGAGGGGACAGGAGTTCCCCGTAGAGCTCCTCCTGCCGCCGGACCATGAGGTCGATGTCGAACTCGGGACCGACGCTCTCGCGGGCGCGCGCCCCCAGGCGCCGGCGCAGGCCCGCGTCGGTCAGCACGGCGGCGACGCGCTCGACCAGGAGGTCGACGTTGCCGATGGGGACGCTCAAACCGTTGTCGCCGTCGCGCAGGATGTCGGAAACCCCGTCGGTGGCGTAGCAGACGCAGGCCAGGCCGGTGCGCATCGCCTCCAGGAGCGAGCGGGGCAGCCCCTCCCAGAGCGAGGTGAGTACGAAGACGTCGGTCGCGGCGAGGATCTCGTCGGTGTCGCGCCGCCAGCCGGGCAATAGCAGCTTGCCGTGCAGGCCGGAGGCGAGCACTTGGCACTCGACTCGCGGACGCAGCGGCCCGTCGCCGACGAAAAGGAAGCTCGCCTGGGGGACCCTCGCCAGGACTTCGTGGGCCACGACGACGAAGTCCATGGGGTTTTTCTGGGGTTTGAGGTTGCCGATCGAGGTCACCAGCAGGGAGTGCCGCCCGGCGCCGAGAGAGGCTTTCTTCGCCCCGGGGTCGGCAAGGGGCGCGGGATACCGTGCCAGCGGGATTCCCGAGCGGATCAGCGCGCCCCGGCGCTCGCCCGGCAGGCGGTGCCGCCGCGCGGTGGCGCGGTTGGAGAGGCTGACGAATACCAGGCGGTTGGCGGCGAGGCAGGCCAGACGCTCGGCCCAGACGTAGGCCGCGCGCGCCAGCGGCGGCTGCCAGTCATGGAAGCCGAAGCCGTGGTAGGTGTGGACGACCCCGGGCACGCCCGCCAGCCTCGCCGCCAGGCGGCCGAGTATTCCGGCCTTGGAGCTGTGGGTGTGGACGACGTCGGGCTTCTCGGCGAGGAAGAGAGACCAGAGGCGAAAGAACGCCAGCAGATCCAAGACCGGCCGCACCTCCCGGACCAACTCCGGGATCAGCACGACCCGCGGGGCCCCGGCCCCGCCGGGTCCCCCCGCGCTCAACTCAGGGTCGAGCGCGCCGCCCGGCCCGGTCACGAGGACGGCCTCGAATCGCTCCGGGTCTAGAGCGCGGCAGGTGTGAAGGGTGTTGCCCTGGGCGCCGCCGAGGTCCATCCGGGTGATCACGTGCATCACCTTCACCCTCCTTCCGGAGGGAGGCCGTCCTCCTTTCCCGGAGGGGGTCATCGCTTGAGGCGGGGGTTGCGGCGCCGCTTGCCGGTCTCGGAGGCTGCCTTGCGCGCGGGAGCCCGGGGGTCGTGGACGTCGAGTCCGGGGAAATAGTGGGCGAGGATTTGGCGCCAGACGCGGCCGAGACTGGCCTGGCCGACGGCTCCGGCCTGGCAGAGCCCGCGGCCGTGTCCGGTCCCGGCGCCCCATAGGACGAAATGGGTCGCCTTCGCGCCTTGATAGAGAGGCTGGATGGTGAAGAGCGTCGAGCGAAGGGAGCCTGGGGAGAGAAACTGACGGATCGCCGGCTCACCCTCAAAGATGAGGTTTTCGCGGGTCCCCTGCACTTCCAAGGAGCGGATGCGTCCCGAAGGCGTCCGGGAGAGCGCCCGGATATGGCGCACCGTTCCCAAGGCCTTCACGACCTGGGCGCGCCGGGAAAGCTCCGAGGCGTCGATCAGGCGGATCCACCGGGCCTCGACCGCGGGCGACAGGCTGCCCGCCTCGCAGTAGCGATCGCGCGGGGGGTAGGAATGCATCCAGCGCTCCAGGTCGGCGGCGGTGGCGGCGAGGGGCGCGGGGTTGGCGGAGTCGGCGACGGGCCGCAGGTGGTCGAGCCCTTCCCCCTCGAATCCCTCGGGAGATTCGGTGAACCCGCCGCAGTTGGCGTGGTCCGCCACGTTGGCGGGGCCGCCGCCGGGCCTGCGCAGGACCACGCCCCGGGTCTCCCGCACGGCCTGCGTCGCCGCGGCGAGCTCGGCGTTAAGTCCCAGATAGCGTTGGCAATGATCGGAGTCGCACAGGTCGGCCTTCTCGAAATTCTCCCGACGATGGGTCTTGTGCCAGAGGGCGCGGGTCCTCGCCACGACGGACTGGGCTTTGTAGGCTTCCATCGGGCTGCGCTGCGTCAGGGCGGCCGGGACGGCCCCGTAGAGGTAATGCTCCAAGGGAAGGTCGTTGACGATCTTGAAGCCGTAGGGCGTCGGGACGATCTCCACAACCCCCCGCAGCTCCCGGTCCCCGGGGTCGGCGACGCCTTCCTCGCGAAGCACGGCGCTTTTGATCAGCACCGAGCCGTTCGCTCCGGCGGGCTCGAAGCGAAATGCCTGTTTGGAGGTGTATTGCAGGACGCCGCCGGTGTCGCGCACCTCGACGATGTTCGATTCGGGACGGAACTCCACCGCCCACTGCGCCATGGCCCTGCCGTCGTCCCGGACCACCTCGCCCCCGGCGGCGGTGAGGCGGAAGGCGGCATTGGCCATGACGTAGAGACGCGTCGCCTCGACGCCGACCCCGTCGGAGCCGCTGAACACCGCGACCCTGATGCGGGGCGCGGTGGGGTCCTCCGGCTCCCCGGCCCCGGCGTCGAGCATGGGCCTCGAGAGCCGCCGGACGGGCCGCAACGCCTCCGGCGTGGCGGGAAGGTATTTGGAGACCTTGCGCGCCGCGGCGGCGGCGTCGGAGTCGTCGGGATCGAGGAGGAGGGCCGCTTGCCAGGCGCGGAAAGCCTGCCGGTTCTCACCCACCTTCTGATAGAGGCGGGCGAGCTCCCGCAGGGCTTCGCGGTTGAGGGGATCGACCCCCACGCTTTCGCCGAGATAGGCCAGCGCCAACTGCCGGTCTCCCATGGCCAGGGCCGTCAGCCCCGAAAGCTGGGCCGACAGGGGGATCATGTAGGGGCCCTGCGATCGGGCCGCCCGCAGGGGCTCCTTGGCGGCCTTGGGATGTTCGTCGAGCAGGGAGGCGAGTCCCAGGCCGATATTGGCTTCCGCCTGCGCGGCCGTTGTCGTTGAAAGCTCCAGCGCCTTGCGAAAGACCGGGATGGCGTCGCGGGGCCGGCTATTCGAAAGGTAGCTCCAGCCCCGCTGACTCCACAGAAAGGCGTCGCGTCCCTCCAAGGAGGCTTTGGTCCAGGCCGGCAGCGCCGCTTCCGGACGGCCCATGTCGCGAGAGAGGATGGCCAGGCTCGGACCGGGGTCCGGAGCGGTTATGCCGAGCAGGGCCAAATAGCGGTAGGAGGCCGCGGCGGCGTCGAGGCGACCGGCCAAGAAGGCGCGGTAGGCCTCGCGCAAGGCGGAAGGGGCGTCGGCCCCCGGGGGCACGGCCGCCGGCGGGAGCTCGCCGCACCATGACGCCGCGGCCCACAGGGCGATCGCCGCAAGGATGTTCACCGGGGCCCGGAGGCGCGCGCTTTGCGCCGCCCGGACGGAACGGGGGCGGGCCTGGCGATGGACGGGGGCGCGGGCGCGGCCGCCGGCGCGGCCCCCGTCGGCGGGATGTCGCGGCGCACTTCATTGAGAATCCTCTCGGCCTGGGCGCGGCCGTCGGGCCTATTGAGCTGCAGGGCGATCCCGGCCCTGGTCTCGAGATCGGAGACCGCATGCCCCTCCGCTCGCGCCCGTTGGATTTCCGCGGCGACCTTGGCGTGGAGGCGCGCGAGGCGGGCCTGCTGCCCCTTCTCGAGCTCCTCGAGGATGATCCGTCCGCGGGGGTCGGCCGGCCCCTGGTCCGGGTAGCGCCAGCGTCGGTAGGCGTCGAAGGGGACCCGGCGCCATTCATAGGCCCAGGGAAGCGCGGCCAGCGCGAAGAGCGTCAAGACAAGGTTGAGCGGCGTGACCCACCGCATCAACTTTTCCAAAGTCACCGCCGCTCCTCCTCGCCTTTGAGCCGCGGGTAGACGCGGGTGACGATGCCGAAGGAGAAGAGCTTCACCTTATCGAAAAGGATCTCGAGGTCCTGGACCATGTACCAGGCCTCGATCTTCTGTTCGTTGGCGATGATGTGATGATGCAGCAGGCGCATCTGCTCGGAAAGCCCCTGCAGCTCCTTTTCGAAGGCCGAGACGACGCGCTGCAGGCCGCGCGCGGTATCCAGGAGCTCGGGCGCCTTCGTGCATTCGCGGTCGAGCCAGTCGATGAGGCCGGGCAGGGCCGTCGAATCCTGGATGAAGGTGCGCATCGTGCGGCGGAGGAGCTGCAGATCGTCCCCGAAGAGGCTGTCGCGGTAAGACGTCCTGTTGCGGGCGGCGTTGGCCGCGCGATGGGCGCGGAAGAGCAGGTCCTCGACGCGTCCCGCCATCGCCCCGACCTTGTCGGTGAACTCGATGAATCGCTCCTCGACGACCTTGAATAGCTTGTCCAGCTCGATGGGGGCGTCCCTCCTAAATGACCGGCAACGGTCAATCTAATCAGATTCCGCGCCGCGGCACAACCTCGGCTCAGTCGCCGGATCGGCCTCCTTAGGGGCCGAGCAGGTCATCGAGGAGCTTTTCGTCGTCGGCGGCCGGCTCCGCGGCCGGGGCTTTGGCCTTGGCGGGCTTGGGGGTTTTGGGAGCGACGGCCGCCGGTTTCGGCACTCCCGGCAGCAGGAGATCGTCGAGGCTCGGCTCGGGTTCGGCGTTCTTCTTGGCCGCGCGCTTTCTTGCCGAAGGCTTCTTGGCGGCCGCCGGGGGCGGGCTCTCCGCCTCGAAGAGAGACGGCTCCCCCGCGCCCTTTCCGGCGGGCGGGGCGGCGGCCGGCTCGTCTCCGAAGAGCGCCGCCGCGTCCGGGTCGCCGGCCGGGGCGGCGGCCGAGGGCGGCTTGGCGGCGAGAAGTTTCCGGGCCGCGGCGTTGAGCCCTTTAACCCCGCCGTCGGAAAGGGTCACCGCGAATTCCAAGGGTTTCTTGGTTTTTCCCTTTCCTTTAGGCGGGTAGAAATTAACTTGATAGCCGTCATGCGTTCCCGGGAGCTTCTCGGCGATCCACGGCAGCCCAGGGGGAGGATTGGGACCCTCCAACTCGGCGCCGAGGGTCTTGCCGGAGGGGAGCGGGAATTGGCGCGCCATTTCCAGCGCGCGCGCCTTCAGCTCTTCCTCCGTCGGCTCCGGCGGCGGGGGCGGCGGCAGGGGCTGGGCCGGGGGGGGAGGCGCGGGGAGGGATGGGGATTCCTCGGGCGGCGGCTCGGCGGCTTGTTTCTTCCCAAAGGGGCCCAGCCCGAGCATGTAGGCCCCGCCGGCTCCCAGGACCGTGATGCCGGCGATCCCGGCCATGACGAGCATGCCGCGTCCCCGTCGGGGCGCGGGGCCCGGCGCCGGCGGCGGCGCGATCACCGGCGCGGGCTCCGCGGGCACGACCGGCTCCATGGCCGGAGGCAGGGCCATGGGGGGCAGGCCGAGAACCGGGGGTTGGGTCGGGGGGAAAGAGGTTCCAAACCCGGCATCCCCGGCCGGCGGGGAGGCGGGCGTCAGCGGCGGAGGGAGAGGGATGGGCCTCGCCGCCCCCTGGCTTTCACCGGCGGATGGCGAGGACGGCTCGGGCAGAAGAGGCGCCGCCAGGGGGGCGCTCCCCCCCGCGGCGGGTCTTGATTCGACGCGTTCCAGGGATTCTTCCATCCGGCGGAGATCTTCGCGCAGGCGCTTGACCTCCGCGAGCGGCTCTTCGAGCCGGCGGACGTCTTCCTTGATCGCCCCGACTTCCGAAAGCTGGGATTGAAGCCGCGAGAGTTGGGCCGAGACATCCTTCAACGTCCGTTCGTGGGTCTCGACGTTGGTCTCGACGGAGCGCTCCGCCGCCACCGCCTGGGCGAGGTTGTCGCGCAGATTCGATCCCACGTCCGCGAGCCTCCCCTCCAGGCTTTCGAGCTTGCGCAGCAGCTCCGCGGCTTGGGCCGATTTTTCTCCGAGCTCGACGTGCAAGCCGGATATTTCGGTGTCCTTGAGCCGGAGGTCGCCCTGCAGGCGAGACACCGTGTTTTCCATCAGGTTCATCTTCTCTTGGAGACTCCCGAGGGCGGCGAGGTCCTTGAGGGTGGGCTCCGGCGGGAGCCCCGCGAAAAGCGCCGAAGCGGGGTCGCCGCCCCGGGCGGCCGGCGAGAGTTGGGTGGCCTTGAGAAGAGAGAGCTGCAGCTCGGGCACCATCCCCGCGCGCTGCCAATCGCCGATGTGGGTTCCTTTGCGGCCTTCCGGGCAGACGAGAGCTTCCGGGGAATAGCTGGGAAGCTGGGAAAGATCGTCGGGCTCGTAGGGTCCGTGGACTTGGTTGTTTAGGAAGAGCCAGTAGCGCATAGCGACACGGTCTTCGACCGCGTTGACTAGTATAACAGCCGGCCTTGGGAATTCAATTGCCGATTTGTTACAATGCCCTCAGGGCTATTAGCTCAACTGGTAGAGCAGGCGCCTCTTAAGCGCAAGGTTACAGGTTCGATTCCTGTATAGCCCAGTTGCCCCTCCGGGGCGGGTGGCGGAACGGCAGACGCGCACGGCTTAGGACCGTGTGGCCGAAAGGCCTTGGGGGTTCAAATCCCCCCTCGCCCACGCCTGAGGTTCCCCCCCGGGGGGGAACCGAGAGTGGGGGGGCCGATAGCCGTTTCCGTTTCATTAAGGAATAACGAGGGATCATTTTATGGGGCTCTTCACCAAATCCAAGCCGACCGAGGAATCTCCGTATAAGAAAATCAAGGAGGAAGGCTGCCTGGTTTCATTCTCGGTGGAGGTGCCCGCCGCCGAAGTGGAGTCCGAGACTCAGACCCGGCTCGTCCGTATCCAGCAGCGGGCGCGGATACCCGGGTTTCGCGCCGGGAAAGCGCCGATGGAGATCATCCAGAAGCGTTTCACGCACGCCGCTCGCGAGGAGGCGGTGGAGGGCCTGCTCCGGCGTCATATCCCCCGCGCCCTGGAGCGATTTGGGCTCTCGCCGGTCGCCCCGCCCCGGGTGACCGAGCTTTCCCATCCCGAGGCCAAGTCCTTGCGCTTCAGCGTGGCGGTGGAAATCACTCCCCAGGCGGCTCCCCGCAATTACGCCGGCATCTCGGTCTTGAGAAGCTCCTACCCCGCGACCGACGCGGAGTTCGACAAGCGTCTCGGCGAGCTGAGGGAGGGGCAGGCGCGGTTGGAGGCCAGCGACTCCGAGGCGCTGGAGTCGACCCACTACGCCGTGGTCGATTCCTCCGCGGTCTCGGGCGGCAAGCCGCTGCCCGAGCTGACGGGGCAGGGGCTGCTCATCGACATGTCCTCCGATGAGACCGCCCGGGGCCTGGCCCAAGGCCTCGCCGGCCTGCGCCGCGGCGAGACGCGCGAGGTCAAGGTCGACCGGTCCGGCGCTCCCGCCCTGCTGACCGTGACGCTGCGCGAGATCAAGCGCAAGACCCTCCCGCCCATCGATGACGACTTTGCGCGGGACCTGGGATTCGGCAGCCTGCTCGAGCTGCGCGGCGGCCTGCGCGAGATGATCGAGAAGGAGGGGCGGGAGAGATCCGAGCGCGAAGTCCTCGGCCAAATCGAGGAGGCCCTGCTGGCCCAGAATCGCCTGTCGTTGCCCCCCTCCCTGGTGGAGGCCCAGTCCGAGCGCCTGCTCGAGCGCCTCCGCCACCGCCTCCTCGGACCGGAGCGGCAATGGTCGGCTGCCGAGTCGGGGAAGCTCAAGGAGCAGCTGCGCCCCCAGGCCGAGAAGGAGCTCTCCCTTTCCTACATCCTGCGCGCGATCGCGGAGCAGGAAAAGATCGAGGTCACCGACGCCGACCTCGAATCCGACCTGGCCCGCAATCTGGAGACGGCCCGGTCGGACCGCCAGAAGGAAGAGGTGCGCCGGCTCTTCGCCGAGGGCCGGGATGCCATCCGAGGCCTGATACGAGACCGCAAGACCATGGCGTTTCTCAAGGAAAAGGCCGTGATCAAGGAAAGCTAGGCAAGCCGGGGTCAGACCCTGCCCTCTGACACATGGAAGTTGCATGACGACTTTGACAATGTGTTAGATGTTAGGGTCTGACCCCGCAACGATATGATCATCCCCACAATCATCGAACGCTGGAACCAAGGCTCCGCGATCACCTACGATATCTACTCGCGGCTGCTCAAGGAGCGCATCGTATTCGCGGGAGGCTGGGAGGGAGCCGTCACGACGGACTCGGCCAACCTGCTCATCTCCCAGCTCCTTTACCTCGACGGCGACGACCCGGAGAAGGATATCAACCTCTACATCAATTCGCCCGGAGGGATGGTGTCGGCCGGGATGGCGGTCTACGACACGATGCAATACATCAAGGCCCCGGTCCGGACGCTCTGCATGGGCATGGCCATGTCCTTCGGGTCCGTCCTGCTGGCCGCCGGGACCAGGGGCAAGCGCTTCATCCTGCCCCAGGCCCGCGTGATGATCCATCAGCCTTCGATTCGGGGCGGCCTTTCGGGGCAGGCCTCGGACATCGTCATCCAAGCCGCCGAGATGGAGCGCATGAAGGAGCGCCTGGAGGGCATACTCAGCGTCCACACCGGCCAGCCCATCGACCGCCTGCGCCGCGACATGGAGCGCAACCACTACATGTCCGCCGAGGAGGCCCGCGCCTACGGCATCGTCGATCACGTCCTTCCGGGGGCCAAGCCTTGAGCCCCGAGGCCTCCCGCCCGACGCGCCTGCCTCTGCTCGCGGTCCGGGACGTCGTCGTCTTTCCGCATATGGTCCTGCCCCTCTCGGTGGGCCGGCCCAAGTCCGTGAAGGCGCTGGAGGCCGCGATGCGCGGCGACAAGCTCCTGGCCGTCGTCGCCCAGCGCCAGAGCCAACTCGACGACCCGCAAGCGGCGGATCTCTTCGACGTCGGCGTCCTCGTCGAGGTGGTGCAATATTTGAGGATGCCGGACTCCACCCTCAAGGTCTTTCTCCAGGGCCACGCCCGCCTGCGGACCGTCGGTCCGCGGTTTTCGGAGGAGGCCGGCCATTGGGAAGCCGACGTGGCCTACCCTGAAGTCCCGACGGAGGTCTCGCCCGAGACTCAAGCCCTGATGCGCCACGCCGTGGAGGTGCACGATGAGCACTTGCGCCTGGCGCGCCGTTCCGGGTCCGAGCCGGGGACCAACGTGGCCCAGGTGGCGGAGCCCTCCCGCCTGGCGGACCTCATCGCGGCCAGCGCCCTGGTCAAGGCGGCCGACCGGCAGACCGTTCTGGAGATCCTCGATCCGGCCCGCCGCCTCGAGAAGCTCGTCGAGCTCCTCAAGGGCGAGATCGAGATACTCAATCTCGAGCGCAAGATCCACACCCGGGTGAAGGGCCAGATCGAGAAGAGCCAGAAGGAATATTACCTGACGGAGCAGATGAAGGCGATACAAAAAGAGCTCCGCCAAAAGGACGATTTCGCCAAGGAGATCGAGGATCTGCGCCAGGCCGTGGAGAAGGCGAATATGCCCCAGGAGGCGCGGGAGGCGGCTCTCAAGGATGCCGCCCGGCTCGAGAAGATGATGCCCTACTCCCCCGAGGCGACGGTCTCGCGCACCTACCTGGATTGGATGACCCATCTGCCGTGGTCGGCGCGGACCCGCGACAATCTCGATCTTGACCGAGCCGCGAAAATTCTGGATGAGGACCACTACGACCTCGCCAAGGCCAAGGAACGCATCGTCGAATACCTCGCCGTCTGCAAGCTGACCAAGAGGCTCAAGGGTCCCATCCTCTGCTTCGTCGGCCCTCCCGGCGTGGGCAAGACTTCCTTGGGCCGCTCGATCGCCCGGGCCATGGGCCGCAAGTTCGTGCGGATGTCCCTGGGGGGCGTGCGCGACGAGGCCGAGATCCGCGGCCACCGCCGAACTTATATCGGCTCCCTGCCGGGGCGGATCATGCAGTCCCTTCGCAAGGCCGGCAGCCGCAACCCGCTTTTCCTTTTGGATGAGATCGACAAGATGGGCATGGACTGGCGGGGAGACCCGGCGGCCGCCCTGCTCGAGGTTCTCGACCCGGAGCAGAACTCCACCTTCCTCGACCATTACGTGGACGTCCCCTTCGACCTCTCCCAGACGCTCTTCATCTGCACCGCCAACACGCTCGAGGGCATTCCCGTGAGCCTCCAGGACCGCCTGGAGATTCTGCGCTTCTCGGGCTACACCCATCCCGAGAAGCGGCTCATCGGCCGAGCGCACCTGCTTCCCAAGCAGCTGCGGGACCACGGCATCAAGCCCGACCGGGTCGAAGTCTCGGACGGGGCCCTGGACCGGCTCATCGAGGAATACACGCGGGAGGCGGGGGTGCGCAGCCTCGAGCGGGAACTGGCCAGCATCGCCCGCAAGGCCGCGCGCCGCCTGGTCTGCGGTAAGTCTCCCGTCATTTCGGTGGAAGCCGGGAACCTCCAGGAATTCCTCGGCATCCCGAAGTTTTTCAAGGACCGCAATTCCTATAACGCCGTCGGAGTCTCCACGGGACTGGCCTGGACCGAGGTCGGCGGGGTCACCATGGCCGTCGAGGCCGTCTGTTTCCCGGGCAAGGGCGAGCTCACGCTGACGGGAAAGCTCGGCCCGGTGATGACCGAATCCGCGCAGGCCGCCTTCTCACATCTGCGTTCCATCGCGGAGACCTTGGGCGCCAACCCCGAGGCCTTCAAATCACTCGACTACCATGTCCATGTTCCGGAAGGGGCGACTCCCAAGGACGGCCCCTCGGCCGGCATCGCCATCGCCGCGGCGCTGGCCAGCCTGGTCACGGGCCGTCCGGTCCTCCCGGGCCTGGCGATGACCGGAGAGGTCACGCTGCGGGGCCGCGTGCTCCCCATCGGCGGGCTCAAAGAGAAGGTTCTGGCCGCTTTTCGCGAGGGAGTGCATACCGTCCTTTTTCCCGAGCAGAACCGCAAGGACTTGGAGGATATCCCGGCCGACGTCCTGGCCCAGCTCAAGATGGTGCCGGTCCGCTCCCTCGAGGAGGTCTTGGAGCTGAGCCTGGCCCCCGCGTCCGGCAAGCCCTCCGCGCCTCCCTTCCTTCCGGAGGGCGCCCGCATCAGCGCCCCCTCCCCCCATCCCCCCGGAGGTCTGGCATGAAACCCGTCACCCTTCTTACCCCGGGCCCCACGCCCCTGCCGCCGGAGGTCTTGGAGGCCCTCTCGCGGCCCATCATCCACCACCGCACCGCCGAATTCGGCGAACTCTTCGCGGAGGTCCTGACGGGCCTGCGCTCGGTCTATCGGACCAAGCAGGCGGTGCTGATGATGAGCTGCTCCGGGACGGGTTCCATGGAATCGGCGGTCGTGAATCTGCTCTCGCCCAAGGACCCGGTGGTGGTTCACTCAACCGGGGCCTTCGGCGACCGCTTCGTCTCCATCCTCAAGACTTATGGGATCGAGCCCGTTGTCGTGTCCGAGGAATGGGGGCACGCGGCCGACCCCAACCGCCTGAAGGCCGCTCTCCGGGCCTCGAGCGGCCTGAAGGCCGTCTTTCTCCAGCATACCGATACCTCCACGGGCGTTGTCAACGACATCCAGGAGCTTTCCAAGTGCGTCCGTGAAAATTCCGACGCCCTTGTCGTCCTCGACTCAATCTCCGGCCTCGGCGCCGAGCCCCTCGAGACCGATGCGTGGGGCCTTGACGTGGTGCTCGCAGGCTCCCAAAAGGGCCTGATGAACGCGCCCGGCCTGGCTTTTGCCGCGGTCTCCGACCGCGGCTGGAAGCTTTGCGAGGCGGCCAGGCTGCCGCGCTTCTACTTCGACTGGCGGACCATGGCCAAGTCCCTCCCCGAACTGGAGACTCCCTACACCCCCGCGGTCGCGCTGGTCGCGGCCCAAGCCGCCGCTCTGCGCCTGATTTTGAAGGAGGGCCTGGAGAAGGTCTGGGCCCGCACCGCCGAGATGGCGCTCCACGCGCGCCGGCGAGCCGAGTCGCTCGGCCTGGTCCTCTTCGCCAAAAATCCCGCCCACATCCTCACCGCCCTGCGGCTGCCCGAGGGAATCGACGGCCAGGACCTCGTCGCCCGCATCTTGAAGGAAGACAGGATCGCCATCGCCGGCGGACAGGCCAAGCTCAAGGGCAAGGTGGTCCGGGTGGCTCACATGGGCTTCATCCGAAAGGAGGACGTGGACCTCGGTTTCGAGGCGTTGTCGCGCCGCTTGCCCGCCCTGCGGGCTTCTTGAATGCTTGAGAAGTTCGGCGTCCTGGTCACCGACCCCATCGATCCGGAGGGGCTCCGATCCCTGAAGGACCACCCGTCCATCGACCTGCGATTCGCGCTGGGCCCGACCCCTCAGGACCTGCGCCGGGCGCTGGACCGCGCTCAGGCCTGGCTGGTGCGCTCCGAGACGAAGGTCACCCGCGAGTTCATCCTGGCCGCCCCGAAACTGCGCCTGATCGGGCGGGCGGGCGTCGGGATCGACAATATCGATCTGGACGCGGCGACGCTCCGGGGCATCGCGGTCATCAACGCCCCGGCGGCCAACACCACCGCGGCCTGCGAGCACGCCTTCGGACTGATGATCGCCTTGGCGCGCCATATCCCGCAAGCCGACGCCGACGTCAAGTCCGGCCGCTGGCAGCGGAGAAAATGGATCGGCTCCGAGCTCCAGGGAAAGACCCTGGGCCTGGTCGGGCTGGGCCGGATCGGGCGCGAGGTGGCCCGCCGCGCGGCGGCCTTCGGGATGCGGGTCCTCGCCCACGATCCGTACGTCTCCGCCGAGCAGGCCGCGGGCCTCGGGGTCGTCTTGGGCGAGCTCAAGACCGTCCTCGCGGAGAGCGATTTCGTCAGCCTCCACGCCCCGGGGACGGATTCGACCCGCCACCTCATCGCTGGCGAGGCCCTCTCCTGGATGCGTCACGGGGCCCGGCTCGTCAACTGCGCGCGCGGCGAGCTCGTCGATGAGGCCGCCCTCGCCGAAGCCCTCCGCTCCGGGCGCCTCGGCGGGGCCGCTCTCGACGTGTTCGAGGCCGAACCTCTCCCGGCGGGCAGTCCCCTGCGCGGCATCGAGAACCTCCTGCTGACCCCGCACCTGGGCGCCTCGACCCGCGAGGCCCAGAGCAAGGTCGCCGTCGAACTGGCGCGCCGGGTCATCGAGTTCTGCGAGCGCGGCTTCGCCGTGGACGCGGTCAACCTGCCGGGCTTCGACTCCCAGACCCTGGAGTCGCTCGGCGCCCTCCTGGGCTTGGCCGAAAGCCTCGGGCGATTCGCGGGACAGACGCTGGACTCGGGCCTCAAGGAATTCCGCTGCCTGTTTCAGGGTTCCATCTCGGCGGCGCAGCGCCGGCCCTTGGCCGTGGCCGCGCTGCGCGGGTGCCTGTCGACCATGCTCGCCCAGACGGTCAACGCGGTCAACGCCCCGGCCTTGGCCGCCGAGCGGGGCATACGGGTTTGCGAATCTTCCGACCCGATGACCCTGCGCGGCTATCAAAACCTCATCACGGTCACCGCGGTCACCGACAAGGGCGCGGCCGCGGTCTCGGGGACCCTCCTGGCGGAAGGCGAGCCGCGCATCGTGCGCTTGGGCGAGCTCTCCGTGGAGGTCAAGCCCGCGGGCAGGCTCATCGTCCTCACCAACCGCGACACCCCCGGCGTTATCGGCCGGGTGGGCCTGCTCCTCGGCAAGAGCGGCGTCAACATCGCGGATATGCGCGTGGGGCGGCTCGCCCCTCGCGGCCAGGCCGTCATGGTCCTGACGGTGGACGACGAATTGACTCCGGAGACGCGCCGCAAGCTCGAGAAACTGGAGGGGATCACCTCCGTTCGATTCGTGAACCTCTAGGCCATGAACCGCCCCGCCCTGTCATTTCGCGGCGTGAGCAAGAGCTACGCTCGTTCCCATCTAGGACGCGTCACGATGTCACGGGGGGTGGAAGGCCTGGACCTGGAGGTGGCCGAGGGCGAGGTCTTCGGACTTCTGGGTTTGAACGGCAGCGGCAAGACCACGACCTTCAAGCTCTCACTCGGACTGCTGACGCCCACCGTGGGGACCGTCTCGGTGCTCGGCCTGGCGCCCCGCGACCCCGCCGCCTTGGCCCAGGTCGGCTATCTCCCGGAGCTCCCCTACTTCCACAGCTTCCTGACGCCCTCCGAGAGCCTGCATTTCTACGGCCGGCTCTCCGGGTTGCCCGCCGCGGCGCTGTCGGAGGCGGTCCCCTCGGCCGTCAGGCGGGTCGGGTTGGAGCGGGCCGCGGACCGGCGCATCGGAGAGTTCTCCAAGGGCATGGTCCAGCGCGTCGGCCTGGCGCAGGCGATCCTGCATGATCCCAAGCTCCTCATTCTGGACGAGCCGGTGAGCGGTCTCGATCCCTTGGCCATCAAGGACTTCCGCGATCTGCTGGTCAACCTCAACCAGGCCGGCAAAACCATCATCGTTTCTTCCCATTCCATATCGGAGATCGAGCGCCTCTGCCACCGGGTGGGCATTCTCCGGGATGGAAAGCTCGTGAGGCTGCTCACGTCCGGCGAGTGGTCCGGCGGCCTCGAGGAAGTCTTTGTCGAGACGGTGCGGGAGGGCGCCGGATGACCGCCGTCTTCATACTCGCCGCCAACTCCTGGAAGGAGAGCCTCCGCACGAAGTTTTTCCTGCTCTCCCTGCTCTTCGGCGGCGTCGTGCTCTACCTGAGCCTGCTCCTGGGACTGTTGGCCACCGATGAAGAGGTTCGCGTGCTCCAGGATTTCGGCCTGGCCTTCATCGAGTTGATGGGGCTGGCCGGGGCGGTCTTTTCCGCGTCGACGACCATCCTTCGGGAGATGGAGACCAAGACGATCTATATGATCCTGACCCGTCCGGTCGCGCGCTGGCAATACCTCGTCGGGCGATTCGCGGGCCTCATGTTGTCGACGGCCGCCGCCATGGCGCTGATGGCGTCGATGCACGTGGCGATCCTCCTGGCCAAGGGCTGGAGCTGGAGCGGGCTTTACGTCGCCGCGCTGGCGGGGGCGTATCTCAAGGTTCTCATCACGGCGGCCTTGGCGATGTTCATGGCGATCTTCTCGACCTCGGTCCTATCGGGACTCACCATCACGGGCATACTCTGGAGTCTCGGCCATTTCATCCCGGAGATCCGCTACATGGTGACGCATAAGTCCCGTCATGCCGTGTTTATGGGCACCGGCATGAGCCTGCTGACGCGTCTGCTTCCCGACCTCCAACTCTTCAACCTGAGAGACCGTCTGCAGCCCCTAGCCGGCGCGGGGCTCGACATCCCCGTGGCCGCCTGGCTGGGCTACGCCGTGGTCTACGCCGGGGCGTGGTTGGCGGCGTCGGTCTGGCTCTTCAACCGCAAGGAGTTCTAGCGCATGAGGCAACTGGCCGGGGCGCTCGCGGTCTGCGCCCTGCTCAACGCCCTGCGCTCCGCTGACACGCCGTCCGGGCCCGCCGCGGGGGCGCCGATACGCCTCAACGAATCCGGCGCCGTCGAGACCGCCTTCCTATTCGGCCTCGGCATGCGGCGGTTGGCGGCCGACCTGGCCCTGATCCGCATGGTGATATACTATGGCTCGCCCGCGGCGGACGGGGACGACCATGCCGGGCACGACCACGCGGGGCATGATCATGCCCACGGGGACCCCGCGGCCGGGCCATACCGCCGGCTGGGGGCACTGGCGATGCGGGTGGTGGACCTCGACCCGGCCTACCACTACGCGGCCCAGTTCGCGGCCGGCGCCCTGGCCTTCAATCTGCAGCGTCCGGACGAGGCCCTGCAGGTGCTCCATTACGCCCTGGCCCGCGACCCGGGCAATCGCATACTCCAGGCTTACGTCGGGGCGATCGGGTTCCACAAGAAGGGGGAGCCGCTGGAATCCCTGCGCATACTCGAGCCCGTGGTCCTGGCGCCCGACTGTCCCACCATGATCAAGAACATCGTCGCCTTCCTCTACCGGCGCTCGGGCCAGCCGGAAAAAGCCCTGCGGCTATACCGGGAAATCTTGGAGTCGAGCCGGGACGCGGGCTACCGCGACCTGGCGGCTCGCGTGATTGCCCGGATCGAAAGGCAGGCGCGCCTGCGCCCTAGAGCAGGCTCGCCACGGGCGTCGCCTTCAGGCCGAACGCCTCGGCGACCGGAGGACAGGTCAACTCCCCCTCGTACACGTTGACCCCGCGGGCCAGGGCCGCGTCGGCCCTCGCCGCGGATTCCAGCCCATGCCGGGCGATGGCGCGGGCGTACTTGAGGGTCACGTTGGTCAAGGCGTAGGTCGAGGTGTTGGAGACCGCCCCGGGAATGTTGGGCACCGCGTAGTGGAGCACCCCGTGCTTGACGCGGAGGGGGCGGTCGTGGCTGGTCTCCTCGGTGGTGGCGATGCAGCCGCCCTGGTCCACCGCGACGTCGACGACCACCGAGCCCGGGCGCATGCCGCGGATCATGGCTTCGCTGACCAGATGCGGGGCCTTGGCGCCGGGGATGAGGACGGCCCCGATCAAGAGGTCGGCGCGGACCACCGCGGCGTTGATGTTCTCGTCATGGCTCATGAGGGTGCTCACCGAGTTGCCGAAGACATCGTCGAGGTAGGCCAGCCGGACCGGGTTGATGTCGAGAATGTTCACCCGGGCGCCGAAGCCCACCGCGATCTTGGCCGCGTTGATGCCGACGATCCCGCCGCCGATGATCGTGACCACCCCGCGGGCGACACCCGGCACCCCGCCGAGCAGCACGCCGCGTCCGCCGTTGTGCTTCTCGAGGCAGCTCGCGCCCAACTGCACCGACATCTTGCCGGCGACCTCGCTCATGGGGATGAGCAGGGGGAGACTCCCGTCCTTGAGCTGGATGGTTTCATAGGCCACGGCCTTGACCTTGCGTTTGCGCAGCGCCTCGGTCAGCCGCCTGGCGGCGGCCAGGTGCAGGTAGGTGTAGAGAATTTGCCCTTCGTGGAAGAGGGCGTACTCCTCGGGGAGCGGCTCCTTCACCTTGATGATCATCTCGGAGTCGTCGAAGAGCTTGCGCCGGTCGGAGACGATCCGGGCGCCCGCGGCCGAAAAGTCCTCGTCGGGTATCCCGGAGCCCAGGCCCGCGCCCTTCTCGACGAACACGCGGTGGCCGTCGGCCGCCAGGGCCTTGGCCCCCCCGGGGACGAGCCCGACCCGGTGCTCGCGGTTCTTGATCTCCCGCGCGACGCCGATGATCATGCGGTCACGGCAGTCCCAGATAGGAGGCGAGGCCCTCGATATCGTCGACCCGGGGCAGGCCGGGAACGGCCTTGAGCACCGCGCCTTGCGCGTCCGAGACGTAGAAGTGGGGCACCCCGCCGGGGCGCATGGCGCCCTCGATGTCGAGCAGCGTATCGGGGCCGAAATCCCGCGCGTAATCCTCCACGGCCCGGGCTTGGTCCATCCCCACGATCACCCTCGTGGCCACGTTGTTCAAGGACAGGTGCCTGCGCAGCTGCAGGATCAGGGGCGTGGCGCGGCGGCAGTAGCCGCACCAGGGGGCGACGTAGACCGTGAGGCATTTCGGAGTGGGGCAGGCCGCCAAGGAGGCCCCGGTGTTGCCGACCAAGGTCGGCAGGCGCAGGTCGGGGAGGGATTCAGGGGGGGCGCAGGAGGAAGCGAAGAGCACGAGAAGCGGCAGGATGACGCGCCTCATCGTGAAGAAATTACCACATTTGACGGAGCGTGAAAAGGACGGCTCCCGGAAGGACCGGAATCCAAACATTATCGTCAGGCGGAATGGGAACGGCGTCGGCGACGGCGAAGGCCAGGGCGCCGGCGCAGGCCTGGGGTGCCGTCAGCCCGGCGGCCAACCCCGCGGCGAGGGCGACCGTCATCCCGGCGGCCGAACCTTCGAGGCTGCGTTTACGCCCCAGAATCCAGTAGGGATGCCGCCCCCAACGCACTCCGACCACGGCCGATGCGGCGTCCCCGAGGGCCAGGTAGAGGAGCGCGGCGGTCACCACTTCGGGCCGGGAGCCGAAGAGCGCGATGACGCCCATCGCGCCCAGGGATGTGTAGAAGGCCCCGGTGTAGCGCGCCCCCTCCTTGCTCCGGATCAGCGGACCGAAAACGCCTTCGACAACCCGTCGCCCCAGGGCGCTGCGAAGACGCCAGGTCTCTATGCCCCAGGTCAGCACGGTCACCGCGACCATGGCGCGGACGGCCGTTTCCCGCTCAAGGAGCCGGTAGCCTCCGAGATAGAGGAGGCACAAGAGGTGGAAGGTCTTGCGCCGGAGTTCGAGGGCCAGGCGCCCCGGAGCGGCGGGCCCCGGCGCGTCGTCTTCGGAGCGTTCGAGTGATTTCAAGCCAACGGATTATATCATGGGCCCGCGCTTCGCGCGCTGCTATCTACTGGAAGCGCATGGCTTTGCTAGACTAGCGGCATGCAGGCGATCGTTGTCCGCGCGCCGGGCGGGCCCGAGGTCATGCGGCTCGACGAATTTCCCGAGCCTGTCGCCGGCGCCGGCGAGGCCGTTATCCGCGTGGAGGCCGCGGGAGTCAATTTCATCGACGCCTACTTCCGCTCGGGACTCTATGACGCGGCCTATCCCTACGTCCCGGGGTATGAGGCCGCCGGCACGGTCTCCTCGGTCGACCCGGGGGTGAGCGAGGTCCGGATTGGGGACCGCGTGGCTTTCTGCGGCGTGCTTGGGACTTTCGCCGAGTACGCCAAGGCCCCGGCGAGCAGGCTCGTCCCGGTCCCGGAAGGGCTTGCCTCAGCCTCGGCGGCCGCGGCGCTGCTGCAGGGAATGACGGCCCATTATCTCACGCGCTCGACGTGCGCGCTCGGACCCGGCGATTGGTGCGTGGTCCACGCCGCGGCCGGGGGCACGGGCAACCTCGTCTGCCAGGAGGCGCGCGGCCTCGGGGCCCGGGTCATCGCGGTGGTTTCCACCCAAGCCAAGGCCGAGCTGGCCCGGGGCGCGGGAGCCTCGGCCGTGGTGCTGACCTCGGAGGACTTGCCGTCGCGGGTCCGAGCGCTCACGGGCGGAGCGGGCGTGCGGGTCGTCTACGACTCGGTCGGGCGGGACACCTTCATGAAGAGCCTCGACTGCCCCGGTTGACAGCAGCGGCGGGGCCTGTTACACTCCTTCCGATGACGTTGGCGGAGGTGATCATGGCTAAGTTATTCGGTGGTGCGGTCCGGGCCGGGCTGGCGGCGGCGCTTCTTGCGGCGCCTGTTTGGGCGAACCCTCCCGGCGATGACGACGGCGACGGGGCGGGCGCGCAGGAGCCCCAGACCGGCGGCGGGGAAAAGCACCCGCTCCTCGGGGAGGAGTTCATCGAGCGTCTCTCCAAGCAGCTCGAGCTCTCGGCCGACCAGCAGGCCAAGGCCAAAGCCCTCATCGCGAAAGCGCGCCCCGATTTGGAGCGCCGCCACGCCGAGGTCAAGGCCCTTCGCGACAAAATGAAGGCCGCGTCCAAGGAGATGCAGAAAGGAATGCGCCAGGTTCGCGAGGACCTGCGCCAGGGGATGACCCTGGAGCAAAGGGAACGCTTCGACGAGATGTGGATGTCCATGAAGATGCGCGGCCGGGGAGGGATGCGCGAACGGGGAGGGATGGGTCCCGGACGCCGCCGGCAGGGCGGGCGGGGCGAAGGGGCCGACGGCGAGGACGGCGACGGGGTGATGATCGAGCGTCACGAGCGCCGGCGACGCATGGGCGGGCCCGAGCTATGGGGCGAGCCCGAAGGCGAGGGGCCTCAGCGGCCGCGCTCCGGAGGTCCCGGCCGGGGCGGCGACTGATCAAGCCGCGGTGCCCGTCTCCAGGAAGACCTTGACCCAGACCGACCGCTCGAGATAGTCCATGTCAAAAGGCTTGGTCACGTAGTCGCAGGCACCCAGGTCCAGGCATTTCCGGACGACCTCGGGGTCGTGCTCGGCCGTCACCATGATGACGCGCGGAGGTTTTTCCCGCCTCCGCAGGAGTTTGAGGACCTCCACGCCCTTGAGGCCGGGCATGTGGAGGTCCAGGAGCACCAGATGGGGATTCCAGCGCGCCGCGAGCTCGACCCCGGCCAGGCCGTCGGCGGCGGTCGCCACCGCGAATTTCTTGCCCTTCAAGAACCGAGTCAGGACGTCCCGGATCCCCGCCTCGTCGTCGATGACCAGCACGCGGGGCATGGCGGCGGGCTTGGCGCCCGGAGCCGCGGGCAGCTCGCGCCGCACCGTGGCGATGAGGGTCTCGATGCTCGAGCCCTTTTCGATCACCGCGCAGGCCCCCAGCTTGCGGTACTTGCGCTCCCCCTCCGGGTCCATGTAGGCCGTGAAGATCACGACCCGGGCCCGGGCGTCGATTTGGAGCCGCACGCTTGTCGCCCCCTTGACAAAATATAACTATCAGTTATAATAAGACTGTGATCCTTCTGGGGGTCGAGCTCATCGATGCCTACAGGAAACGGCATCCTGAAGCCCGGGCCTCGCTGGACCGGTGGAGAAAGGTGATGGAGGAAACGACTTTCAGGTCGATACACGAAGCCCGTAGGACTTTCTCCAAGTCCTACGACTATGTCCGGCCGCACTGCCACGTCTTTGATATCGCTCAGGGCAGGCATAGATTGATCGCGCTTATGGATTTCGGAACCCAGATCGTCAACATCGACGCCATCATGGACCACAGGCGCTATGACCGCTGGAGGTGCAAATGACTCTTCAGACCCTGGAAAGGAAGGTTTCGGGGATACGCATCGGCCCCGCGGCGAACCGTGTTTATGAGTTCCTGGTCGAAAGGTTTCCTCCGAGGGAGATCAGTAAAGCCTCTGACCATCGCGCCTACCGCGAGTTGCTCGGCACTCTGATGCGCGAGCTCAGTCACGGAGCCGACAGGCGTTCGGAAGAAGGAATCCGCCAATATCTGGCCGTCTTGGCGCCGTTCCTCGCCAAATTCGAGCAGGCTCGATGGCCCCGCGGCCGCACGACCGGGCCGGAAGTACTGGCGTTTCTCATCGAGCAAAACGGGTTGACACAGGCCGACCTCGGAGAGGAAATCGGTGCGCAGCCGTATGTCTCGGATATTCTGAGAGGAAAGAAGACCTTGACGTCTGAGCAAATTGGGAAGCTGGCGAAGCGCTTCGGCGTCTCGCCCGCTGTGTTCTTTCCACCACAGCGTCAAAAGTCGGTTGGATTTCGGGTCAGCGTACGCTTAGGGCGGC
>CAYJXJ010000007.1:0-15399 GCA_964374095.1 uncultured Elusimicrobia bacterium
TCAGTCCAAGATTTCGGCGACGACGCCGGCGCCGACGGTGTGGCCGCCTTCCCGCACCGCGAAGCGCAGGCCCTGCTCCATGGCGATCGGGCTGATGAGCTCCACGACCATCTCGATGTTGTCTCCCGGCATCACCATCTCAACTCCCGCCGGAAGCTCGCAGGCCCCCGTCACGTCCGTGGTACGGAAATAGAACTGCGGCCGGTAGCCCTTGAAGAACGGCGTGTGGCGCCCCCCTTCCTCCTTGCTCAGCACGTAGAGCTTGGCCTTGAACTTCTTGTGCGGCTTGATCGACCCCGGAGCGCATACCACCTGCCCCCGCTCGATCATGTCCTTCTCCATCCCCCGCAACAGGACGCCCACGTTGTCGCCCGCCCGAGCGTCGTCCAATAGCTTGCGGAACATCTCCAGCCCCGTCACCACCGACTTCTGGGTTTCCCGTATCCCCACGACCTCGATGGCCTCCCCCACCTTCACCTTGCCCCGCTCCACGCGGCCCGTCGCCACCGTCCCGCGCCCCGTGATCGAGAAAATGTCCTCCACCGCCATCAAAAACGGCTGGTCCGTCGCCCTTTTGGGCTCCGGGATGTCCGTGTCCATCGCCTTCATCAGCTTGTCGATGGAGGCCTCCCCGATGTCGGACGTGTCGCCATCCAGGGCCTTCGTCGCCGAGCCCCGCACCACCGTGATCTTGTCCCCCGGGAACTCGTACTTGGTCAACAACTCGCGGACCTCCATCTCCACCAGGTCGACCAGGTCCTTATCGGCGACGTCGATCTTGTTGAGAAAAACCACGATGTGCGGCACGCCGACCTGCCGCGCCAGCAGCACGTGCTCCCGCGTCTGGGGCATCGGGCCGTCCGCCGCCGACACCACCAGCACCGCCCCGTCCATCTGGGCCGCTCCCGTGATCATGTTCTTGATGTAGTCGGCGTGCCCCGGGCAGTCCACGTGCGCGTAGTGGCGCTTCTCGGTCTCGTATTCCGCGTGGTGCACGTTGATCGTCACCCCGCGCGCCCGCTCCTCGGGGGCGTTGTCGATCTCATCGTACTTGCGCGCCTGCGCCAGGCCCTTCTTCGCCAAATAGTGGGTGATCGCGGCCGTCAGCGTGGTCTTGCCGTGGTCCACGTGTCCGATCGTCCCGATGTTGACGTGCGGCTTCTTGCGCTCGAACTTTGGCTTCGACATTTAGTCTTTGCTCCTTGAGAAGATGACGGCTCTGCGTCGGTCCGGAATTCTAACATATAAGACAAATCAGGCTAAAACCTAGCTGGGGATGGGAATTGAACCCACGACCTGCTCCTTACCATGGAGCTGCTCTACCCCTGAGCTACCCCAGCATCCTCGGAGCGGGCGATGGGAATCGAACCCACGTAACGAGCTTGGAAGGCTCGTGTTCTACCATTGAACTACGCCCGCTTTCGCGCCATCGGGACGGAATGGCCCCGCTTTCCTGCGGACCGTCCGGGATTCTTCCTTGTCCTGCGGCGAGAACGAAAGTATACTTTACTTCGGATGAGGGTGTCAATTCACTTGGGCTTGGCGGCGCTTTTCCCCGTCCTTGCCGCGGCGGGCGAGCCGGTCTGGCTGGAGAGCCTTCCCAAGGGCCTCGAGGCCGCCCGCGCCGGCAATCGCCGGGTCCTGGTCGATTTTCAGGCGCCCTGGTGCTATTCCTGCTACTACATGGACCAGAAGGTCCTCTCCAAGCCCGCTTTCGCCTCGGCGGCCGAGGGACTGGTCTTGGTCAAGCTCGACGTCGACACCCCGGAGGGGCGCGCATTAAAGGAAAAGTACCGGGTCACCTTCTTGCCCTCCTACGTCGTGGCCGGTCCGGACGGCCGTGAAACCGGCCGCATCATCGGCGAGCAGGCCGAGGCGGACTTCCTGGCCCGGCTCAAGGCCGTGCTCGGCGCGGCCGCGGATCCGGCGGATCGGGCGATCGAGTCCCTGCGGCGGCGGCTGGCGCTCAAGGAATTTGAGGAGGCCGCGCGGGACGTCAGGGAGATCGACAAGCAGGTGCGGGGACAGCTCGCGAGGCGCCGTGAGTGGCGGATCCTGTTGTCGCGCCTGGAGATCATGCGCGCCCCGGGGGATTCCAAGATCGACTGGAAGCGGGCGTTGCGGGCGCTGTTGGAGCAGGAGGAGTCCTGCGAGCTGGCTTACGACGTGTACCATGCCGAGAAGCTGTTGGAGAAGGGCAGCGGCGCGGGCCGGGCGGGGCTGCTCAACCTCGAGCGCGGGGCTCTCGAAAGACTGGCCGAAAAACGCCTCTTCAAAAACGAGTGCGCCGATTTTCGGACCGGAATCGAGGTCCTCGCCGCCGTCTACGAGGGCTTGGGCTTGACCGAGGAGAAGACCCTCCTGGTCAATCGCGCGGTCGAGATGCTTCTCGGCAAGGACCACCCCCCGGGAGAGGACCGGAACCGCGACGACAATCTCCGGTATTTCCTCGAGATGAAGAAAGACGACGCCGCGCTGCGCTCACTTTACCCGCGCCTGGTCGCCGCGTACCCCGCCGATTACGTCTACGCGCACCGCTTCGGCCGCTACCTGCTGGAGCAGGGCCGGCCCGCCGAGGCCCTGCCCTGGCTCGACCGCGCCGACAAGCTCTGCTACGGGGCCAACCGCCTGGCCGTCACCAAGGCCCGGGCCAAAGCCTTGGCGGCTCTGGGCCGGCTGCCCGAGGCGGTCGCGATCCTCAAGCGCGACATCGCGGCCGGGCGCGCGGCCTTCCCCGCCGACGCCGACGGGCTCGAGAAGGTCCTGACCGAGCTTCAGGCCGCCGCGCCGAGATGACATTCCGCGCCGGTCGAGCGTTCAACTGTACGCGCGTACAGTTGGGATAGGGGCGGCCCTATCGGTAAACGTCTTTCCGGTCGCCACCGTGGATGACCAGCACGGCTCGCTGTTCGGAGAACACCTCGTCGATGGCGCGGAAGTCTCCCTCGCGCAGAGAGTAGCATCCGGGCTTGTAGCCTTTGAGGGGCTTGCCTTGGAACGGGTCCCCGGCCGGGGACTCTATGGCGGGAAATCCTGGCGACGCACAAGAGCTTGGCCAAACGGCTGAAAGACATCGAGAAGCACCTGTCCGGGCATGATGCCGAACTGGGCAAGCAAGCGGAGGAAATCCGGGCCTTCTTCAAGGTGCTCCGCCAGCTCATGGGGCCGCCGGCCAAGCCAAGGCGGCAGATCGGCTTCCTGCCGCACCAGGGATAATCCTCCTGCCTTGCCTCATCGGAAAGCCTAGCGGTAGGCCTCGCGGCGGTGAGCGACTGCGTAGACGGTGACGGTGGAGGTTGCATCCTCAACGGTGTAGAGCGGCGGGTAGTCTCCCACGCGCAGGCGGTAGCTTTCCAGACCGCGCAGCTTGCGGGACCCATGGGGCCTGGGTTCGTCCGCCAACCCGAGAATCCTGGCCGTGACCCTTTGGTGGACGGATTCCGGCAGCGCGTCCAATTCCTTCTCGGCGGCGGGCTTGATGAGGACCCGGTAGGCGGGCACTACTTCCGGGCGGAGCGCTCCGCGATGTATTCGGAGAAGGGCCTGGCTTTCTCCGGGCGGCGCTTCTCGATGAGAGCCAGATCCAGGAGGTCCTCCCGCAGGGCGGGATCGGCGGTCAGGCGGGCCAGGAAGTCCTCCTGGGCAGGTTTGGTGAGGGCCTTAAACGCGGTCCAGAAAACCTCCGCCGTGGCCTGCTGCGCGGTCATACCCCCAGTTTAACAGGAATTCGTCGGGGAATTCAATCACCGCTTGGTTCCGGCCGTCCACGAGGCGGCGAGGGCAACAGTAACAGCCTGCCTCAACGCGCAAGAAGTGTAGTAAAATGGTCCTCCCCGGGCAGTTAGCTCAGCGGTAGAGCGTTCGCCTCATACCCGGTCCCTCCGGTTCTACGGCTTCCTACCACGTCATACCCTCTCGCGTTTCCCGTCGGGAACCCCGCTCTTTAGCCGCGCGCTCTCGTAAGGCGTCGGCTGCTTTTGTACGCCCGATTGGCACAAAAGTGGCACAACGCGGCGCTGATAAATGGGGCGGTGGGCGGCCCTATCGGTAAACGTCTTTCCGGTCGCCTACGTGGATGACCAGCACGGCCCGCCGTTCGGAGAACACTTCGTAGATGACGCGGAAGTCTCCTTCGCGCAGAGAGTAGCAACCGCGCTTGGAGCCCTTGAGGGGCCTGCCTTGGAACGAGTCCCCGGCCAGGGACTCTATGGCCCGCTTGATGCGGCCGAGCGCCGGGTGATGGACTCTCGCGAGGCGTTTGAGGTCGCGCGCCGCTTGCGCGTCAACCAGGACCTCAAAGGGCACGCTTGAGGGTCTTCCAGGGGATCGCCTTGCCCATCTTGAAGCGGGCCCGGGCCTTGGCGATGATGCGGTCCAGGCGAGGGGTCGGTTTCTCCCCGGCCTCGGCCAAGAGCGCCTGGTACTCCTCCAGGGGCAGGAGCACCATCGGCCTGTCCAAAATGGTCACTGTGGCGTGGGGGCGGGACATAGAGCCAGTATAACAGAAATCCCGCCGAGCTGCCATGCGCGCCCGGCGAGCGCTACCGGCGCAGGTTCCTCTTTAGGGTATCCCCTGGGACCCGTCCCGGCTCACGGAGCGCCCGGTCCGCGGCCTTGTTGTCCAGGCGAACCGAACTGAATCCTAGACCATCAATCACGCAACAGTTATACTGATTCGCAGCCTCTCGCCACGGGAAGGCAGTTTAATTTTCGGGACAAAGTCATGGCCGATTCACATGAGGAAGAATGGCGTCCGGTTCCCGCGGAGATTCTTAATCTGATTCGGGGCCAGGAAGTTGCTGATCTGATTGCACTCATGGGAGACGAATACCGTAGCTGGGGAAGCAGTCGAAGCGAGGAGGAATTCCATACCCAGTTCGGTAGACGCGGGCGGGACGCTCCTCTCGCCGTGTCCTCCAACACGCAGGAAATTGGATGCCCCAAGCATTCGCTTGAACTTTTCCGAACCAGGAAAGGGGTTATCGCCTCGGCTGAAATATCCCCAGACCAGGGCGTCTCTTATGAGGAGGCCTGCCGGGAACTGGAATCCCTGGTTCGCCGATGTGTGGCGGTCTTGCGGGAACCACAGCGAGAGCAGACCGCCACGAAGATCGTTTTCAGCCACATTCGAGCCTCTGGAGAATTTTGCTTTCCTTCCCATTTTTGCATTCGGGAGGCTCCTCAAGCTGCGCCGCTGCCAAAGACCATATTTGGGAACTATCCCGTCATGGTCACCTTCAGCTTTCAGTCCCCATCGAACGAATGGCTCAGGCAACGACGCGAGCAGCAAGCCCTTGAGGACCTAGTCTTGATCCTAAATGTACTTCTCAGGCCTGGCCTTTGGTTGCCTCGCCGACAGAGCGGACATCATTGGGTTCTTGATAGAGAGGGAGATAAGCCCCAGACCAAGTATCTTCAGTCCGGATACCACGTTCCTTTTGATGCGAGAGAGTATCCTATCGGCCGGACTAACTTGCCCGAAATTCCGACCCGTCCCGATGAAAAATATTATGGTGTTCTTGGACTGTCGCCGCTGGATGGTCTAGTGGTCCCGCAGGGACTCGCCGAACTCTACCAAACCTACCTGGACCTTGACGCAGAAAGCCGAGACGCATTCCTGGCTGCTGCCAGACACTTCCAGAATGCGAGGGATTGACGTCGATTTTCCGAAAGCTACTGGCTAGTCGGGTCCGTATCGGCCCTTGAAGTCTTGGCCAGAGTGTGGTCCGCGCATTGGGCTGGTGGCGACGCCTGCGAAGCATGCGACCAGCCCATCTATTCTGTCGCCCGAAGATTCAAGGCCTTCCTGGCCACCTATGCCAATGCTGGGAAGTCAGCGCAGAAGCTCTATAGGACCTACTACACAATACGCAGCAATATTCTCCATGCAGGAGAATTTCTTAAGACCGAAGCGCTCGGCCTCTGGCATGAGGATGCGCTTGAAGAGTTAGATACGCTTTCTTCGCTTAGCGACGCCGTGAGGATCGCCATGATAAACTGGCTTCGTGACCCCTTGTGCAGTCCCGTCCAGAGGATGACCCCGGACTATCCCTGGAAGTAGGAGATCGGCTGCCGGTAGATTCGAGCGAAGGCCTGAAGCTCCACGAAGTCCACCCGGCGCTCCCCGGACTCACATTTCGAGACGTAGGACTGGGGCTTCTTGAGCCGCCGTGCCACCTCGGCCTGACCGAGACCGGCCCGCGTCCTAGCACCACGGAGCCTTGCCAGGAACTCCCGGTACTCCGTTGAATGGACGCTGGACATGATCCCATCCCCTTGACGCAAGGGATAGCAATCGTATTATCCCAGGACAGCATAACCCAAACTGGGATATGAGGCCGGAGAGCCTTGCCGGAGGTGTCGCCATATGTATGCTAGGACCCATGGTTTTCGTTTCTCTGAGGGATGAGAGGAGGACAAATGCAAAAGTCTCTATGGACCCTGGCGA
Source organism: uncultured Elusimicrobia bacterium (assembly GCA_964374095.1). Lineage (GTDB taxonomy): Bacteria > Elusimicrobiota > Elusimicrobia > UBA1565 > UBA9628 > CAYJXJ01. The sequence continues at coordinate 6,449 of CAYJXJ010000007.1, forward strand.
TCGCGCTTGCAGTCGCTCCGGTAGTTGCGGCCAAGCCAAAGACAGAACAAGGCACATCTTCGCAGAAGAGCGAAACGCCCGAGGAGATGGGGGTAGGTGACAGTGTGTCCATCCCAGTCTCCACCACTACAACGCGGCCCCCCCTAGAACTTGGCGATCCGCTCGCGTATCTCAGCGTTCTGGCCATAAGCGGCAAGAGTTCTTGGGTTTGAGCTGCGCCGTCGCCAAAGAGGTTCTCGCCAAGAGGATTGCCGACGCCGCGGAGGGCCGGTTCTTCCCTGGCCGGGTGGCCAACCGGCGGACCGTCAACGCCATCGCGGACCAGTGGTGGGAGGACCGCGGGCGGTTCCTGCGCTCGAAATCCTGGGCCTGCTACCTGGCGCGTATCCGTCCGCAGATTGGGGCCTTGCCCGTGAGCGCCGTTACCGCGGCCGAGGTCCAGAAGATCATCAACGCCGAGAAGGAGAAGAATTCCGCCTCCTCCGCCAACCGGGTCCACACCCTGCTGTCTTCCATCTTCAGTTGGGCGCGTCGGGCGCGTTTGTTCTACGGGGAGAACCCTTGCTCCTGCATCAAGCGGGAGAAGGAGCCCCGTCACCTGGAGCGTTACCTATCCGCGGAGGAATGGGGCAGGCTGCTCGCGACGGCGGAGCCGAGGTTGCGGCCGGTCCTGGTGTGCGCCGTCAAGACCGGGATGCGGCGCGGGGAGATACTGGCCCTGGAGTGGCAGCACGTGGACCTGGAAGCCGGTGTCATCCATGTGGCCAAATCGAAGTCCGGGCAGTCGCGCAAAATCCCCATCACGGAGAGTCTGCGCGGCGAACTGGAGGGTCTAGGTGCCAAGGCCGGGGGTTCTGTCTTTGGGTTGCCCGTCATCAGCCTGCGCAGGCTTTTCGAGCGCGCCTTGCGTTACTCCGGGGTTTCCTGCCGGTTCCATGATCTGCGGCATACCTTCGCCTCCCACTTCATCATGCGCACAAGCGACCTCAGCGTCCTCCAGCACATCTTGGGGCACTCGACCCCGGCCATGACTCTTCGCTACGCCCACCTGAGCAAGGGACACCTGGCCTCCGACATGGCAGCGTTCGAGACGGCGCTGGCAGTCGGTAGGTTGGAAGCATCTGGTGATTTGAAAAACAGCCGCAGGCGTCATGAGCAAGCCACCTAGAGGCCCTTGACTTTGCCGCAAGTGTCCGCTAAACTCCTACCTCTGGGAATTGGTACAATCAATTTTGAAACAGATGGCCGCTGAACATAGTGCTAACGCCGACCCGAGCGCGTTGCCGCACTTCGATAATCCCCCCCTCGCCGAAACGGTTCTTGGCGCTCAGTTCAAGCCGTCGCCGGAACTAATAAATTCTGTCCTCGCGTTGTACTGGGGTGGGCTGGGAAGTGAATGGCAGCAAGTCCAAGAGGTGAGCCCGCTCGAACTCCAGCACGAACGCTTCGGGGATCAACAAGGGTGGGCCAGATTGGGGGAGGTGCGCATCAGCGTCTCCCAAGAGTTGGCGCTGCGGCTGCGTATTAACAACGCGAAGAATAGTCGAATGATTCAGGTCCAGAATGGCCGATTTCATTATAACTGGCGGCAGACCGAGGGAGAAACGTACCCAAAATTTCCGGCGATCAATGCAGAATTTGAGAAAAGTCTTAGGGGATTTGAGAGCTTCATCAGCGGTCGGGGCATCCCAAGGCTACAGTACGACCAATGGGAAGTCACTTATGTCGACATCATCCGCCAAGGTACCGTTTGGACAGAGCCATCCGATTGGCCGAGAATGTTTTCCGGGCTTCCCTTGCCGAAGGTGCAATCATTAAGTCCGGAAATGTTTAGTTATGGCCTGACGTTTGAGATCGAGCCCCATCTCGGGAGATTGCATCTCAAGATTGCGCATGGTTTTCTTGGGAAGCCTGCAGAGAACGTGAGGGTAATTCGGCTGGAACTTACTGCACGGGGTCCGGTGTCTACTTCTCTGTCCGTCTCCGCGGGACTTGATTTGGGGCGGAGTTGCATCGTTCGGACTTTCGACGCAATAACATCCGCGGAGTGCCATCGGCATTGGAGGAAGCGTGGGCAATAATACACTGTCACCAGACGTTCAGCCTATTGTCGATACGCGGCCAGCCTCGCAGTCAACTTTCGTCATGGGGGATTCTTCAACGGAATGGAGAAAGGTCGTTGACATGGTGCTGGATTTCTGGAACGAAGCGCGGGCCGGAATCAGCATCGAGCTTGAGGCCCCGACGGAGGCCGTTATCAGGCATGCCATTTCGTTTGTGGTATGGGTTGCCAGAGAAATCGCGCCCAAGCACAGCATCCTTGCTCCGACGAGGATCGTTCCCGATGGCGGAGGGGGGATCGTTCTTTCGCGGAGTGATCCGGACGGTGTCTACAGAACGATTGAGATTCGGGACGATTGCTCGATCACCGCCTCATTGTTCGAGAACAATCGGCTTCGGAGTAGGGTTGCCATAGAGTTCCATTCCTAATGTTTCTGGGGAATGAGATCGGCTCACGATGGCCGTGGATGGCCCCATTGAAGACCGTGAGGAGTTGTACCGACGCGTAGCGCCAGAGTACTATGCACCTGGGGATTCGCAACATCCCATTCCGGAGGCCTTTAAGCCACACAAGGTTCGCGACGCAAATGGTCTGTCTCTCGCGCGGGCAGAATTAGTGTCGGTCGAGGATGCGCAACGGACCGAAGTGAATCCCAAAGTTTTTCGGCACTTGGCCGCGTTGTGTGCTGGGGATTTGCGGAACAATCTGGGGCTCCTGATCGAGCCCAACCCAAATAAGCCGGGATACGCGCTCATAACGAACCTCAACGCTATGAACCGTGATTCTGATGAAGCGGCCGAGTGGTACGTGAGAATGGCTAACGAGTTTACGATTCGTGTGATACCCCCTCCGCCCGGGGGAGCAAACTTCGCGATGTCGAACGATGGGGACCCTGAGAAACCCGCTACTTGATTCCAGAATCTCGCGAGGCGATCGTCGTGAGGTTCATGAGGTCGAGCCCTCCGCGGACTGGCACAAAACTGGCACAGTCGCCGAAACCGGGACCAGCGACGGAGCCGCGGGCGATATGGTAAAATCACGTCCGTTGCCGCTTTTCTTTCCAACTGTCGGGCAGTTAGCTCAGCGGTAGAGCGTTCGCCTCACACGCGAAAGGTCATAGGTTCAAGCCCTATACTGCCCACCATTTTTAGGACTATCGCCCTGCGGCCTCCTGTCCGCCGTTCGATGAAAACTGGGGGCACCAAGGGGGCTCGCTCAGGAGGCCGATCATTCGAGATCCGAAGATGATGATGGTCAGGGTCCCCGCGCGAGTTGCGCACGCCCATAGCTCCGGCCTACCGCCGGCGCTCCCGCAGAGCTATTCATCTTGCGGGGGACGAGCTGGAATGGACGCTGGGCGCGAATTCTCCCTGGCCGAGTTCGCCAAGGGCATCCAGGTCGGCCAAATCCTTGGGTCTGCCTGCCGCCCGCTTGTTCTTGATCAGGGCCGCGCGGCCCAGGAAGAAGACGCGATGGCGGCCTAATGGACCGCGCCGGCGGCCTTTCCAGACCTCGGCGGAAGTGAGGCCGGAAAGGCCGGTGAGGATATCGATGCGGACCGGCGGCCTTCCGAGTTGTATCACTTGGTCGGCCGTGAGATCTTCGACCGTGATGCCCAGCGACCCAAAACCGAAATCCGTCAGCGCGCGAAGCGCGGCCCGAGCGTTCCGAGGAGCGGGTCGAATCCAGACGTCAAAATCTCCCGTGGCGCGGGGCGCGCCCGCGTGACCGACGGCGAACGCTCCCACCACGACAAACTGGACCCGATGCTTCAGAAGGACGGCGACAAACGCGTCAAAGTCCGGCTCGAGCGTCACGCCGCTCTGTCGCGGAAGGCGACGACGCGCTCCAAGCGGGGGAGTCTCTTGATTCCACGGACGACAAAGTACTGCCGCCGCAATAGAGTGACGGCCGCGACCCTTTCGGAAGCCGGCCGCGAGGCCCAATAACGCCGGGCGGATTCCGGGCCATCCGTGTCGGCGAATGCGACCGGCCACTTCCCGCGCCGGGCGCGGTCCCTGCGAGTCGCCATGATACCAGTATAACAGGCCTGGGCTGGACGCGCAATCATGCCGTGAGCGCCGGGACCTTGGGCGCTTCGTCATGAATTGCCGCAGCGGACCGAAAGGCCGCAGGTTCAAGCCCCATGCTCCCCGTCACTGTGCTATCCTAGCGCCTACGGATGGACCTGGTTTTCGGGATGAACGTCGAATGAGTGCCCCTGCTCGCCTCGTGTTGCTCGTCGGCATCGCCGCTTTAGGTGGCTGTGCCGGAAAGACCGCGCCGGTGGATACGGGGGCCCTGGTCGCCCCGACGATCCAGGTGCAGGGCGGGGAGCCCGGCTATAAGGCAAAGGGCGCCGTCGGATTCCAGGTCACCGGGAATGAGACCTTTTCCGGCCGAGCCGCTTCCGGCTTCCCCGGAGGCATCAACCCCTGGCTTTCCGTTTCGGTCGACCTCAAATCATTGCAGGAAAAACTGGGCCCCCTGGTCTTGAAATCCATCTACGATACCGTCGAGAGCTCAAGAAATGATCCTATGATCCGGAGCAGCATCTCTGAGTTCAGCTACCTGTGGCCCGCGGAGCCCGCTTGGACGCTTAGGCTCGATGACAGGCCCGTCGTGAGTTTCCGTCTCCAGCTTCAGGCCGTCAGGGGAGGGAAGGTGGCGGTCGAAAGGGTCATTGTTGTGAAGGATTACGAAGCCAAAAAGGGCGCGATTCCTTGGGGTTTCCTTTTCGGCGAAGTCGGCGGCATATTTTTTCTCCAAAAAGACGCCGACCGTTTTTCGCGGGTCGTGTCAGAGGCCGCGGCGCAGGCGACCTACGAGGCTTATCTGAAGGAGTTGCCGGTCCTCGCGAGAGCGCTGGCGGAGTAAGCCCTAAAGAGCTCGCGGCGTCACAACGCGACGACTATAGTCACGACGAGCATTCCAATAAGCAGCGCCGCCGCGACGGCGTGCACGTAGCGGTTGGGCACGACCACCCCAAGCGCGAGCAGGAAAAAACCCATCAAGCCCATTTGGCCGAGGGTGTCGGCGCGGTGCGCGCCCGACTGTTCCGCCGGCGCTTCGGGGCGCTGGGCACCGGGGTTTGTCGCGGCCATATCAGGCATTGGCCGCGCCGTGATCGGCGGCTCGTGGGAAGTCGCGGCGGTCGCGGTCGAGGCGGCGAAGGCGGGCGCCTTGGGCTGGCCGTGGCGGGGAAGGAGTCCCACCCCGTCGAAGCGCTTGGCTTCCTGGGCCCAACTTTCCTCGAAGGTCAGGGCCATGGCGGGCGGGGCAAGGACGCCCGCGAGGACGGCAAGGACGGGCAACCATAGGAAATAGCGACTCGGAAAGCGCCGCGGTTGCGGCGCTTTCAAAACATCTTTCACAAGGGAAGCGTAGCCGCCAGGCCGCCCCCCGGCAAGGGCCTTTCGTCCTATATTTCAGGGCCGATTCAAGGGCTTGAGGCTGGGTCTTCGCCGGTCGTCACCGTCGTGAGAAACCCGCCGGAAGGCCCTTTCCAGGTCGCGGTCGAGCCACGCCGGATTCTCTCCCAGATTGCCAGGAATAGTGCTGGTCGTGAGAATGGGTCCCCCGGTCGCGGCGTTAATGAAGAGCCGCTTGCGGTTGGCGAGAATGACCCAGACCGGGGTCCCCTGAAGGAATTGGAAATGAACCCAGGAATATTTCGACCAGTTCTGATTGATCACTTCAAACTCGAGTTCCACGCGATCCGTGAAGGGCTGATGAAGGAATCCGATTTGCAAGGCAATCCGCACCGCCTCGTGGCTGTCGATGAGCGAGCAGATATCCGTAGAACCGATGGGAGCGGGGATCTTGGATCCCCCGCCAACGGCGCGGGTGATCACGCGACCGGCCAGGGGCTCGGCCTTGTCGATCCAGAGCCCGCTGGCTGCGTGGCGTTTCCCTCCGCTGACTACCGTGGTGACCCAATAACCATCGTGTATCCCATTCTCGGGAGAATAGAAATAATAATGGATGGTGTCGCCCTTGCCGCCCGGGCGGTCGGCGTAGCTGACGCCGATTCCCAAGCGCTCGAGGCAGACATCGGCGGACCATTGGGCCGCCAAACGCTGCGCTTCGGGGAACAGGTGCCAACCTTCCCTTAGGGGGCCTGGGCATGTCGAGACCGCCGCCGTCCGGCAGGGCGGCGCTTCCGCCGCCGCCGGGGAGGACCGGGGCCGCGCCTTGCCCTTATTCAGGGCTTCGAGCAGGGGGTTGGTTCGTGTCTCGCTGGCCCGGCCGGATGGCGCTAAGAGCAGGGACATCGCCAGTATAATCGCTCCCCGTCGCCGCACAATAGGAAGCATAATTCCGGCAGTCGCTTCTGTCAAGAGGAGCCCCTGCCGCCCTTCGCCTCCTAATTCGCGGGAAGCGCAGGTCATCGGCCCTCCCCGATAGCGACGCGGGCGACGACCGGGTCATGATCCATCCAGGGGAAGGGGGCGCGGCCGTTCCTTGCGGTTCCTCCGGCCCTGGGGCCGGTCACCCGGATAACGCGCGTGTCCAGGCCGCGCAAAGAGCCGGATACCCAGACATAGTCAAGCCGGGAGCGCTTCCGGCCAAAGCCCAGCATCCAGGCCAGCGGGATAAGAGGCGCTCCCCAGGGGATGAGGATGCGCGGCCAGAGCCGCGGGGCTCCTGCGGTCGGGCCGCTCGCGGCCCCGAGATCCTGGAGCGTCGCCTGGAGGGCGGCGAGGCCCGCGCGGTCTTCTTCCCAATCCGTCGACGCCAGATCGGCGAGAAATGGAAGCCTTCGCCCGAGCCGGTGCAGCATGGCGTGCAGGCCATCGGGGCCGGCGTCGAAGTTGAAGTCTCCGCCGACGACCACGGGAGCTTCTCGAGAAATCTCCCCGACCCAGGCCGCCAAGGCCCGATGCTGGGCGGCGCGTTCCTGCGTGAAGCGTCCGGCCGTGGAATGCGTGGAGACCGCGATCATGTCGTGTCCCGGGCCGAAGCGGACGCGGATCGAGACGCCTCTAAACCCCCGGGCGTTAGGGCCGGAACGGAAGTCGAGGCCCGGGCGCACGAGGATGGCCTGGGTGTGCCGGTCATCGGGACTCCCGGCCGCGGCCACCGCCAGTCCGGCCAGGGCGGCCAGACGGGAGTGGTGCTCCGCGCGCACGACCACTTCTTGGAGCGTCACGATGTCCGGGTTCTCGGATTTGATGAGGGCGGCGAAGTCCGCGAGGTCCTCCGCGCGGCTGGCGCTGGCGTGGGTGTAGCGCATTCCCCGCGGGCCGCCCCCCAACGGGCGAAGCCGGACATCGAAATTGCCGACGTTCCACTGGAGTATGGTGAGGCCGCCGCGGGTCATTACGGCCGCTTCCGGGCCAGCACGAGCATTCGATTCTGCTTCCCGAGAGCGCGGCTCGCTTGAAACAGCAGCGCGAGCGGGGCCCGTAGCAGGGGGCTGAGTTTGAGGGAATCAAGGCTCGTCCCCTCCTGCGTGATGGACTCGACGTCGTAGCCCTGAGACTCGAGTAAGCGCCTTATCGAGGCGGGGGTGTAGTGAAAAAAATGGGTCACCGGGTAGAGTATGCGCAGGGGATGTGTGAGCCGGCCGAGGGTGATTCGATAGACGATCTCGCCGGCCAGGGCCAGCAGGCTGTCGAAGTTGGGCAGGGCCATGAAAAGCAGGCCGCCGGCCTTGAGCGACCGGCGGGCGCTGGAGAGGACTTCTCGGGGGTTGGCGACGTGCTCGATGAAATCCACCATGGTCACGACGTCGAAGGGCCTTTCCGGAGAAGGGACTTCCTCGAGTTTGCCGTGGCGCACGACCGCTCCGGCCAGGCTCCGCGCCGAGGCGGCCGCCTCGGGCGCCAGTTCCAGCCCCTCGGCGTCCCACCCGGCGTCCCGGCAGAACTTGAGAAAGGCGCCGGTCCCGCATCCCACGTCCAGGAGGCGGCCCGGGCGCTGCCGCTCGGAGATCAGCTTGAGATAGTCGGCGTGATCGGCCAGGAGGCGGCTGGAGCGGCCGTCCGCGGCGTACTGTCCCCTGACGATCGGGTCCAAGTTGTCGGGGCCCGAGCCCGGAAGATACAGCGTGTCGAAGATGCGGGCCACCTCGGCGTCGGTGGGAAAGGGGTCGATGAAGGCCACATCGCACGCCCGGCATCCGTACATCCGGTAGCTTCCCAGATCATAGCGGAGGCGCGCGCCGGCGCCGCAGAGTTTGCAGGGGAAGGTCATGGTTTTCTTCCCATGGGATGAGGAGTCAAACCATTTCCTTTGGTCATGGTCTCGGGCGCTCACAGCACCGTGACGGCCAAGACCTCCTCGACGGTCGTCATCCCCGACAGAACGTTGCGCCAGCCGCTGGCGCGCAGGGTGGGGAGGCCCTTGCGCGCGGCGGCGGTCCGCAGCGCGGCGAGGTTGCTGCTCTGGGCGTAGATGAGGCGGGAGAGTTCCTCATCGATGGGGACCACCTCGTAGATGGCCCGCCGGCCGATGAAGCCCGTGAAGGAGCAGGAGGAGCAGCCGATTTCGCGGTAGAGCGCGACCTGCGCCGGGTCAGGGGCCGGGGAGACCAGGGAATCGCGGATCACGGCCTCCAGGATCTCCCGCGGGGGTCTGGCGGGGGCCTTGCAGGTGGGGCAGAGTACGCGGATCAGGCGTTGGGCCGCGGTCAGGCAGAGCACCGAGGAGACCACGAAGGGGTCGGTCCCGAGGTCGACCAGGCGCGAGATCGCCTCCAGGGCGGAGTTGGTGTGCAAGGTCGAGATCACCAGGTGCCCGGTGAGGGCCGCCCGCACGCAGGTTTGGGCCACCTCGGGGTCGCGGACCTCGCCGACGAGGATCACGTCCGGGTCTTGGCGAAGGAAGGACCGCAGGGCGCTGGCGAAGGTCAGCCCGATGTCGGGGCGCACCTGGACCTGGTTGA
>CAYJXJ010000007.1:15409-53839 GCA_964374095.1 uncultured Elusimicrobia bacterium
ACATCCTCGATCCGGTATTCGACCGGGTCCTCGATGGTGAGGAACTTGATCTTGGGAGACTTGATGCGGTTGAGCAGGGCGTAGAGGGTCGTGGTCTTGCCGGAGCCCGTGGGTCCCGTCAGAAAAATCAGGCCGTGAGGCCGGGTGGCGGCTTCGAGGAAGTCTTTCTGCTGGGTGGTGTCGAGGCCCACCCTCGCGATATCCAGGGGGGTGGTCGCCTTGTCCAGAATCCGAAGGACCACGTTTTCCCCGTAGACCGTGGGCAGTATCGAGACCCGGAAGTCGATGTGGCGGTCCTGGAGCTTGGCCGCCATGGAGCCGTCCTGGGGCAGGCGCTTCTCGGCGATGTTGAGCCCGGAGATGACCTTGATCCGGCTGACCACGGCCGCGTAGAGCGGCCAGGGCGGGGGCATGCGCTCGTAGAGGTCCCCGTCGATCCGGAAGCGCAGGGTGATACGGTCCTGGAACATCTCGAAGTGGATGTCCGAAGCCCGCTCGGAGATCGCCTGCTTGAATACCGCGTTGACGTAATTGACGGCGCCGGCGCCGGTGTGTTTGGCGGGCGCCAGGTCGAGGTCGACCCGGCCTCCGGAGGACGACTCCGCGCGCGGGTGGTCCTTGCGCGTGCCGACGCCGCGCTCGAGAGTCGTGTGGATCAGATCCCTGGCGCCCGCCGAGAAGAACGCGTCGATGGCCTTGAAGATCTGCGCCCGGGTCGCGATCATGGGATGGACCTCGTAGCCGCACAGCAGGCGGATGTTTTCGCGCAGCAGCATGTTCCGGGGATCGATCATGACGACGGAGACGGCCTTGTCGGCCACGTAGAGGGGAATGATGCCGTTCTCCCGGCAGAAATCCTCGGCAAACTTCACGCGCAACTCCGGGGACAGCTCGGGGGACGGGATCCTGCCGTCGACCGCGGCGAAAGGGACCCTGAGCTGCGTGGAGATGGCGAGGACGACGTCATCCTCGGTCGCGTAGCCGAGCTTGATCAAAACCTCGCCGATGCGGCCCCCGGAGCGCGCCTGGAGGTCCAGGGCCTTGGCGAGCTTCTCGTTGCTCAAGAGACCCGCTCGAACCATGATGTCGCCCACTCTCTCCTCCGGCTCGTCGCTCTCCATCAGGGGCGGGACCTCAGCAGTTGGGCCAGGATCTCGGAGGTCCCGCTCGGGCGGGACCGGGGGTCGCAGGCCAGGCACTGGGTGATGAGCCGGCGCAGGTTCTCGGGGACCGCGGGGGGCAGCGGGGCGAAGGCGTGGCGCTCCTTTTGGGAGAGGTAGTCGGGCCCCGGGAAAGGCAGGCGGCCCGCGAGCAGTTCGTAGGCCGTCACGCCGAGTGAGTAGAGGTCGGACTGGGGGGAGGCCTCGCCGGCGTGCTGCTCGGGGGCCATGTAGGCGGGAGTGCCGATCGCGCGCCCGTCGGCCCCCGCGCTCGTCTGGGTGTCGAGAGTGCGGGCCAGGCCGAAGTCCATGACCTTGGGATAGCCCTTGGCGTTGAGCATGATGTTGGGGGATTTGAGATCGCGGTGGATGATCCCCTTCTCGTGGGCGTAGGAGAGCGCCTCGCACACCCGGCTGAGCATGCGGACGCATTCCGCGGGCGCGAAGGGTCCCTTGCGGTCGACGGCCTCGGACAACGTCTCTCCGTCGACGTACTCGAAAATGAGGTAGACCTCCTTGTCGACGATGACGATGTCGTGGATCGCCACGATATAGGGATGCGTGAGGTTGGCCACGACCCGCGCCTCGCGCACGAAGCGCTCGCGCAGGGCCTCGTTGAGGGTGATGGCCGCATGCATCTTCTTGATCGCCACGTCGCGCATGAGCGTCCGGTCCCAGCCCTTGTACACCATCCCCATGCCGCCCGCCCCGAGGGGCTCGCGGATCTCGAACTTCTCCTTCAGGATCGCGCCGGTTCCGGGAGCGGCCTCGGCGCGGGCGGCGCTTGCCGCCTTGACGGAGCCCAGGAAGGCATCCACCCGCGAGAACTCGGGCGGGGCGGCCTCCTGGAGCGACTTCAGGCGCTCCCGGCAATCGCGGTGGGAGGCGTTGCTCCCGAGTATGCTCTGGTAGACCTCGCGGGCTCGGCCGTACTTGCCGTCCTTCTCGCAGCAGAGGGCGAATTGGTAGCTGAACTCGGGTTCGGCGGCGGCCGCCGGGACCGCCGACCCTTCCCGGAACAGCCTGTCGGCGAGGTTGAAATTATCCATCTGATGGCACAGGCGCATGGCCAGGATGTAGTCGTCGGCGGCCAGGGGAAGGGCGCGGCGCTCGACCAGGCAGCGAAGCGCGAGTTTTGCGTGGCCCGCCTGGGTCAGGGCCAGCGCGAAATGGACCCGGTGGTGATCGGGGACGGCGTCGAGATTGAAATCGGCGAGCTCGTTGAGGGCATTGAGGGCCGCTACGAGGATGGGGTAGTCGGCCGGATCGGGGGACGGCTTGAGCCTGAGCAAGGCCTGCGCGGTCCGGTACTCGTAGAGTTCCACCAAGGCGGCGGCGTAGACCGAGAGGGTCCGGGCCGGCGCGGCGCGCAGTTCCTCGATAAACTGCGTCGTGAGGCCGGCGGTGGAATAGCCCTGGGCGATCTGCCGCGCCCGGGCCGGGTCGCCTGCCGCGGCGAGTATCTCCGGCGCGCTGGGAACCGGCGCGTGAGCTTGGGGAGCGGGGGCGTGGGCCCGGTCGCCGGGGGCGCGCGTCCACCAGAAGATGAAAGCGGCGAGAGCGGCGAGAGCTACCGGGACCAGCAGGGCCACCTCGCCGCTCATATGTCTAGTCTAGCCCCTAAGATGGGAAACGGTCAAGGAGCCGCGAGTCCAATCAAGATGCGCGCGGCGCCTCCACCGGGAGGGGGGCCGCGCGGGGGTTCCCGGCCGACGGCCAGGCCGGGGCTTCCAGCGTCCGCAAGGCCGCGCTCTTGGCCTTGAGCCCGGAGACGTCCGGGACGACGGAGTACAGGGCCGCGCCCGCGGCGGGCTTATACCAGCACAGCGGTCTGAGCCCCACCGAGAAGCCTCCGCTCGCGGTGCAGGTTCCGGGCACCGCGTTGGTGTCATCGACCCCCTCCGCGACCGGCTTGGCGCACACCGAGCCCTGGAAGTAGGTGTCCAGGCGGCACTGGGTGCCCGGGTGGCGGTCGTCGGTGGTGGCGACCACCTTCGGGTCGGGCGTGGCGAAGCTGGGCATGTTGGGCTCCCGGCGCAGCTCCTTGAAGAGCACCGAGACCGACATCCCGCCCAGGGACCCGCGCAGGCACGCGGCCGCGTCGGCCTCGTTGGCGTGGGACTTGGCGCAGGCCTTTTGCGCGAAGGCGTCCTTGATGTCGGCGCGGGTGAAGTCAGCGCTCCCCGAATCCGCGAAGACCAGGCGCAGGCACTTCAGGTTGGCGAAGTAGTCGGACTGGCCCTCGTTGGAAGCCCAGGTTCCCGACCATCCGGAGTACTTGGGAAAGCCCCCGAGGTGATGTCCCATCTCATGGCAGGCCACCAGGGCGAAGCCGTCCTGGGTGATGGCCTGGTGCCGGGCCAGGCCGCCGTACATGTTGATGATGTAGGTGCTGCCCTGGCGTTGGGCCGAGGCGTTGACCGTGGGGTTGTCCCAAAGCCTGTTGATCTGCAGGGTCCCCCCCTTGGCTTTCACGATGGGCGCGTAGATCTCCTGCACCCGGTCGAGGACCTGGTTGAATTGCTCTTGTGATATTCCTTTCGCCGACACGTCCCCGACCGGGATCTTCCAGTCGTTCTCCGGCAAGAAGCCTTCGCACAGCTCCCGGGTGCCGGGGTTTGCCGCGTAGACCAACGCCGCCAGCACGAACAGCACCGCGCTCTTTCTGATCATCCACCCTCCCCCCCGGCCACCCCGCAAACTCACCGGGGGTTGGCCGGGACCATGGTTTTGTGTAGCACATTGGCCCGGGCGGTGTCGAGCCTTTTTAGGACCTAAGGCCTAGACGCGGCTAGGCCCAATGGCCCCGATGGCATTTCGCTCCCGGGCTTGATAGGATGGGGATGCGTGGAAGATCGGGGGATCGTGTCGGGCCGGTTCTATTCCGCCGTGCTGTGGGTTGTCGCCGCCGCGGTTTTGCTCAGCGCGGCCCTTTATTGGGTTCTCCTTGATGAAGGAGGGGTTGGGACGGCGCGATCGGCGTGGGCGATGCTGGCCGCCGCGGCAATCTTCCGGGTCCGGGGGTCGCGGGACGCGGGCGGCTTTTGGAATGGCGAGCGAAGCCGTCTGGCGGCCATGGGCTCGGCCCTGTGGGGGGTCTACGTATGGGGCGTTTCCACGCAATCGACGATCTGGTTTCTGGATTTGTTCCTCTTCATGTTGGTGCCCATCCTCTTGCTCTTCCGGGAGCGTACTCCCTGCCTCGCCGGGGCCGTGGGCGTCCTGGGGGCCGTGCTGTTTCGCCACGCGCCGAACCGGATCCTGACCGCGGCTTTGGACCTCGGCATGATCGCGTGGTTGATGGCGGGCGGCGCGCGGCGCCTTCAGGAATGGCGCTCGCGCCCGGGGCCGGCGCGGCCGCCCTCTCCGGCCCGGCGGACCGTCATCGCCGCCGCGCTCCTCGCCTTTCTGGGAGCGTATTTTGCGCGTCCGCTATGGTACATGGTCAACCCGGAGGCCCGGCGGCGGGCCCTGGCGGGTCTTGAGCCCGTGCCGCCGCCGCAGGCCGGCCTGTCGCCGCAGGCCGAGCGGCTGCGGCGGCATGTAGTCGCGCTCGCCGATGTAATCGGCGAGCGCTCGGCTTATCTGCCGGGCGCGCAAGGCAAGGCCAAGGATTACATCATGGGCCGGTTCCGGGAGCTGGGCCTCGATCCCCAGGCTCTGGAATACCGGCCCGCAAAGGCGGGGGATTTCTTGCGGCGGGAGCCTTACTACAACGTCGAGGCACGGCTTGCCGGCCGAGGAACGGACTCGGCCGGGGTGTGGATCGTGGGCGCGCACTACGACACCGCGCCGGGCACGCCGGGCGCCGACGACAACGCCAGCGGCGTGGCCGTTTTGCTGGAGACCGCGCGTTCTCTCCAGGAGAGTCCGCTTGCCTCCGGGGTCCGGTTCGTGGCCTTTGGAACCGAGGAGCCTCCGGCCTTCGGCTCGCGGGATATGGGCAGTTATCGATACGCCCGCGGGCTCGAAGCGGAGGGCGCGCGGGCGCGGGGCCTCATCAACCTCGAGATGCTGGGCTACTACAACGACAAGCCCGGCTCCCAGCTTTACCCGCCGATACTCAACCTCCTGTATCCGGACCGCGGCGACTTCGTGGGCATCGTGAGCAATATCTCGAGCATGGGCCTGATGTTCTCTTTTAGAAAAGCGTGGAGGGGGAGCTCCGACTTCCCGATCGAGGCGATCGTCCTGCCGTCGGTGCTTTCGAGCCTGGCGCTTTCCGACCAGCTCAATTTTTGGTCGGAGGGATTGCCGGCCCTCACCCTCTCCGACGGGGGATATTTCCGCACCCCGCACTACCACCAGGACTCCGATGTCGCCCAGACCCTCGACTACGAGCGCATGGCGCGGGTGGCCCGGGCCCTGATCGAGACCCTGCGCGGCCTCTAAAACCGGCCGCCGAGGACGCCCGAGAGCTGCGAGTCGCGGTCGTCGAAGCTGTGGGTGTAGGTCAGGCCCAGGGGGATCGGAAAACGCCAGAAGCGGTACCCGAAGCCGAATCCCGCGCCCATCTTGGCGCGGGTCCCGCGGTCGGCGGCCACGGCGCCGTCGCCGAAGAGAATTCCCTGCCAGACTCCGCGGCGCGTCATGCGGAAGGGATGGGAGTAGCGGATCCCCATCCCCGCCGTGGAGTGGCCGCGGAACTCGCGGGCATAGTTTCCCTGGAGGAGCGCGCTCGTGGCGAGCAGCCGCGCCGGGGGCAGGCCCCAGCCGCGGCCGCCCGCGACCTCGACGGTGAATTGCTGCTGCCGCCCCCAGGACCGCGCGATCCCGGCCCGGGCGCGCAAGGCGCTGAAGGCGAAGTCCGCTCCCGTGGCGCGGCCGGCCTGGGAGGCCCTGACGTCCGCCCAGGGGTCGTAGCGAGGCCGGGGCAGGGGCTTGAGCCGCTCCTCGATGTCCGCCATGCCAAAGCCCAGCACCGCGCCGAGATCCGTGGCGTCCACCGGGCCGCCGGCGCGCAGGCCCCAGTTGGCCGCGAACGTCAACTGGCTGTAGCGGCCCGAATCCGGGGGCGGGAGGTTGAGCTTGGGGGCGTAGCGGATCATGGAGTAGTCCCAGCCGAACTTCGCCGCCAGGCGCGCCCCCATGACCGTGAGCGGCAGCCCGAACTCAAGCGCGCCGCTTTCCTCGCTCTTGAGGTAGGTCGAGTTCAGGAAGCCGAAATTACCGGCCTTGTTCTGGTCGACGGGCGCGCCGAGGCCCCCCGGGGCGCTGAAGCCTCCGTCTTCGTAGGAGCGTTCCTCGGCGCGGTGGCGCTCATGCGACGCCTCGATCGAGTAGTCCAGCCAGGAGCCCCCGAAGCCCGCCCTCCGGCCATGGGTGCTCTGCAGGCCCATTATGAAGAGCGATTCCGAGCGCCGCAGGACATTGCGTCCGGCCACGTAGAGGCCCGCCCGGGCGCCGCCCGCGCCTAGGGCCCCGAATGGAAAGGGGACCAGGTACCAGCCGTCGCGCACGAAGATCTGGACGTCGGCCTCGCCCGCGCCGGCGGGGGAGGAGGAGACCGCGATCTGCTTGAAGAGCTGCAGACGGTACAGGCTCTCGCGCGCCTGCCATAGGCCGTCCGGCTGCAGGTTGTCGCCCTCTTTGAAGGGGAGCACGCGCCGCAGGACCCAAGCCTGGGTCCGGTTTCCGTGGAAAATAATGGCGCGGATGCGCGCGGGCGGGGCCGACGGGTCGGGAAGGACGCTGCCCCGGGCGAGGCCCTCTTCCGTGGTGTTTCGGGAAATGCCTTTTTGGAGGTCCCGGTCCGCGGCGGGCCCCGGACCCAGGGCTGTCCCGGCCTTGAAGGCGCGGCTGGCCTGGGTAAAGCGCGACTGGCGCGACAACGCGGTCCCCAACCCGGCCAGCAGCCGGGCCCGCGCCTCGCCTTTGATTTTGAGCTTGATCACGATGCCCAGGCCCTTCTGGAACGCCTCGTGGGCCTGCGCGTCTTCCCGCAAGTCTAGAAAGATCCGGCCCAGCCGCTCGCAGATGTCGGCCAGTTCCGCGCTGTCGGGCGGGGCCGCGAGCTCGGCGGCGCGCAGCTCGATGACGGCCTCGGAGAGGCGCTCCTCGGCCAGGTGGATTTCGGCCGCGCGCAGGCGCCGGGCCACGTCACCCTTGGCGGGGACGGCGGGGGAGCCGGATTGCCCCCAAACCCGGCCGCAGGCGGCGAGGATGCACAGCAAGAGGCGGGCGCGCTTCATCGCCGAGGGTATCCGCACCGGTGCGGATAGTCTATGAAACCCCGCGCCTTCAATACTTGCCTGCGCCCATTATTTGAAAGCGCAGGGCGCAGGCCTTTCCATCATCTATCGACGCTGTCTCCGCGGTCCATGGGGCCTATGGCCGGGGGCTGTTCGGCCCAGGCAATGAGGGGGCCAAACCGTTAAAATATCGTCGTGATAGCGGCGCTTTTCCTGCTCGCGGCGGCGGGTTTTCAGGCGCTTGCGGCGGGGGGAATTCCCGGGGGTCCGGCTCCCTACGAACGGCTGCCGTCCCCCCGCCGCGGCTTCACGCTCAACGCCGAAGTCGTCGCCCGCTACCAGTTCTCCTGGGAGGAGCTCCAGGGCATGGACCGCGGAGAGCGGCAGCGCGTGGCGGAGTGGATCGAGATCATGGAGTGGGAGCGCGAGGAGCTTGAGGCCTTGCGGGAACGCGCACTGCCGCGCGTTCGGAGGGACCGCCCCGAGACGCTCCGGCACCTCTCCCAACTACGGCCCGATTTCAGCGGGGGCTCCCGCCCCCCCATCGCGGCCGAGCCATCGCCGGTGGTCCCGGGGGTCCGCGTCGAAGGCGGGAAATTCCGGGAGCTCGGCGTGAAGAACCAGGACGCCGGCTGGCAGGCGCGCTTCGGCCTGCTCGGCGCGGGCGGCCGCAGCCCCCTGCTTGGCGAGAGCCCCTACGTCAGCCTGGAGAAATGGGGGCGGGCCCGCGGGTGGTTCGACCGGTCCTATGCGCTTCAAGCCGGCTACCTCAATCTCGATGCGCGGCTCTATCCCAACGACGCTCCGGCCCTGGACCGCCGGATCGATTCCGCGGGCCGATTCGGCGGCGAGACCTTCGGCGCCTCCTCGGATTTCTCGGGCCGCGGCCTTTTCATCGGCAGCGCCATGGGCCAAGTCGCCAAGACTTGGAACTTGATAGGCCCCCTTGACGTGGGGGCCGGGGCCATGGCCTTGGCGCGCATGACGGGGCCATTTCCGAACCTGGCTTTGGACCAGACCGGCGGCGCCAGCGTCAAGCTCAATGACGACAACCGCATCGCCGTGTTCGGCGGCGTGACCCAGGCCGTCGGCCTCGTGACCCGGAGCTTCTGGTCCGAGGCGATCGAGGGCGGCGGTCCCAAGATCGCCCCGCGCGTGGACTGGGGCCCGCACGTCAAGGCCGCGGCGTGGGGAAAGATCCCCTATTTGGCGTCGGCGAGCTACGTCGCCGAAGCCGGCCAACGGTGGAATCCCTGGACCACGGTGCGAAGCGTCTCGGGCTCGCTCGCCGTTCCGGCGGGGCGCGGCGAGCTTAGGCTCCAAGGCGGCTACGAGAAGGAATCGGGAGCGGCTCTGGAGTTCAGCCGCGAACGCGCCTTCGCCGGGGTGGGCGCCCGCGTCTCTGAGAACGTCGAACTCTCGGCCACCTACGGCCGCGATCACGCGCGGTACGGGAACGCCGCGGTCGAGAACAACTCCATCCTCCTCAAGCTTTCCATCTCTGAGCAGTCCCCCGGAGGATCGGTAAGCCTGGAGAGCCTCTTCGGCGGCCAAGACCGCCTCATCGTTTCCAATAATCGCGCCGCGGAGCTGGCGCGACGCTTGAGCGCGGAGCTATCGCGCCTGCTGGCCTTGAAGAACATGCTCGTCGGGCCTTCGGCCTCGGCGGAAGTCTGGCAAACGGTCCAGGATGTCTGGTCGGGCCTCGATCCGGCGAGCCGCGAGCAGCTCGCGGAGCTCTATCGCCGCGGCGTCCCAAGCGGCCCGTCGCTGGATGAGATCATCTCCACCCCGGCCGCGCGCTTCGCCGAGATTGAGCGTCTGGCCGAGCTCCTGGCCGACGCCGAGGTTCTCGAGCGCCTGGCGGCGCTGGCCCTGCGCGCGCAAATCCTGGATGCCGTCGCGGACACCAAGCTGCCGATCCTGGGCCGGCAGTTCCAGCTTGACGCCCCGCTCGTTATCGCCGCGGCGCACGCCTACGGCCTGGCTCTCACGCCCCTGCCTCCGATGACGTCCAAGGACGGCCGGGAGGTGCTGGAGCCCTGGCTCAACGGCAGGCTCGCGGAGCGTCTTGGCTGCTCCGGAAACACGGCCCAGGCCGTGACCGACTGCCTGCTGGCCAAGCTCCCCGCAGAAGAAGCCGAAGTGTTGAGGAGAACCTACGGAAAGGACATCACCAATGTTTTGCAAACCGGGGTCTCTTGGGCCGCCGATGTGGCGCGGCGCGAGATGAACGCCCTGCTCCTCCAGGTTTTTCTCGCGTCGGAGCGCCTAAACGAGCTCACCGTGGACCGCGGCCGGAGGATCGGGGACATGAACACGCTGGCGCTGATGGCCTCCTTCGCGGCTCGCGACCGCAAGGACCGCGACGACCTGGCCCCCATCCTGCGCCGGGCGTCGGCGCGAATCCAAGGCGAGTTGGCCGCGGCCGATGAGGCGCTGCGGCGGCAGCTCTCGGACTACGGCCGCGCCCGCCTCTCGGCCCTGCAGGCCGGAGGCGGCGCGAGCGTCCACATCGCGGTGCGCCCCGGCCACTGGCCGGCGCTCTTGGCCGCCTATGGCGACGAGCGGCTGTTCTCGATTATCGCCGAGTGCCGCGCCGCGCTCGCGGCGCGCTCGACTCCCGCGCGGCCCGCGCGCCTCTTGATCGAATTGAACGAGGACCCGTTTCTCAACGGACTCCGGGTCAGCACGGGGGGCGTCAACGTGGTGAGCCTTCCGGTCCGGCCGCTTCCGGCGGGTTACGAGATCGGGCTCTAATCCTTGGCGAACAGCGCGTTTCCCTGGATCGCGGTCAGGAGGTTGTTGAAGTCGTGGGCCGCCCCGCCGACCAGGCGTTCGGCCCTGCTTGCGCGGCGGCGAGGCTTGCCATGAAGGCCCCGACCGCCGGGACCAGCGACGCGACCCGCGCCCAATCGCAGGGCGTCCCTGAACCCATGCGGTTCATGCCGCCTCCCCGGAGGCGGCGGGAAGAAGCAGGGACAACCTGGCCCCGCCCCGCTCGGAGTTCTCGGCCGAGAGCGCGCCGCCGTGCCGGCGGGCGATGGATTGGCTCACGCACAGTCCCAGGCCGTGCCCGCCCTCCTCGGCCCGGGTCGTGGCGAAGGGCCTGAACAGGCGCTCCAGGGCTTCGGGCGGGAGACCGGGTCCCGAGTCCTCGAAGACCACCCGGACCAAGCCCGCGCCGCGCGGTGTCGGCAGCCGGTCGGCGGTCACCGAGAGCCTTCCCCCGCGGGGCATGGCTTGGAGAGCGTTGCCGGCGAGGTTGAGAAACAAGCGCTGGAGGGAGGATGCCTCTCCCAGGACTTGAGGGAGATCGGGTGAGAAGCACGCCTGAACCTGCACGCCGAGGCGCCGGGCTTGCGCGTCGAGCAGGCCCAGCGCGGCCAGGATCTGCTCGTCCAGGCGGCAGGGCCCCTGCGGGACCGTCTGCCGGCGGGCCAGGCGCATGAAGTTCTCCATGATCCGCCGGCCGAGCCGGGATGACTTTTCGATCGTCTCGAGGTCGCGGGCCGCCTCGGCGTCCAGGCCGGGCTGCCGGCGCGCGATCTCGGCGTGGCCGAGGATGACGGCGAAGACGTTGTTGATGTCGTGGGCGAGCCCCGCGGTCAGAAGCCCCGCGTCGGCCAGCTTCCGGGCGTCTTGCAGCAGGCGCTCGCTCTCCGACAGCCGGCCCATGACGCGGCGCATTCCCTCGCGCTGGACCTCCAAGGAGCGGCGGGCCTGCCGCTCCCGCCGCGCCACGCTCCAGGTGACGGCCGCGGCCAGGGCCAGTATGCCGTTCTTAAGGAGAAGCAGGAACCCGACGCCTTCCGCATCGGCGGACCGGCCCAGCGTGAAGGCCGTGTTGAAGGCGGCCGCGCCCAGGGTGATCCAGAGAACCTCCCGCCCCGACAGCAGCAGGCAGGCCGAGAAGATGGGCAGGAGATAGAGGACCCAGAGATTGGACTCGGGGCCTCCGGAGCGCTCCAGGAGCCCGGTCACGGCCGCGCAGTTGCCCAGGATCGCGGCCAGCGCGACGGCCGGGTGCCGGGGCCAGCGCTGGAGCGCGAGCCCCGCCCCCAGGTTCAGGGCCATGATGACGAGGAACAGATACAGAGCCTGGGGGTAGACCAGGTTGGGGTTGCCGCGCCCCAGATAGGCCGCGGCGGCCATGAGCACGGAGAAGGCCGCCTCGAACCGGGTGACCAGGGGCTGCGGCTCCCGGCCGTCATGCGGAGGACCGCTTGGCTCGTTCATAGAATGCCGCACCTCCGGGCGATGTCGAAGGCCGCGGAATCGGCCTGCGCGAACTGCAGGGTCTCATGCGGGGTGAGCTCCGGGATGACGGGCTGCCGGAGCCAATCCCGCATGCGGGAGTAGAACCGCCTCTTGAGTTCCGGGTCGCTGATGGTCGAGCCCGGGTTGAACTTGAGCGTCCGGTAGGAGACCCCGCGCCGGAGCTGCAGGGCCCAGTAGCGGGCTTTTAGTTCGAGGATGTGGGCCTCCAGGGCGTCGACGCGCTCGCCCGCGGCCTCGCAGGCGTCATAGTCGGACGGGGCGTCCCGCAAAGAGAGGCTGTCCTCTGCATCAAGGACCGGAGGCTCGACCGTGACGTCGCGGTCGAAGGTGCGGGGAGCCTCGCGCAGGACCCGGCCGTCGCGCGTCGCCACGAGAATGGGAAGCGCCACGAGCCGCGCGCCCTCGGTCCGAAACGTCCCGGCGACCACCGCGTCCATCCCGAGGGCCAGGCCCAGCCGCCGCAGCGCCTCCGGGTCCCGCAAGGCCTTGCGGTCGAGGCCGCGGCGCTCCAGGGCTTGCGAGAGCTCGGACCAATCCAGGGCGCGCACCGCCCACCGCGCGTCAAGCCGGGGCATGAGCTTGACGGCCGCGCTCCAGCCTTCGCGCGGATCGGAGGCGTCCGAGGGGACGAGGGGCAGCACCGCCACCCGCGCCGCCTGGGCTGCTTGCGCCAGGGCCAGGACCGCCGCCGCCCAACGCGCTTGCCGCATGCCCATAGTCTAGCCCCCGGGCCTCAAGCCCGGGTGAGGCCGGGCTTAATTGCTCCTGAATGCCCGCTGCGGCGTTAAATTAGTTATACTAGAATCGCTAGATAATCATGCCGCAGAAAATCCTCATCGTCGACGACGACCGCAAGATCCTGGACGTGGTCCGCAAGTTCCTCGGCAAGGAGGGGTTTGCGGCCGTGGTCGCGGATTCGGGCTCCGACGCCCTGCTGTTGGTCAAAGACTCCCAGCCCGACCTCATCCTGGTGGACGCCGAGATGCCCGACCTCGGCGGCCACGCGGTGTGCCGGGTCCTAAAGAAGGAAGCGGCCACGCGCTCCCTGCCGGTCGTCATCATGTCCGGCTCGCGCATCGACGAGGCCGACATCATGGAAGGCTTGGAGGGCGGGGCCGACGACTACGTGGCCAAGCCCTTCTCCCTGGGGGTGCTGGCGGCCCGCATCCGGGCGGTGCTCCGGCGCTACGAGGCCAAGAGTGCCGCGCCGGAGGCCCTCAGGAAGGCCGGCATCGAGCTCGACCCCGCGGGGCGCGCCGTCAAGTCGGGGGGACGGACGCTCTCCCTGACGAGAAAGGAGTTCGATCTCCTGGCCGCGCTTCTTTCCAAGGCCGGGCGGGTCCTGAGCGTGCCCTACCTCCTCGAGACGGTCTGGGGCTACGACCCGGCCGATTACAACGACCCCGGGACCGTGGAAGTCCACGTGTCGCACCTGCGCAAGAAGCTGGGCCCCCGCGCGGCCCGGCGCATCGTGACCCTGCCCGGCCTGGGCTATAAATTTGAGGCGTAGGCCCCCGTATATGGAAACTAGAAAAGAGCCCGCATTCGGGAAATGATTCCAGCGCGCGCGCCTTCCTCCCTTGCCTCCGGCCGCGGGACCGTTGCGCCGGAGCTGGAGCCGCGTTCCTGGCCGGCCCGGTTTCCAAGGATGGCCTCCCGCTTCGCCATGGGCGTCAGCGGCCTGGCCCTGGCCGGTTGGACCTGGGATATAGAACTATTCAAACGTCTCTCCCCGGTTTCCGTCGCGATGAATCCCATGACCGCCGTGGGGCTGTCGCTGGCCGCGGTCTCCCTCGAGCTTCAGGCCGACCCGAGGGAGGCGCGCCCCGACCGCGGGAAGACGCGGGCGGCGGCCGCGGCGCTGGCGGGTCTGGCGGCCGTCATCGGCGGTCTTCGGCTCCTGGGATATGTCGCGGGCTGGGACATCGGCGTCGATCGCGCGCTTTTCGCCGCCAAGCTGGCGGGGGGCGGGGGGGAGTTGCCCAACCGCATGGCGCCCAATACGTCCTTTGCTCTCCTCCTTCTGGGCGGAGTTCTCGTCTTCCTTGATTGGAGGGGCGCGCGCCTGCGCGGTCTCGCGCATGCCATGGCCGTTCTCGCGTCGCTGACGGCGCTCCTCGCCCTCATCGGATATGCCTATGACGTGCCCCGGTTCTACGGCATCTTTCCACACATCGCCATGGCGGTCAACACGGCGGCCTGTTTCGTGGTCCGCAGCTTCGGCGCGATGCTGGCGCGCCCGGATCGAGGCTTGGCCGCCGTCCTCGTCAGCCGCCATAGCGGGGGCGTCACGGCCAGGAGGCTCCTGCCGGCCGTGGTCGGGGCGCCCATCGTCCTGGGCTGGCTGCGCCTGGCGGGGGAGCGCCGGGGTCTTTATGGAGCGGAGTTGGGTTCGGCGCTCGACGCCACGGTCGCCGCGGGCCTGTTCGCGGCGTTGGTCGTCTGGCAGGCCATGCTCTTGGACGAGACGGACGCGGACCGGGAACGCGACGCGGAGTCTCTCCGGCGGTCCGAGAGCCGCTTGTCCCACGCCTTGGACCTCGCCCAAGCGGCGGCCATCTCCGTGGACGACGGCCGGCGCATCATCGCGTACGACGAGCGCGCCGAGAGGATATTCGGGCATTCCGCGCGGGAGGCGCTCGGCCGTCCGCTCGATATCCTCATCCCCGTCCGTCTGGCCGAGGAGCATCGCCGCCATGTGGCGGATTTCGGGGCCGCCGCGGAAACGGCCCGTCGGATGGGCGAACGGAGCGACGTTTGCGGCCGCCGCAGGGACGGCTCGGAGTTCCCCGCCGAGGTGGCGATCTCGAAAGCCAGGGAGAACGGGGCGTGGGTCTTCACGGCCGTCGTCCGCGACGTCACGGAACGCAAACGGGCGGAGGAGGAGCTGCGCGCCTCCGCCGCGAGGCTCGCCGCCGCCAACGAGGAATTGGAGGCGTTCGCCTACTCCGTCGCTCATGACCTCAGGGCCCCGCTTCGCCATATCGGGGGCTTCATCCAACTGCTGGCCAAGAGGACGGGGGCCGCGCTCGACGACGAGAGCGGCAAATACCTGGCGACGATCTCGGAGTCGGCCGAACGGATGGGCGTCTTGATCGACGATCTGCTGGCGTTCTCCCGCCTGGGGCGCGCGCCGATGAGGCGCAACCGGGTTGATCTGGGGGCCCTCCTGCGGGCCGCGGCCAAGGAGCTCGAGCCCGACTCCGGGGACCGGAGAATCGACTGGAGGCTCTCGCCGCTTCCCGAGGTCGAGGGCGACCCCGCCATGCTGCGCTTGGTCCTCTTCAATCTGCTGTCCAACGCCCTCAAGTTCACCAGGCCGCGCCGGGCCGCGGTGATCGAGGTCGGGACCCTCGACGACGGCCCCGGCCGGGTCGCGGTCTTTGTCCGCGACAACGGGGTGGGATTCGACATGCGATACGCGGACAAGCTCTTCGGCGTGTTCCAGCGCCTGCACGGCGAGGACGATTTCGAAGGCACCGGCATCGGCCTGGCCAACGTCCGGCGGATCATCGTCCGCCACGGCGGGAGGACCTGGGCCGAGGGGACGGCCGGCGGGGGAGCGACCTTCTGCTTCTCCTTGCCGGCAGGCGCGAAGGAGGCGGCGGCATGAGCGAGTTGAAGCGGATACTTCTGGTGGAGGACGACCGCAAGGACGTCGAATTGACCCTCGCGGCGCTGGCCGAGCATAACCTCGCCAATGAGGTGATCGTCGCCAGGGACGGGGCCGAGGGTTTGGACTATCTCAAGCGCCGGGGGGCCTTCTCCTTGCGGGCCGAGGGAAACCCGGTCGTGGTTCTCCTCGACCTGAAGCTGCCGAAGCTGGATGGGGCCCAGGTCCTGGGAGCCATGAAGTCCGACGGCCTGCTCAAGTCGGTACCGGTCGTCATCCTCACCTCATCGCGGGAAGCCAGGGACCTGGAGGCGTGCTACCAGCTCGGCGTCAACGCCTACGTGGTCAAGCCCGTCCGGTTCCAGGAATTCATCGACGTCGTCAAGGAGCTCGGGATCTTCTGGGCGCTGATCAACGAGCCTCCGCCGGGAAGCGTCGCGAGGGCGCCCTAGCCGAATGGATATGGACGCCGGCGTTCGGATACTGCATCTTGAGGACAACCGCAACGACTCAAATCTGCTTGAGGCGCTGTTGGATGAGGCGGGCCTGCGCTGCGAGCTGATCCGGATCGAAACCCGCGGGGAATACGCCGGCTGGCTGGACACGGGGGGCTTCGACCTGATCGTCTCCGACTACACCCTCCCGTCCTTCGACGGCGGGGAGGCGCTGCGGATGGCCCGGGAGCGGCGTCCCGAGATTCCCTTCATCTTCTTCTCCGGGACCATGGGCGAGGACAATGCGGTCCAGGCCCTGCTGGGGGGCGCGACGGACTATGTCCTCAAGACCGATCCCAAGCGGCTGTCCGCCGCGGTCCGGCGCGCCCTTCGAGAAGCCTCCCAAGGCGCCGAGCTGAGGGCCGCGGCGCGGGCCGTCGCCGAGAGCGAGGAGAAGTTTCGCGCGCTGACGCACACGGCCGTCGATGCCATCATCACGGCGGATGAACAGGGCCGCATCACATACCTCAACCCGGCGGCCGAGAAACTCTTCGGTTGGAGCGGCTCGGAGTTGATGGGGCGCCCGTTATCCGGCATCATCCCGGAACGATACCCACGCCGCCAGGCGGCGGGCTCCCAACCCCGGGTGATCGGCCGTACGGTCGAACTTTCCGGCCTGCGAAGAGACGGGGCGGAATTTCCGCTGGAGCTGTCCCTGTCGGAATGGGCGGCCGGCGGGGGCCGGTCCTTCGCCGCGATCATCCGCGACATAAGCGCGCGCAGGCAGGCGGAGCAGGCTCTCCGGGACACCGAGGCCCAATTGCGCCAGGCCCAGAAGATGGAGGCGATCGGCCGCCTGGCCGGAGGCGTGGCGCACGACTTCAACAACCTGCTCACCGCCATCATGGGGCTGGCCGACCTCTGCCTGCTGGAGCTTCCCCCGGAGAGCCCCCTGCGCGTGGACCTCTCCGAGATCAAGAGCACCGCGTTGCGCGCCGCGGCCCTAACCCGCCAGCTTCTGGCCTTCTCGCGAAAGCAGGTCATCCAACCCCGTCCGGTGGACTTAAGCGAGCTGGTCGCCGGCTTGGAGCGCATGCTGCGGCGGGTCATCGAGGAGGACATCGCTCTCGAATTGCGGCCGGCGCCGCGGCCGGCCGTCGCCTTCATCGACCCCATACAGGTCGAACAGCTCGTCTTGAACCTGGCGGTGAACGCCCGCGACGCCATGCCCGGCGGCGGCAAGCTCACGCTGTCCCTGGGGCATGCCGCGCTCGACGCGGTCTTCTGCGGGTCCCGCCCGGGGTCTCGTCCCGGGGACTACGTGCTCCTCTCCATCGCCGACACGGGAACGGGCATGACCGCGGAGGTCAAGGCTCACCTCTTCGAACCCTTTTTCACCACCAAGGAGCCTGGCAAGGGCACGGGTCTGGGGCTGGCCACCTGCTTGGGCATCGTCAAGCAGAACGGAGGCTGGATCGGCGCCGAGAGCGCGCCGGGGCGGGGGGCTCGGTTCGACATCTATCTTCCCGCGCATGGGGGCCGCGCGGTTCCGGTCGGCCCGCCCGCGCCGACGGCCGGGTCGCTTCGCGGCGCGGAGGTCCTCCTGCTTGCCGAGGACGAGCCGGCGGTGCGGCGGCTGGCCGCGCGCGCCTTGCGGGGGCAGGGCTATAGGGTCTTGGAGGCGGCCGACGCCGACGAGGCCCTGCGCCGGGTCGCGGAGGACCTCACGCGCGAGATCCGCCTCCTGATCGCCGACGCCATCATGCCGGGAGAAGGGGGGCGGCGCCTCGCCCAGCGCGTCCGCGAACTGCGCCCCGACATCCGCCCCCTGTTCGTCTCGGGGTACGCCGACGAGTCCATGTCCCGCCAGGGCGTCCTCCCGGCGGACTTGGACTTTCTCGCCAAGCCCTTCGCGCCGGCTCAACTCCTCGCCAAGGTCCGGGAGATTCTCGACCGCTGAGGCCTTCAGCGGGAGTTAAGCCCTTCCTAACCCCGGCGTCAGGCCCGCGGGCTATCCTGGTACTGAAGGAAGGGGGGTGGGCCATGACGAAGGAAACGAAGGTCCTGGTGGTCGATGACGAGGCGGGGGTGCGGCGCGTGATCCGGCGGGCCTTGGAGGGAGCCGGCTGCCGCGTCATCGAGACCGAGGACGGCGCCGGCGCCGCCGCGTTGGCCCGGACCGAGCGGCCCGACGTGGTTTTTTTGGACATCCGCATGCCGCTGGTCGACGGGATCGCCGTCATCGAGGACATCCGGGCGGAGGCGCCCGACGCCGTGGTGGTCGTGGTCTCCGGGGACCCGAACCGGGAGGCGCTGGCCCTGGACCGCGGGGCGCACGCCTTCCTTCAGAAGCCCTTCGACCTCGACGAACTGCGGGCGCTGGCCCGCGTCTAGGCCGCCAGCGCCTCCGCGACCGGGGTGAGGGTCACCCCGAGGAGCTCGGCCGCCTTGGCCTTGAGTTCCGGGATCGACAGCGGCTTGCGCAGGAAGGCGTCGCTGTTATCTTCGATGAAACGCTGCTTGGCCTCGGGCAGCCTCTTGCCGGTGATGGCGACGATCTTGACCCCCCGCGTGGCGGGGTTGGCCTTGAGCGAGGCGCAGAGCTTGGCGCCGTCCACCACGGGCATGACCACGTCCAGGATGGCCAGGTCCGGGGGGTTCTTGCCCATGGCGACCAGGGCGTCGATGCCGCTGGTCAAGGCCTCGACGCGCAGCAGGTGCGGATAGTCCCGGAAGGCCCGCTGGAGCATGCGGCATACGGCCGGGTCGTCATCGACGATCAGGATGCGCTTCTGGGGGGAGGCCAACTCCGCGGGCATGGGGTAGCCGCACTGGCGGATGAAGCGGACCAGATCCTCGCGGATGATGCGCCGGTGGCCGCCGGGGGTCACGCTGGCTTTAAGACGGCCGTCCTTGATCCACTTGATCACCGTGGTCGGAAAGACCCCGCACATCCGGCTCGCGTCGGCGGTCGTGTAGAAGCGCTTGGTCTCGGCCATGGTTTCCCCTATCCGGTCCAAGGGACAGTTTAACGGGAAAACCGGCGAAATGCAAGGGGCGGGTCTTGCGCGTTTGGGGTGATATTGACGATATGCTCGAATAACGTGAATTACTATATAGACACTTATATGGTATTATAGGGCATGGGCAGCGTGGTTGAGTGCATACTCGACGTCCTGGAGCGGGAGGGCGTCGGCCACGTCTTCGGCGTGCCGGGAGGCCCGGTCATGCCCTTCTACGAGGCGCTCTTCCGCCGGGGGCGCATCCGGCCCGTGCTGGCCAAGCACGAGCAGGGCGCGGCCTTCATGGCCGACGGCTACGCCCGTGCCCGGCGCGGGCTGGGGGCCTGCTGCGCGACCACGGGGCCCGGCGCGACCAACGCCCTGACGGGGGTGGCCTGCGCGGCCATGGACTCGGTGCCTTTGTTCGTGCTCACGGCCCAGGTCGCGACCTGGGCCTTCGGCCGCGGCGCGGCCCAGGAGTCGAGCCCGGAGTCGGTCGACACCACCGCCTTGTACCGCGCGGCGGCCAAGCGCAGCCTCATGCTCGCCAATCCCGCGGCCGCCGCGCGGACCGTCGACCGCCTCCTGCGCTGCGCTCTGACCGGCCGTCCGGGTCCCGTGCACCTGAGCTTGCCGGCCGATATGGCGCGCGCGCAAGCGGGGAGCGCCCCGGAGTCCGGCCCCGCGGCTTCGGCGGCGAGCTTTGACCGGGCGGCGGTCCGGAGCGCGGCGCGGGCCCTGGTGCGGGCCCGGCGTCCGGCCATTCTGGCCGGGCACGGCGTGGAGGTCTCCGGGGCATGGCGGGAGCTGCGCGCCCTGGCCGAGCGGCTGGGCATCCCGGTGGCCACGTCCCCAAAGGCCAAGGGTTCCTTCCCCGAGGATCATCCCCTGTCGCTGGGGGTCCTCGGATTCGCCGGGTCGCCCCAAGCGCGGGCCTACCTGGTCGAGGAAGGCGTCGACGTCCTCCTTGTCGCGGGAAGCGGTCTGGGAGAGCAGGTGACCGACGCCTGGGACCCCGCGCTCTGCCCGCCCGGGGGCCTGCTTCAGATCGACATAGACCCCGAGCGGATCGGGCGCAACTACCCCGCCGCGGTCGCGATGGTCGGCGACGCCCGCGCCACTCTTTCGGAGCTGGGCTTTCAAGTGGAACGGGAGCTCCGGTGGAGCGCCCGATCCCTGGAGCTCGAGCGCCGGTCGCGGGAGATGGCGGACTTCAAGGCCCGTTGCCCCCGGTTCGAGTCGCCCGAGCTCATGGAGGACGAAAGCCTGCCGCTCAAGCCCCCGCGGCTCATGCGGGAGCTCCAAGACGTCCTTCCGGAGGACGCCCTCCTCTTCGTCGACATCGGCAACGCCATGGCCTGGGCCATCCACTACCTGACCCTCGCGCGCCCGCATTCCTTCGTGGCCAACATGGGCTTCGCCTCCATGGGCCACGCCGTGGCGGCGGCGGTGGGCGGCAAGCTCGCGGCCCCGGAGCGGCCGGTCCTCTGCATCGCCGGAGACGCGGCCTTCGCCATGAACGGCTTCGAGGTGCATACCGCCGTCGAGGCCGGGGCCGCGGTGGTCTGGATCATACTCAATAACGGGGGCCACGGCATGGTCTATCACGGCGAGCGCGCCCAGTTCGGGGGAAAGTTCGTCTCCTCCCGGTTCGGCACGCGGCTCGACCTCGCGGGGGCGGCGCGGGCCATGGGCGCGCTCGGCCTGCGCGTCGAGCGGCCCGGGGAGCTCGCCGGGGCCCTGGGGCTGGCGCTGCGCTCCGGCCGGCCGGCCGTCATCGACGCGGCCGTCGACCTTGAGACCCCGCCTCCGACCGCGCGGCGCTTCCAGACCTTGAACCGCTTCCTGGGCGCGGGGGCGCCGGCGTGAGCTATACGAACGGCCTGGGGCGCATCGTGGGGCTGGTACAGGCTTATCGGGAGGCGCGTATCCTCTTCGTGGCGGCGCGTTTGGGGCTTTTCGATCTGTTGGAGCGCCGACCTCGATCGCTGGAGGGCGTTTGCCGCGGCCTGAAGCTCAGCCCCAGGCCGACCCGCCTGTTCCTCGACGCCCTGGTCGCCATGGGCCTGCTGGTGCGGGCGGGGCGTCTCTATGCCAACTCCGCTGCGGCGTCGCGCTATCTCATCCGGGGAGTCGCGGAGGACTTCGGTTCGATCCTGCGCTGGCAGGACATGCTTTGGCCCGCTTGGGGAGAACTGGGGGGAGTTCTCGCGCGCGGTATTCCCCGGCGCGGCCTCCAAGGCTGGATGAGGGCCGCGCGAGGTTTCACGCGGGAGTACGTGACCGGCATGCGCTGGGTCGCGCGCCGCCCCGCCGAGGCGGTGGCGCGTCGGCTGGGCGGGATTGCCGGACGGCGCCTGCTCGACGTCGGCGCCGGCACCGGAGACTACTCCCTGGCGCTGCTGCGGCGCGCTCCGGGACTTCAAGCCGACCTGTTGGATCTTCCCGACAGCCTGCGCGTGACGCGGCGGCTTTGGCGTGACGAGCCTCTCAGGACGCGGATTCGGCTCGTCCCCGGAGACTACCGGCGTCTGGCGGCGACGCCGCGGCATTATGATACCATCCTGCTCTCCAACGTGACGCACAACGAGGGCGCGGGGACCAATCGTCGGATGCTGGCTCGTTGCGCCCGCGCCCTGGCTCCCGGGGGGCGCGTCGCCGTCCACGATTTCATGACCCACGACTCCGGCGCGGCCCCCGCCTTCGACGCGGTATTCGGAGTCTTCATGGCCACCTTCAACCGGGAGGGAGCGGTCTATCGTGAGAGAGACTACCGGTCCTGGCTGCGCGGGGCGGGATTTCGGCGCGTGATCCGCCATTCAGTGGTCACCGGGATGGCGCCCGCCTCCGTGCTCCTCATCGCTCAAAAATGAAGGCCGGCGCGACCTTGTGGTTCTGTTTGTTCGTCGGGCTGGCCCGCGGGGCGGAGGCGCCGCCGCCCAGGAGGCTCATCCTCTGCGACGACGTCCGCGATCCCCTGGCTCTCGATCCGCACAAGCAGTTCTCGGAGAAAAACCATACGCTCCTTCAACAGATTTATGAGGGGCTGGTGCGCTTCGACGCGGCGGGGCGCGTCGAGCCGGCCCTGGCCGTCTCGTGGGAGAGGATCGATCCCCTCCGCATGCGCTTCAAGCTGCGGGAGGGGGTGCGCTTCCATAACGGCGAGCCCCTCACCGCCGAAGCCGTGCGCTTCACGATGGAAAGACTGCTGGACCCCAAGACCGGTTTTCCCGGATTTCCTTTCGTGGCGACGATCTCGCGCGTGGAAGTCGTCGATCCTATGACGGTGGACGTGGTGACCCATCAACCGGACGGGATACTGCTCAATCGCCTCTGCATCCTGCTCATTCTCCCGCCCGTTCATTTCAGGGAGGCCGGAGAGGCGGGCCTGACGTCGCGTCCCGTCGGAACCGGGCCTTTCCGTTTCCACTCGCTTGAGCCGGGTCGGGCTGTGGTCCTTAGGGCCAATCGGGACTACTGGATGCCAGGCGTTCCCAAGCTCGACGAAGTCGTCTTCCGCTTTATTCCCGAGGAGGAGAAGCTAAAGGAGCTCTTCGCCGGACGAGTGGACCTCGTGACCAATATCCCGGGCACCAAGACGCTGGAGGTCCAAAAGCGCCGCGACACCGCCATCATCAAGGGACGGACTTTTTTCACGGCCTTCGCGGCGATGAATCCATCGGAGGGTCCCTTTTCGGACGTGCGGGTCCGGAGGGCCATGAACCTCGCGGTGGACCGAGAGTCTCTCGTGCGCTATGACGCGATGGGAAACGCCGTTTCCCTGGCGACTCTCTCCATGCCGGGAGAGCCCGGCCATAACCCCGACCTCAAGCCCTATCCATACGACCCCCGGCGCGCGCGCGCGCTCCTGCGCGAGGCGGGTTATCCGAAAGGCTTCGAGGTTTCGGCCATCGTCAACGCCAATGCCGTGCGAACAGCCAAGATACTGTCGGCCCAGCTGGCCAGGGTCGGGGTGCGCGTGCGGCCGACCGTGTCCTCCGACGCGCAACTTCTCGAACGATTCGCCGATCCGCGGTTCAAGATGGGGGTCGGGGGCCTGCCGGATCCGATGGGACACTCCTATTTCATCCAGTCTATCGCGCTGTACTCCCCGTCCCCGTATAGTCAGGGTAGGCTCCCGGAATACGACCGCCGTCTCGAGGAAATGGCCCGGACCATCGAGGATGGAAAGCGAGAGGAGCTCGGCCGCGAGATCGACCGCTACGTTTACGAGCAAGCCCTCGCGATTTTCGGCTACCAACGGATCCAGACTCATGCCGTTCGTCGCGGTGTGCGTTTCACGCACTATGTGACCGGCATGCCGCATCTCTATTCAGCGGAAAATGAGGCAACCCATGCGAGCGCCGAGTGAAACTGATGCGCCGGTGACGAATGGCGGAGCTTCGATCCGGGCGTCAGGGCATCGGCGTCGAATCTGTCCCGCCAAAGGAAGCCTCGAAGCCCTCGCGGCCGATCGAATGGGGGCGCTCAGCCTGCGGCTCATTCCCCTCGACCCGCGCCGCTTCCCGTTTACCGTCCTCCACGAGAGCCTGCCGCCGGCCGCTGAGACGCCCGCGGTCGTGCACCGGCGGACGTGGGAGCTCCTGTTCATTCTGGGCGGCGCGGGAGAGGCCGAGGTGGACGGAGTCCGCACGCCCCTGGCCGCCGGAGATTGGCTGGTGATTCCCCCCGGCGACGTCCACGTTTTCCGCTCGGGAAAGGGTCCCCTGTCGGCGTTATCGCTGTTTTCTCCGGCCATGGACGGCGCCCGGCCCGACGTGGAAACGCTCGACGGCCGCCGGCCCGAGGCCGCGGGAAGGCTGCTCAACGGGACGGCGCCGGGGATGCTCACGGGCCCCCGTCGCCGGGGTTCGCCCCTGGGCGTGTGTTACTGACACGGAGGCGAATATGACCGAAGGAAATGCCTGCCCTTCCAATCGTAATGGAGCGGCAGGTCCTAAGGATACTGGAGGAGAACCATGAGACGGCACGGACGCAGGGACTTCGACGCGATCGTTCTGGGCGGGGGGCCGGGGGGCTCGACCGCGGCGGGATTTCTGGCGAAGGACGGCCTCCGGGTGGCCCTTTTCGAGAAGGAGCGCTTCCCGCGCTATCATATCGGCGAGTCGCTCCTGCCCGCGACGACCATGGGGGTCCTGGCGGGGCTGGGGCTCAAGGAGCGCGTCGAGTCCTACGGTTTTCCCAAGAAGTACGGCGGAACCTTCCTTTGGGGCAAGGTGCGAAAGCCTTGGACTTTCCATTTCTACCGCACGGACAAGCTCGACCGGCGCGCGGGCGGCCATCCGCGCTACCTCCACGCCTACCAGGTCCGGCGCGCGGAGTTCGACCAGATGCTGCTGGAGCATGCCCGCGCGCTGGGCGCGAAGGTCTTCGAGGAGAGCCCCGTCCTGGGACTTGAGCCCGGCGCGGGCGGCCTCAAGTCCGTGTCCGTGGACCTGGGCCGCAAGGGACGCGCGGTGTTTCGCGCGCCCTTCGTGATCGACGCCTCGGGCCGCGAGGGCATCGCGACCAAGCACTTCGGTGAGAGGCACTGGGACCCCTTCTTCAAGAACATCGCGGTGTTCGGCTATTTCGAGGGCGGCAAGCGGTTTCCCGGCGAGAGGCGCGGCAACATCTACTGCGCGGCCTTCCGCCGCGGCTGGTTCTGGTATATCCCGGTCTCCGATGAATTGACTTCCGTGGGGGTCGTCATGGCCAAGGCCGCCTTCGAGCGTCTCAAAGTCCCCGACCCGGCCGCCATTC
Organism: uncultured Elusimicrobia bacterium; assembly: GCA_964374095.1. GTDB lineage: Bacteria > Elusimicrobiota > Elusimicrobia > UBA1565 > UBA9628 > CAYJXJ01. The sequence continues at coordinate 39,854 of CAYJXJ010000007.1, forward strand.
TCAACCGCATGATCGGCGAGTGCCCGTCGGTGGCGGAGCTTCTGGCGCAGGCCCGGCCCTCGCGCCGTCCGCTTTATGACCGCGTGCGCGTGGAGCGCGACTTCAGCTACTGCCATTCCGAGTTCGCGCGCGGCGGGATATTCCTGGCCGGCGACGCCGCCTGCTTCATCGATCCCGTGTTCTCCTCGGGGGTGCACCTGGCCACCTACGCGGGCTACCTCGCCGCCCGCGCCATCGCCCGGGTCCTCCGGGGCGAGGTTTCCGGGACCCGCGCCGAGGGCGAGTACGACCGGCTCTACAGGCGGGAGTACATGGCCTTCTACCGGTTCCTGGTTTCCTTCTACCAGATGCACCGGGAGCCCAAGTCCTACTTCTGGGCGGCCCGCAAAGTGGTCGCCCGCAAGGGCCTGGGGTCCTTCGACTCCTTCATCAGCATCGTCTCGGGGACCTCGACGACGGGCGGCCGGCTCTTCTCTTCCGCGGGAGACCTGCGCCGCCAGGTGCGCGACGGGCGGCGCTCCCTGGACGCGCTGATGGAGAGCGCCGCGGGAAGACCGGTGGACGCCAAGAAGATCGAGGCCGCGCGGGGCTTCATGCGGCCGATTCACGAGGGCCGTCGCCGGCTCTTCGCTGAAACCCTGGGTCCGGGCCGGGGTTGACGACAGTCCCGAGGGCGGGACGCCGGGCAGAACCCTGCGGAGCAAGCGGACTCAAGCGCCGCGGGATTTTCGGTGCGCGGCCGGCGGCATCCCTCCCTTTTCCCGTTTGACGCGGTCCAGCATCCGACGGAAGCGAGGGCTTCGCTCAAGCAGGAAGTCCTCGATGTCGGAATCGGGATGGTTCGGCCGTAGCCGCCGTCGCGCTCGGCGGCGCCCGCGGCGAATTCCTTCGCCAGGCCTATAAACCCTGACGACAGGGCCTATGTGATCTTTCAATCCGGTCCCGTAAAGCCGTTCAATAGGGGGGCATGGACCCTCTCTACGTCGAGATCGGCCGCCGGATGCGCAGCCTGCGCGCGGCCCTGAAGATGACGCAGGCCCAGGTCGCCGAGGCCGCGGGGATCGACTCGTCATTCTACGGGCAACTCGAGCGCGGGGCCAACGTCCCGAGCCTAAAGACCCTGATGACCGTGGCCAAGGCCCTCGGGGCGGAGCCGGCGGCGCTCCTGCCTTCCCAGGGCACGGCCGGAAAGCCGGAGCGGCTCCACGGAGGAGCCATGGAGTCCCTCCTGACGGACCTCCCCGCGGGTCAGCAGCGGTTTCTTCTCGGCGTGGTTCGGGAGATCGCGCAGGAACTGCGGCACGCCAAGCGGGCCTAGCGCCCCCGGCGCCGTCCCCCGAGAGGCATGGCACACGATCTCAAGCCCGCCGCCCGCCTTCCTCCCGGTTCTTACCCGTCGCCGCTGGCCCGGCGGCTGCTTCTGGCCGTCCTGCCGTTGGCGGTGCTCGGCGTCGTCATGTCGAGCCTGACCCTCTACCGGGCCGCGCGCGGCCCCATTCTGGCGGGAGCGCAGAGGGAGGTGGACGCCCTCGCCCAGCGCGTTTCCCAGGATGTCCACGCCGCCCTGGAAGCCCGGCGGAGCGACCTCGACGCCGCGGCGGAGATTCCCCCGCTCCAGCACTACATCCGCAACCGCGAGTACGGCTTGCTGGAGGAGGCCGAGTCGTACCGGCGGGAGTTGGCCTCGTATTTTCGCGCCGTCCGGCGCAGGACCGCGGCGTATCGGGCGATCGTCTTCGTGGACCTGGCCGGCGTCCCGGTCGCGGCTTCGGGAGACTTGGGGACGGCCCGGCGGGCGCACGTCGATGCCGTCCGGAGGTTGGGGAAGGGGGCGCGCTATCTCTCCGACGTCGAGTCGGACGCATCCGCGGCGGTTCTGGGGCGTCCGATCCGAGATACCGACGGCGAGCTCCGGGGGGTCCTTCTCATGGCCATGGATTTGGCTCCCCTCTCGGGCATGCTGGGCCGCTCGCGCGGCGGTTCGAGAGGGTCGGCGTCTCTCGTGGACGGCCGCGGGCGCAGGCTGCTCGGAGACATCGCCGTCCCAGGCCCTAGTCTCACGGCGTCCCGCGCCGTGCCCGGCGCTCCGTGGCTGGTCAGGATCGAGGCCGCCTCCGAGGACTTCCTGGCCCCGGTCTCCCGCATCCAGCGCCTGACGCTGTGGCTGTGCCTGCTCGGAGGGTCGCTCATGGCCGCGCTCGTCCTCGCCCAAGTGCGCGGCGTGACCGCTCCGATCGGGAATTTGGTCGTGGCGGCCCGGCGCCTGGCCGCGGGCGATTTTTCGCACCGCGTCGTTCCCGGGGGATCAGCCGAGACGGCCGTCCTCGCGGAGAGCTTCAACGCCATGGCCGCGGCGCTCCAGGGCCGGACCCAGGACCTGCGCCTTTCCGAGGAGCGCTACCGGACCGTCGTGGACGGCTCCTTGGACGCGATCATCGGCCTCGACTCGGAGCTGCGGGTGATCCTCTGGAATCGTGGCGCCGAGCGCCTCTTCGGCTACTCCGCCGCGGAGATGGCCGGCACGGTCCTGCAAAGGGTCTTGGAGCCCGGCGAGGTCGGGCGCTTGGCCGCGAGGCTGGCGGCGGAGGGGGTTTTGGCCAACGCCGAGGCCAAGGCCGTCGCCCGCGGCGGCCGGAGCCTGGACCTGAGCCTGGCCTGGGCCCCCCGGGGGGAAGCGGCCGGCGGCCGGGAGTGGGCCCTGGTGGCCCGGGACGTTACCGCCGACAAGGCCATTCGCGCGCAGCTCGTTCAGGCCGAGAAACTTGCCCTCACGGGCCAGCTTCTCTCGGGGATCGCGCATGAGCTTAACAACCCGCTCACCAATGTCGTGGGCTACGCGGAGATTCTTCTGGACCCCGCGCACGCCTCCGCGCATCCGCCGGATTTGCGCCAGGACCTCGAACAGATCGCGGCCAACGCGAGGCGCAGTTCCGAAATCGTCTCCAACCTCCTTCTCTTCGTGAGGAAGTCGCGCGGCTGCCGGGAACCGGTGGCGGTCCGGCGCGTGTTGGAGGAGAGCCTGCTGCTCCTAGAGCACGGGATCAAGAAGAGCGCCCGCGTCGAGCTCGAATGCGGCATGGAGGCGGGCCTGCCTCCGGTCTGGGGAAGCCCGCAGGAAATCCAGCAGGTGCTCATCAACATCATCCAGAACGCCTGCCAGGCCATGAAGAACGCGCCCGCGCCCAGGCGCCTGGGCGTGGCCGCCCGGCGCGACGCCGGGGAGGTCGTGCTCGAGATATTGGACAGCGGCCCCGGGGTGGCGCCGCGCGACCGGGAGCGCATATTCGAGCCCTTCTACACGACCAGGGCCGATGGGACCGGCTTGGGGCTGGCCATTTGCCGGCAGATCGTCTCCGACCACGGTGGTTCGATCGTCTGCGAGGCCTCCCGCTGGGGAGGGGCGCTCATCCGGCTGAGGCTTCCCGTCGCGGATCCATCCGAGCGGCGCGCCGGCGCGCCGCTCCCGCCGCCGGCTCCCGGACGCCGGGTGCTCGTGGTCGACGATGAGCCCGGGGTCCTCGACCTCATGCGGCGCGTGTTGGAGGCCGACGGACAGCGCGTGGAGGCCGCCCGTTCGGCGTCCGAGGGTCTTGCCGCGCTCGAAGGGCGGGCCTTCGACCTGCTCATCGTGGATCTCCACCTGGGCGACGGGGATGGGAATGATCTGCTCGACAGGGCGCGCCGTCTCCCCGCCCCGCCGCGGGTTCTCCTGGTGACCGGCGACGTCTCCCGCTTCGGGGCCGTCGTGGAGGATCGGGGCGAGGCGCAGGTCCTGGCCAAGCCTTTCACGCCGAAATGCCTCAGGGACGCCGTCCGGCGGATTCTCGCAAGCGTGAAGACCGACCCGGCCGAGCCCGCGGCGGGGCGGCATCCGGGGCCGAGTCCCCCGATCAACCGGCCGGAGCCAGCTTGACGTGTCCGGCGTCGTCGACCTGGACCCCGTGGCTGCGCTTAAGCTCTCCGAGAATCTCCTCAGGAGTGAATCCGGAGGTCGCGGTGCGGTTGGAGATATCGTTTAGGAGGGACTTGAGGCGCGACGGGGGGTCGCGCCGCTTGCGCAGGCGACCGGCGTAGGACGCGGCGATTCCCGATAGGATCGCGCCGGGAACTGCGGGAGGCGCGGCCGCGGCCTTGGCCTCGGCCGGCGCGGCGGGCGTTGTTCGGGGCTGGGCCGCGCGGGGACGGCGGCCGGAGCCGCCTCTGCCGCGGCGCATTCCGCGTCCGCCTCCGGAGCTTGCGCCCGAACTTGCGCTGGAGCCGCGGCGAGACGGCGCGCGGCGCGCCGCGGGGGTCTGGCGGTCGGGGTGCGAGGTCCAAATCTCGGCGCGGCGGCCCAGCCGTCCGAGTTCTTGGGCCATGACCGAGAGGGCCTTGTCGTTGGTGACCAAGGTGAAGGGAATGCTGAGCGGGACGCTCGCGTGGAGTATCCCCGCGTGCAGGGACATCCCGAAGTCGGCCGCGTTGGCCCCGCCCTTGGGCACGGATACGGCCACGCATTGCGGGATGCCGGTCAGGCGCCGCTCCAGGCCCCGAGGCATCTTGGCCTCGGGGCGCACGAACACCCGCACGAGAACCCGCTCGTTGAGCGGGAAGTCCGGCGGGAAATTGGGGTCGTTGTCGCCGTCGATCAATAGGACCGATTCGATCGCGGGCCAGCCGGCCGCGGCAGCGGCCTTGTCGGAGCCGTTTTCAGAGGGTGCCATGGGGCCATCATAGCAAAAGCCCAGGCCCTTGACAGAAAGGGGGGCATATGTTTAAATATTCATTATAATGAATAAAGATGCAGATAAGAAATCCCGGCAGGCCGCCCTCCTGAGCGTTATCCGCTCGGAGCCGCTGGGGACTCAGGACCAGGTCGTGGCCGCGCTTTCCCGGCGGGGGGTGAGCGCGACCCAGGTCTCGATCTCGCGGGACATGGCCGAGATGGGCGTGGTCAAGGTCTCGGGCCGCTACCAGGCCTCCCTGCCCCGGACCCAGGCGCGGGACCCGGAGTTTCCGATTCGAGCCTGGGTCAAAACCGCCGCCAAGGCGGGGGCCAACCTCGCGGTCGTGCGCTGCGAGGTCGGGACCGCGCAGCGGGTGGGCCTGGCCATCGATGAGTTGACCCTGCCCGACGTGGTGGGCACCATCGCCGGCGACGATACGGTCTTTTGCGCCACGGGCTCGGCCCGCGGCGTCTCCCGCCTGGTTGAATTCCTGCGCGCCCGCATCGGCGTAGGGTCCTAAATCGAGGGCCGAATGAAGAAACCCCTGATCGTGCTGGCCTACTCCGGCGGTCTCGACACCACCTTCTGCCTGGCCTGGCTTCGGGAGACCCTCGGCGCGCGCGTGGTCACGGCCACGGTCGACACCGGGGGATTCTTCCCGGGGGAGCTTGCGGCGATCAAAACGCGCGCCCTGTCCCTCGGAGCGGAGGAACACCGGACCCTGGACGGCCGGTCGGAGCTCTTCTCGCGCTTCGTGGTCCGGCTCATCCAAGGCAATATTCTGCGCGGACGGGTGTATCCGCTTTCGGTTTCGGCCGAGAGGGTGCTCCAGGCCGAGTCGGTCGCGACGCTGGCCCTGGAGCTCTCGGCCCACGCCTTGGCGCACGGCTCGACCGGCGCGGGCAATGACCAATTTCGATTCGACGCGGCTTTCCAGGTGCTGGCCCCGAAGCTTGAGGTCCATGCCCCGGTTCGGAAACTCGGCTGGAGCCGGGCGCAGGAGGCCGCGTGGTTGAAGGAAAGGGGCATCGTGATCCCTGAGAAAACCGCGGCCTATTCCGTGAACTCGGGGATGTGGGGAACGACGGTGGGGGGAAGGGAGACACACGATCCCTGGGCGGAGGTTCCGGACGCGGCTTTCCCGGCGCCTCCGGGGCCTGAGCCTAAGTCGCCGACCAGCGTGGTGGTGGGCTTCGAAAAGGGGATACCGGTCAGCCTTGACGGTCGGCGACGGCGGGGACCCGTGCTGGTCCTGGAACTGCATGAGCTTGGGCGTCGCTACCGCATCGGGCGAGGCGTGCATTTGGGAGACACCGTTCTCGGCATCAAGGGCCGCGTGGCCTTCGAGGCCCCGGCGCCGCTCATGCTCATCGCCGCGCATCAGGAACTCGAGAAGCTCGTGCTGACCCGCTGGCAGTCCTTTTGGAAGAACCACCTGGCGGATTTCTACGGCCAGCAGCTCCATGAGGGGCTCTACTACGACCCGGTGATGCGGGACATCGAGGCCATGCTCGACTCCAGCCAGGGGCGGGTGACCGGAGAGGCGCGGCTGAAGCTCTCGCCCGGGGCGTTTTCAGTCACCGGAGTGCGGAGTCCGGCCAGTCTCATGGCGGCGCAGAAGGCGCGCTACGGCGAGAGCGTGGGGCTGTGGACCGGGGCCGAGGCCGCGGGGTTTTCGCGCATCCACGCCCTGCCCATGGCCCTCGCGGCGGCCATGGGGCCGCCGTCCCCGAAGGGAGATGTCCTTCCTCTCCCGGAGAGGGCCCCCGCCCGTGAGGAGGCAGAATGAAAGTCTCGTTCGACAAGATCGCCTCGGCGACCAAGAACGCCAAGGTCGGCCGCCAGGCCATACTTTCCGACCGCATCATCGCCGAGGAGGGGATCGTGGTCGCGGTGCGCGTGCGCGGCCGCAAGTCGGTCTACAACACGGTCGAAGACCTCCATGGGCGCATGATCGAGCTCAACGACGGCGACATCCTGGCCGGGGTGCTGGGCTCCCGGAGGGCCCTGCGGGGCTACGCCGGGGTCATTCCCGGCGAGGTCAAGGTCGGCGACCGGCTCGATATCCTCAACTTGGGCGGGGTGCTTGGCCGCTGTACATCCACCAACATCGAGCTGGGGCCGCCGCTCCAGGGCGAGGTGCTGGGCGGCGTGCTGAGTTTTCCCTACCTCGGGGAGCGCACGGGTGTTCCCGCCTCGATCAAGCACGAGGCCGTGGCGTGGAGCGAGACCCTGGCGCCGGGCGCTCCGGTTGTCTATGTGGCCGGCTCCTGCATGAACGCGGGCAAGACCTTCGCCTGCGGGGAGATCATCCGGCATCTGACCAAGGGAGGCTGGCGGGTGGCCGCGGCCAAGCTCACCGGCGTCTCCTTGCTGCGCGACACCTTGACCATGCAGGACCGGGGGGCCTTCTCGGCCCTCTCCTTCAACGACGCGGGAGTGGTCTCGACCACGGAGGGAGTCTCGGTCCCGGTGGCCAAGGGGCTCCTCAGCGCCTTGCGGCGGGCCGAGCCCGATTGCCTGGTGGTGGAGTTGGGAGACGGCATACTCGGGGAATACGGGGTCCAGGCTATCCTCGCCGACGCCGAGCTCATGTCGGCCGGCGCGGCCCACATCATCTGCGCGACCGATCCGGTCGCGGCCTGGGGCGCGGCCGAGCTCTTCAAGGCCCGGGGCCTGCCCATCGCCGCCATCTCGGGACCGGCCACCGACAACGCGGTGGGCCGGGATTTCGTCGAGGGAAAGCTCGGTCTCAAGGCCGTCAACGCGCGGCTGGAGCCCGAGCGGCTCGGCGCTCTGGTGGAAGCAGCCCTCCAGGCGGTCAAGACCGAGGGGGCGCCGGCATGAAGACCCGGGTCGGGGTCGCGCGCGGGGCGGGCTACGCGGGGGGAGAGCTCCTGCGGCTCTTGCTGTCGCACCCGCGGGTCGAGCTTGCCGCGGTCTCGTCTCAATCTCAGCACGGCCAGCCGGTCACGCGGGTCCATCCGCACCTGCGGCTGGCCGGCGGTCTTAAGTTCGAGCCGACGCTCAATCCCGCTGGTCTGGATGCGGTCTTTCTTTGCGGATCGCACGGATCCTCCATGCGCCAGGTGCCGGAACTCTTGGCCGCAGGCCCTGCGGGCCTGCGGCTGCTTGATCTTTCCTCCGACTTCCGGCTGAGAGAGTCCGCGCTTTACCGGGCGTGCTACGGTCATGACCACGCGGCGCCCGGCCTGCTGGAGAGCTTCGTGTACGGCCAACCCGAGCTTAACGGCGCGGCCGTCAAGGCCGCGACCCGCGTGGCCAATCCCGGGTGTTTCGCGACCGCGGCCATCCTGGCCCTCGGCCCGTTGGCCGGGGCCAGGATAAAAGCTCGGGCGCATGTAACCGCCGTTACCGGCTCCTCCGGCTCCGGCGCCCTGCCGTCGCCCGTCACGCACCACCCGGCGCGGGAGGGAAGCCTGCGGGCTTACAAGCCCCTGGCCCACCCGCATGTCCCGGAAATCACTCAGCTCTTGGACGCGCTCTCCGGGGGTTCCGGTTTGCCGGTGTCGTTGGTCCCCATCTCCGGGCCATTCGTGCGGGGGATCTACGCGGTGTGCCAGGTCGAGCTTCCCGCTGAGTGCGACGAAGCGCGGGTGCGGGGGCTTTATGAGCGGGCTTATTCCGGCCGGCCTTTCGTGAGCATCGTCCCCCAGCCTCCGGATCTCAAGACCGTGGTCGGGACCAACCACTGCGATATCCACTTGGCGTTTTCCAAAGGGACGTTGTCGGTCATCGCGGCGCTCGACAACCTGGTCAAGGGCGCGGCGGGGCAGGCCGTCCAGAACTTGAACCTCATGATGGGTTGGCCCGAGACCGAGGGGCTCGCGTCGGCGGGGGTTTATCCGTGAAAACCGGCAACCGTGTCCGGGGTTTCACGAGTCTTCACGAAGCCGGAGCGGACGCGGTCCTTGAGCTTGTGGCGCTGGCACGGCAACTGAAACAGCGGGCGCCGGAAGGGCGGCCGCTGTTGGGACGGTCCATCGCGCTTTGCTTCATGAACCCGTCCCTGCGGACTCAGACCGCATTTTCCGTGGCCGCGGCCCAGTTGGGGGCTCACCCCGTGACCCTCACGTTCGGCGCCGGCTCATGGGCGCTCGAAGCCATTGAAGGCGTGGTGATGGATTCCGATAAGCCCGAGCACGCCAAGGACGCGGCGCGGGTTCTCTCCGGATATGTCGACGCCATCGCCCTGCGGTCCTTTCCCGCCGGCAAGGAATGGGCCGCGGACAAAGCCGAGCTCCTTTTGAGCGCCTTCAAGCGCTGGGCCCGGGTTCCGGTCATCAACCTGGAGTCGGCGCTCGGTCATCCCTGCCAGGCCCTGGCCGACCTCATGACGATCCAGGAGCTTCGCCCCCGGGCCCGCAAATTCGTGCTGGCCTGGACGCCTCACGTGAAGGCCCTGCCCCTGGCCGTGGCGCATTCTGCCGCCGAGATCGCGGCCATGGCGGGGATGGATGTGACCCTCCTTAGACCGGAGGGGTATGATCTCGATGCTGACGTCATGCGCCGCGTGGCTGAAACGTGCGGCGAGCGAGGCCGAAGCCTCACTGTGACGGATGACCAGCGCTCGGCGCTCAGGGGCGCTGAAGTAGTCTACGCAAAGTCCTGGGGCGGGTTATCGAATTACGGAACGCCCCCGCCCCAGGACGGCGGTTTCAGGCGACGGTGGGAGATTACTCCCGACACCGTCGCCTTGACCGCCAACGCCATCCTGCTTCACTGCCTGCCGGTGCGGCGCAACGTGGAGGTCTCGGACGAGGCCCTCGATGGACCGTCATCGGCCGTTTATCAGGAAGCCGATAACCGGCTTCACACCGCCAAGGCCGTTTTGTTGTCTTTGTTGGAGGAACCATGAACGACGCGATCCACGCGCTCAAGCAGGCCCTGCCGTATGTCCGCCTCTATAAAGGAAAGGTATTTGTGATCAAGGCCGGCGGGCGCATCCTCGGCAAGCCCGAGGCCTTGGAGGCCGTCCTCGAGGACGTCTGCCTCCTGCACCAGGTCGGCATCCGGGTGGTGTTCGCGCACGGCGGCGGGCCGCAGGTCGACGAGATTTCGCGAAAGTTGGGGATCGAGCCGCGGCGCGTGGCCGGCCGCCGCGTCACCGACGCGGGGGCCCTCGAGGTCGCCAAAATGGTTTTCACCGGAAGCCTGAGCGTCGACATTCTCGCGGCTTTCCGCCGGCATCACACCGCGGCGGTCGGGCTCTCGGGCGTGGACGCGGGTCTGCTCACCGCGCGCAGGCGCCCGCCGCGCCTGGTGGTCCCCGCCCCGGGCCAGCCTGCCGTGGAAGTCGATTTCGGGTTGGTCGGAGACATCGTCTCGGCCGATCCGACGGTTCTCGTGAAGCTTCTGGAAGACGGGGTGGTTCCCGTGGTTTCTCCCTTGGCCGCGGGGCCCGAAGGCCAGGTGCTCAACGTCAACGCCGACTCCGTGGCCGCGGCCCTGGCCAAGGCCCTGCGCGCCGAGAAGCTCCTCGTGCTCACCGACGCGGACGGCATACTCATGAACCCCCAGGACCCGGCGACGCTGGTTTCCTGCGCCACGGCGGCCGAGGCCGAGGGGCTCATGGCCGATGGCACGGTCTCGGGGGGCATGCTCCCCAAGGTCGAGGGCTGTCTCGAGGCCTTGCGCGGCGGGGTCGGCCGCGCCCATATTCTCAGCGGACTCAAACCCGGGGCCCTGCTCGAGGAGATTTTCACCAACGCGGGCTGCGGGACGCTGCTGCTGTCCAAGACCGAGCGCGAGCCGGAGGCGGTTGGGGCATGAAAGCCTGGGAACTGGCGCGGGAACTGGTCAAGGTGCCCTCGGCCAGCAGTCGCGAGGCCGAAGTCGCGAGCTTGCTGGCCGAGGTTATGCACGGCTTGGGCTTCAACCCTATACGCGTCGGTGGAAGCCTTTATGGAACGGCGGGGAATGGCACCCGCGCGCTGTTGCTTGTGTCTCACCTCGATACCGTTCCTGTTGGAGGGTCCTGGACCAAGCCGGCCTTGGAAGGCTTGGTCCAGGACGACAAACTCTACGGCCGGGGCTCGAATGATGCTAAGGGATGCCTCGCGGCCATGGTTATGGGAGTCGCAGCTGTCTGCAATGAAAACCCTCCTGACGGTCGGGTTTTCATTGCTGCCGCCCGCGAGGAAGAAACCACGGGGGCCGGCATCCGGGAGCTTTTGGCGGCTCTGCCCGCCTTCGAGGCCGCGGTGGTCGGCGAGCCGACCGGCCTTCGGCCCGCGGTGGCCCAGAAGGGGCTTATGCTGCTGACCGTCACCTCCCGGGGCCGCGCGGCGCACGCGGCATGGGGGGGAGGCGAGAACGCGGTCCTGGCTTCGGCGAAAGACGCCCTCGATCTCTCCGGACTGACCTTCGACCGCAGTCATCCGGCCTTGGGCCTGCCGAGCCTGGCGGTCACGCAGATCCGCGGCGGGACGAGCCACAACGTCATCCCGGATCTCTGCGAGCTGACGCTGGACATCCGCACGACTCCGTCCTATGACGCGAACGAAATCCTCGATATGATCCGCAAGCGGATCAGGGGTTCGGTGAGCGTCCGCTCCAAGCGCTACGAGGCGGTCGACACCGATCCCTCGCACCCGGTCGTGAAGGCGGCCTTGGCCGCCAATCCCGCCGCGGAGCCTTTCGGCTCGCCCACGGTAAGCGACTGGGCCTTTCTCAAGGGCACGCCCGCGGTCAAAGTCGGGCCCGGAGACTCGCGGCGGTCGCATACGGCCGATGAGTACATGACCCTGCCGGAGATCGAGGCCGGCGCCCGGTTCTACGAGCGGTTGATCCGGTTCTATTTCGGCCAGTCCCAGGAGGCGTCTCAATGACCCACGCCGATCTTCCCAAGCTCTGGGAGTCCAAGCCGGGCTTGGACCCGGCCGTCGAGGCCTACACCGTCGGGCAGGACCCCCAGCTCGACGTGCGCCTCCTGCCCTACGAGGTCTACGCCTCGATCGCCCACGCCGCGGGCCTGGCGCGCGCCGGCATGCTCACCGTCGCGGAGTTCCGGGCCCTGCGCGACGAGCTCAAGAACCTGCTCATGACGCCCGGGGATTTCACGGTCCTGCGCGAGCAGGAAGACATCCATACCGCCGTCGAGCAATGGCTCACCAAGGCCCTGGGGCCGGCGGGCGCCAAGATCCACACCGGCCGCAGCCGCAACGACCAGGTGCAGGCCGACCTGCGCCTGCACCTCAAGGACCGCCTCCTCGACCTGCACGGCTACGCCTGCGAAGCGTCCGCGGCCTGGGTCAAATTCGGCAAGCGCTGGGATGGGGTCCTCCTTCCCGGCTACACCCATCTCCAGCGGGCCATGCCCTCGAGCGTCTCGCATTGGGCGGCGTCCCACGCCGAGGCCATGCTCGACGCCTGCCGCTCCCTGCGCCACGCGTATGAAGAGACGGACTGCTCTCCCCTGGGCTCGGCCGCCGGCTATGGGGTCCCCCTGCCGTTGGATCGGGCCTACATCGCCGAGCTCCTCGGCTTCGCCCGGGTCCAGCGCAACACCCTGCGCGTGCAGACGAGCCGCCCGCGCATCGAGGCCGTCGCGCTGGCCGCCCTGGCGGTGATGGCGCGCGACATCGGCGTGCTCGCCGATGACCTGGTGCTCTACTCCACGACCGAATTCGGCTTCATGAAGCTCGACAAGGCCTTTACCACGGGCAGCAGCATCATGCCCAAGAAGAGAAACCCCGATGTCGTGGAGCTCACGCGCGCCCGGGCGATGCTCTTTCCGGGCTGGATGCAGCAGGTGCTCGCGGTCGGCGCGCTCACCTCCGGCTATCACCGCGACTACCAGCTGACCAAGGGGCCGGTTTTTGAGGCGCTCGATACCGCGACCCTCATGCTCGACATGGCCCGGCGGCTTCCGGAGGGCCTGGAGGTCGACGCCGAGCGCTGCCGCCAGGCCGTCAGCCCGGATATGCTCGCCACCCAGCAGGCCCTGGCCCTGGCCAAGGATGGAACCCCCTTCCGCCAAGCCTACCGCCAAGTCGCCGCCAAGGGCGCCTCCGCGGGAGACGTGGTCGAACTGCCGTCGTATCTGGGCGCCCCCGGCAATCCCGGCTGGGACGAAATCCTGGCCGAGAAGGAAGCCCTCTGGGCCTGGGGCAACGCCGAGAGCCGCAAGCTCTCGCGGGCGTTCAAGAAGCTCTTGAGCCTGGAAGTCTAGCGCGCCAGGGCGCGGCTTCGGAGCGGATCCAAGAGTCCTATCTTCACGGGGTGCATCGATACGGCCTGCCCAATATACGTCAAAACCAAGCTGAAGGCCGGCATCCATAAGACCGGCGGCATACACGCGTTGCGTCACGCCACATGCTGGAGGCCGGCGTTGATCTTCGCACCCTACAGTTGTTGCTGGGCCATTATGTGAGCACGACGATGATCTACACCCATGTCCTCAATCGCGGCGGTCGGGGGGTCCGGAGCCCGGCTGATCGCCTTGGCCTATAGCGCCGCCATACGATACGGCCCCCCCGCCGTATATCACGTCTCCAAAATCCCCGGAGAATTCCCAATGAACCCTGCGAATCACTATAATTTTCCTGTCGCAGTCCTGAATAACCATACCCTATGCAGACCCGTAGACTTATAGTGCGATGGACAGAATGGTGCCAATCTGATCATCGCTAAGGAAACGCACTCTGTGAACGAATATGAGCGCTGAACAAGCGGTCCCGAACGCGACCCCGCGAAGTGCACCCGCCCGGGCGCCGTGGGGAGCCGTTATGGCTTCCTTCTTTTGGTGCGGCGCCGGCCAGTTTCAGAACGGAAATTGGGGCAAAGGCTTGCTCCTATTTCCAGTCTCCGGTCTATTTTACATGGTTACCTTCTTCCTGGTCATTTCTGGACCAGCGATCAGTGACTCAGGCGGAGGGGGCGTGAGCCCAGGAAGTTATGCTGGTATGCTGACCACCCTCGGTCCCTTCTGGGTCTTTGGGTTGGCAGATTCATACCGCATGTCTGCCGGCCCCACAAACCCAGGCACGTCAAAGGCGGCCTGGGGCGTGGCTACGGGGGGCGTAGCCTTTGTCCTCTGGCTTATCTATCTGGCGGGCTGAGGGGGACGGTTATGGTTTCGCATTTCTCGATTGGGCCATAAATTCAGATACAACGAGACGGGGAACCATAGTGCCATCGAACCACGGGCTTCAGTCCTTCATTCCGCGGCCACAGGTGCGGGGCACATAAGAACGGCGGAATCCCACAGCGTCAAAAGTCGGTTGGATTTCGGGTCAGCGTACGCTTAGGGCGGCCA
>CAYJXJ010000008.1:0-2622 GCA_964374095.1 uncultured Elusimicrobia bacterium
AAGAACTCCGACGGCACCAACACCAAGTTCAGCGATATGGGAGGCGGGCTCATCAGCCCCATGCCCGGCACGCTCCTGTCTTTGGCCGCCTTGAGCGCCGCCGCGCAAACATCTCCGGATCCTAAATACTGGCGGGCCTTGCGGGAGTTCACCGACAAGCGCCAGGCGATCTGGGGCGCCTATGCCTCCGCGCCGACCCTATGGCGCAACTCCACGACCAATCATAATATCGGCTTCCTCGGGCTGGCCTGCGCGATGCTCGCCGACCAGGACACCGAGCGCTGGGGCCATTTCGCGAGCGGCCTGGCGCGCCTGGCGGGTTCCGTCGAGCACACCGGCAACTCGTTCTGGCTCTATCTTTCGTATTGGCTGCTCGACCGCAGGCCCGAGATGACGGCGTTTCACGCGGGTAATCCCGTCCTCTCCGGGTGGCTCTCCCGCCGCGCCGAGGTCCTGGCCCTGGCCGGGAAATCCATGCGCGAGTTCGACTACCCCCGCTCCAAGCAAGGCTTTGAGAAGATCAACTCGATCCGGACGGACCTGGAATTCGTGAAGTGGCCTATCTCGGGGACGCGGACGATCCCCCAGCCCCTCCCGGTGTGGCAGCGGCCCGCGGCCGACTTCATCTGGCAGAGGAGCCAGTACTCCCTCGACGACCACCACGGGGCCAGGGCCAAGCCCGCCGTCGTTTTCACCGGCATGGATTTCCGTCTCGCCTACCTGCTCGGCGTGGAGGTCGGGGGGATCGATCCCGGGGAGTGACGCTCCTCGGCCTACACTGGGTAATCCATCTCCAGATGCGGGCTTTCCTTTCGTGCCTGCCTGAGGATTTGCTGGACGAATTCCCGGGCCGTCTTCAGGGCCTCTTGGGCCTCTTTAAGCCCAATCGGCAGATCGGGCTCATAGGTGAACTGGTTTCGCTTGCGGCGCATCTGCTCGAACTTGTAGACCAGGTCTTCGTAGGCCGCGCCCAGGAAATGGCCGGCGACCTCCGCCGTCGGTCAGCTTGCGCAGAAGATCATCGGAGGGCATCGGGTTCTCCTAGGAGGGAGATTCTCGGCTGCCTGAGGACTTCCATGACGAAGGAGTCCTTGGCCGTTTTTCTCTTCTTCCAAGCGGCCTGAGAATAAAGCGTGTAGTTGATCTCGCGTTGGAGCTGTTCTTCCAAGCCTTTGATGGCCTTGATGAGGGGCTTTTCAGGCACATCACCTAGGAGGAGAAGATCGATGTCGCTGGAGGCGCGCTCCTGGCCGCGGGCGAAAGAGCCGTAAATGCAGGCCGCCTTGACTCCTTCGAGTTTCGTCAATGCCCTGCGGATCATTTCTTCGAGTCCGAGGGTCTTGGCGACCACGCCCTTGAGCTCGGGATAAAGGGGGTGTTTGGTGTTGAGCTTGTAGAGCTTGAGCTTCCCAAGTCGCCTTGATCCAAGCAGGCCGGCGCTCTCCAGCTTAATCAGTTCCTTCTGAAGGTTGCCTACGAAGATGCCGGAGAGCCTTTCCAGTTGGCGGGGGAAGTATTCCTGCTCCGGGTTGCTGAAGAAGAGAGCGACGAGCGCTCGGCGCGCCTTGGATTTCTCGAAGCCGAACAGAGAGGTGGGACTGTAGTTCATTCTTACTACAATTGTAGTATGGATTAACTACAACGTCAAGTGCCCCCCGAGGTTCCCAGGCCGCGAGAGGCGCGCAAGCCGCGGACGCGCGTGGTCGGGGATCGCGGGGGCTAGGACCGCCGCGCGGCCCCGCGCGCGACCTCGACGAAATAGGCCGACGCGATGAGCAGCAGCGCCAGCCCCGTCGTCCCCACGGGGTGCAAATGGAAGCCCTTCGCGGCCACTTCGGTCAGCCACGGCTTGACGATCAAAAACAGCGAGGAGACGGTGACCGCGGTCATGAAAACCGCGGGCAGGCCCGTCATCCAATAGGGACGTCCCTCCCGCCGCAGCCACACCGTCACGCCCGTCAGGGTCATGGCGGCCAAGAGCTGGTTGGAGGCGCCGAAGGCCGGCCAGAAGAGCTTCCAGAGCGGCACGGGCTGGCCCTGGGGGTCGTGGAAGGTCATGAACACCGTGGCCAGGGGGACCGCGACGGTCAGGAATGTGGCGATGACCGCGCCCTTGCGGCCCTTCAAGCCGAAGGCGTCCTGCATGACGTAGCGGCCCAGCCGGGTCGCCACATCCAAGGTGTCGTAGATGAAGGTGGCGAAGGCGAGCTTGCCGAAGGCCACCCCGGCGGCGAAAGGGATGCCGAAGGGCGCCATGAAATGCGCCAGGCCCCGGGCGTAGATCTCATCGGGCACATGCGAGAGGTCGGCCGAGCCGGGCTTGAGCATCATGACCGTCGCCAGCGCCACGACCGCGACCAGGCTTTCCAGGAGCATGCCGCCGTAACCCACCAGTTTCGCGTCCGATTCCCGGGAGAGTTGTTTTGAGGTGGTTCCCGAGGAGACTAACCCGTGAAATCCTGAACACGCCCCGCAGGCTATCGTGGTGAACAACAAAGGGAACAAAGGCAGCGGCGGGGGGGGCGCGCGGGCGCCCCCGGGCGGCGGGGGGCGGGGAAGAATTAGAAAAGGAAAAAAAGAAAAAGAAGAGAAAAAAAAAAAAAAAAATTAAGGGGGGGACAA
>CAYJXJ010000008.1:2632-53594 GCA_964374095.1 uncultured Elusimicrobia bacterium
TTTTTTTGTGGGGGTCCCCGCGCCTACAACCCCCTCAAATCCTCAACCCCCCCCGCTGCCTTCGGTGGTAAAAAACACCGTTAAAAAGGGCCGGGGCGGCCCCCCCCCCGGGGGCCCGCCGCGGCTTGGCAATTCTATGGGGGGGCTTCCGAAGAGCAGTCCCAGCAGACCCGCCGCGAAAGTCGCGTAGAGAATGAAGCCTCCCAAGTAGCCGCGGGGCTGGAGCAACAGCCACATGGGAAGCAGGCTCGCGATACAGCAATAGACGAGGATCACCGCGTCCCAGGCGCGCTGCTGGCCCAGCAGGTCGCCAGGGAACACGACCGGAATCTTCTGTCCCAGCCAGATGGAGAAGAAAATGGCCGGTACGAATATCAGGGTCGTCAGCCACAAGGGAGCCCGGGTCCTCTTCCAGACCAGGCCGAGGACGCAGGCCAGGCCCAGGTAGAGGAGCGAGGAGGTCGCCACCCCCGGCCCGAAATTCTCGGCGCCCAGATTCGGCCGGTCCACGAAGGCCGCGGCCGTCAGGTCCGTGAAGACGAGGATCACGTAGATCAGGGACAGCCAAATGAACACGGAGAAAAGGATCGAGGCCCGGGGGCCGAGGATGTCGCGGAACACAGAACCCACGGAGCGGGCCCCGTGGCGCACCGAGATGGCGAGCGCCGCGAAGTCGTGCACCGCGCCGATCAATATGGCGCCGAGCGTCACCCAGATCAGGCCCGGCCCCCAGCCGTAGGTCCTGCCCGCGATGATGGGGCCCGCGATGGGGCCGACCGCCGCGATGGCCGCGAAATGCTGGCCCAAGAGGATGGCCGGCCGGGTCGGGACATAGTCCTCGCCGTCGTTGACCGCGCAGGCCGGGGTTTGGCGGGAGTCATCGAGGCCGAAGGCCCTTCCGAGCCAGTTCCCGTAGAGGCGATAACCCAGGGCGTAGAGCGCGAGACTGCCGAGGGCGGCGCCGAGAATGCTCACGACAGGGCCTCGAAGACGCCGCGCGCGCGGTCCTTGCGCACCGCGTCCCGCCGGAATTGGCGGCCGGTGTCGGTGCCGTGGGTCACGACGATCCGCCGGGCCTTCGAGCGCAGGCAGGCCCGGAGTATGCGGCGGCGGTGGGCCCCGTCCATGTCCAGGCTGTCGATCATCATCAGGCGCCGCACCGACACCGGCACGCGGCAGCGTCCCAGCGAGAGCATCTCGGCGACGTGGGTTTGACGGAAGAAGAGGCGGCCGGTCAGCTCGTCGTATTCCTTGTCGAAGGTGCCGCCGGTGACGAGTATTTCGATGCGCTCCATCGGATTGATTCTAGCATGACGCCGACCCGACTTTTCCGCCTTTGGCCAAGGCCTCCGCGGCGTCGACCGCGACTCGGTCCTGGACCGAGTTCTACCTGCGCCTCCAATAATTGGAAGCGCAGGCCTGGCACCGGACTTTGCCGTCAGCCCCTGTCGCGAGGGCCCTGAATTTGTTACCGGCAGGCGTCGAAGGAATAAGCCGCGCGCAGGCGGCGCATCTCCGCCGCGGAGAGGCTCACCGGCTCGAAGTCGCAGGGGCCGCGGCCTTTCTGCCCGCGGACCCGCTCCAGGAGCGGATCGAGGCTTCCCCGGCCGTAGGCGAAGACCCGGGGGTGATGCTCGACGTAGCCCGCGACCTCCGGCCCTTCCAAGCGCAGGAGGTTCTCCATGGTCTGGATCTCGGCGTTGTCGGACCAGTTGAAGCTTCCGGTCAGCACGAGGCGGTCGTCGACGATCATGTACTTGGCGTGCATCTGCTTGGCGGTCTGGTGCTTCCAGACCCGGGAATAGGTTTTGTAGCGCACGTCGGCGCCCGTCCGGCCGAGGATCTCATCGAGGTGCTCCGGGTCGGCCGGGTTCTTAGCCGCGGGGCCGCTGTACTCCTGCTGATCCAGGAGCATTTCGACCCGGACGCCGCGCCCGAGGGCGCGGCCCAGGGCCGCGTAGAAATCCTTGCGGCGGAAGTGAGCCGACGCGATCCGGATGCGCTCCTTGGCGCCGTCCATGGCCGAGACGATGCTGCGTCCCGCGACCCCCTGCTCCGCGGCTACCCTCGGGGAGAAGGTCCAGCCGGAGGGCGTTCGGCGCGCCTCCATGTTCGCGGAGGTAAAGACCACCGGAGCGCCGGCGGGGGCCGAAATCTCGGCGGTGTCGCCGTGGCGCGTCGGACCCGGGATGTCACGCGATCTCGACCAGAGGAAGTTGAACTCCGCCTGGAATGAGCGGACCAGGTCCGGCGCGCCCTCGAAGGCGAGGAAATCCTCGTCGTAGCTGCGCGCCGAGGACATGGACCAGTTGCCGCTCCCGGTCAGCAGAAGGGCTTGGGCCGGATTGTCCCCGGAGGCCTGGGGTCCGTCTAGGATCGCGAACTTGTGGTGCATGATCGGGGTGACGTAGCGGACGTCCACGCCCGCGTCTTCGAAGGCCTTGGCGGCATCGGCGCTTTTGTTGGCGGCATTGAGGATCAAGCGTACCTTGCGTCCGGCCTTGGCCAGGGCCTTCACCCGCGCGACGAGAGAGGCGTGGCTGAAGCTGTACATCGCGATGTCCACGGAGCGATCGACGCCCTCCAGGCGCGAGAGAATCTCCGCGTCCACGCCGCCTCCGGGAGAGAAGCGGGGCGAGACGCCCCTGGCTGGGACCGCGAAACCGGCGACGGGGGGCCGGGGGAGCGGCCGCAGGGCGCCGGCGGGCAATGCCGCGGCGGTTTTGAAGCCCGCGGCGGCGTCCCAGGACAAGGTCTCGAAATTCGCGGCGCGGGACGGCCCCGCAAGCAGGGTAAGGCACGCCAGCATGGCAAGAGGGGTTCTCATGGGATGAAGTGTAGGTCCTCCCGGAGAAAAGTCCCAGGGTCTTGCGGCCCAGTCCGGGAGGCCGATGGGCCTATTCGCGGATGTTAAAGCTCTCCGGCCCCCAAAACCGAGCCGCGGTTTTGCTAGAATGCGGCCGGAGTCCACCATGAAAGCGACGACGGAAACCAAGAAGGCTTTCGGCGCGGGGTTTTCAACGGACCCGGACTGGCGCAAGGCGGCTTCCGCGGCCGTGCGCGAGGCTAACGACGGGTTGCGGGTGAGTTCTTGTGACCTCGCGCTGGTATTCGTGTCGCAATTTTACGGCGATTTGGAGCCGGGGGAATTGGCAGGGCAGTTGCGCTCCGGCCTGAAGGCCGGTGCGCTGCTGGGATGCAACGCCTCGGGCGCCATCGGAAGCCGGCGCGAGGTCGAGATGGAATCCGCGGTCTCGGTCCTGGCCATGAGCCTCCCCGGCGCCAAGGTCCGCACCTTCACGCTCGACGCCGCCGAGGTCGAGGGCATGAAGGACGGGGCCGCCCTGGTTTCGGCCCTGGACGTTTACCCCAACGAAAACCCGAGCTTCCTGTGCCTGGCCGATCCCATGACCTGCGACATCGAAGCCTTGGTCGGCCGCTTCAACGAGGGCTATCCGGGCCGGCCGCTCATGGGGGGCCTGGCCAGCGGCCAAGCCGTGGGCGCGGCCAATTGGCTCATCGAGGGAGAGGCGGCGGTCTCCCGGGGGGCGGTGATCGCGGCGCTTACGGGCGACGTGGCGATAGAATCCGTCGTTTCGCAGGGCTGCCGTCCCATCGGCTCCCCGCATCTCATCACCCGCGCGGAGGGCCACGTCGTGAGCCAGCTCGGCGGCCGCCCCGCTTTCGACGTGCTGCGCGAGACCGTGGAGGCCCTCTCGAAGGAGGACCAAAAGCTGGCGCGCCATTCGCTTTTCGCGGGCGTGGTCATCAACGAGCGCCAGGCGCGCTTCAAGCGCGGGGATTTTCTCGTGAGGAACCTCATGGGAGTCGACGGCAAGACCGGCGCGCTGGCCATCGGCGCCCATCTGCGGGCCGGGCAGACGGTGCAGTTCCAGCTCCGCGACGCGGCCACCTCGGACGAGGACCTGCGGAGCCTTCTGGAGGCCTTGCCCGCGGGCGGGGCTTCACCGCGGGGAGCGCTGGTCTTTAGCTGCTGCGGGCGCGGGCGCGGCCTTTACGGGAGCCCGGACCACGACATCGGCCTGATCCAGTCCCTGCGCGGCCCCCTCCCCGCGGCGGGGTTCTTCGCCAACGGCGAGCTCGGCCCCGTCGGCGCGCGCAATTTCGTGCACGGCTATACCTCAAGCCTGGCGGTGATAACATGAGTTCTGAATTGGCGGCGCGTCGGTGTGCGCCTAGACCGTCGGGGACGCCGACGGCGTCCCCGACTGAAATCGAGTCCTGGCTTCGGGAAATTCCAGGTTGGAAGCTCGCCGATGATGGGAAGGCTATCGCGCGAGAGTATCTCATGAAGGACTTCCTCGCGGCCGTCGCTCTCATCCGCCGATTGGCGGATGTCGCCGAGGAGCAGGACCACCACCCCGATGTGCATCTGACCGGCTACCGGCGACTGTCTTTGGTCCTGAGCACGCATTCCATAGGCGGTCTCTCCGAGAACGACTTCATCCTGGCGGCCCAGATCGAGGCCCTCCCCAAGACCCTGAAAGAGGGCTAGCCCCGCCGGGCGCGGCAGATGTGCCTTCCGGTAGCGGAGCGGCCTTCTGATCGCCGCCCTCTAGCGGGCAGCGCCGCCGCGGCCCAGAGAGGAAGAACCGCGCCACCGGACCTGCCTCAAGTCCACGTCGGCCTCGAACTCCAGGAACTCACCGGCGGTGGACGCAAGGGTGACGAGGTAGAGGCTCTGATCCAGACGTTCGCAGAAGGGCTGGCCGCCGACGGGGGATGAGGCCCCCCACAGGTCGAGCACGGTGTCGTGGCGGCCCGGGGGGACCCAGGAGTAGACCAACTCCAGCGCGCGCTGCGCCCCCGGGTCTTCGACGCCGGGAGCGGGCGGCGCCACCGTGGCGTCGGGCCGTTTCGGGGGCGAGGAGGCTGGGGACGAGACGGCCGGGTCCCAGGATGGGATCGGGCCGCGCGCCGCCAAGACGATGCCGCCGAGAACCAGGAGCGCGTACCGGGCCAGCGGACCGACGCTCCGGGCCCGAGGAGCCAGCGGCGCGCCTTGGTTCGTGGGGACCATGGGGGGAGCCGCGGGGAGGTCCCGCGGAGAGGACCGAATGATCTGAACGCGCCGCTCCAGGGCTTCGGCGCGCGCGGACACCCGCCCAAGCACGGCTTGGGCGCGCTTAGCGGTCTCGCGCAAAAGCGCGATCCTCTCCTGGCGGGAAATCTCACTCTCCATGAGGCGCGTGCCCGAGAGTATAACCCCGGGCCCTTAAGGATTTATGGCGGGATTGTTAAGACGCGGTTTCGAGGCCCGTCAGCGACTTGAGGGCCGCGATGCGGGCCTCCAGAGGCGGGTGGCTCGAGAAGAATTTGGCCAGCAGGCCGGGGGCCCGGCCGTTGATCTTCAAGGTCGCCAGCGCGGGCTGGTGGCTGTTGTCGACCATCTCGGCGCAGCGCTTGAGCGACTCCAGGGCGTGGATCATGGTGGCGCGGTCGGTGTACTTGGCCGAGCCTTGGTCGGCGCGGAACTCTCTCATGCGCGAGACGTAATAGACGACCGGGGCGGCCAGGAGCATGAAGCAGGTCTCCAGGACCATGACCAGCATCATGTGGGCGAAGTAGCCCAGGCCGTCGCCCTCGTCGTCGCTCCGGCGCATGAAGGAGTCGATGGCGAAAGCCACGACCCGGGAAGCGAACATGACGAAGGCGTTGACCACGCCTTGGATCAAGGTCATGGTGACCATGTCCCCGTTGGCGATATGGGCCAACTCATGGCCGAGCACGCCGCGCACCGCCTTGTCATCCATCTGCTCGAGGAGCCCGGTCGATACGGCCAGGAGGGCCCGGCTGCGGCTGGGGCCGGTCGCGAAGGCGTTGACTTCGGGGCTGGGGTAGATGCCGATCTCGGGCAAGGCGTCCAATTCCGCGCGGCGGCAGAGGCTCTGGACGGTCTCGACCAGGTGGGACTGCAGGGCCCCCCCGGGGCGGGCCGGGTCGATGAGCTCGACACCCATGGCGCGCTTGGCGGTCCAGCGGGAGAGCTGAAGGGAGATGAAGGAGCCCGCCATGCCCCAGATCAGGCAGAAGGCGGCCAGCGATCCGATGTCGAGCCCGCCCGCGCGCAGGTAGGGGCGGATGCCCAGGACCTGCATGAGGATCGAAATGGCGAGGACGACGAGCATGTTGACGGCGAAGAAGACGGCGAAGCGCTTAATCATGGCCATAATATTTATTATAACAGTTGGACTCCGAATATCAAGGGGAGGGTCAGTAAGCGCTCCAGAATGTGCCCCGGGTGTCGGTATGAACGCAGTTGACGAGGACCGTGCCTGAGGACGGTCCGCTCGCCACGTAGGCCCAGCCGCCCGCGTCGTCGCTCCAGTCCGCGGCGTACTGTGCCCCGGTTAGGGTGAGGATCTGGCTGGAGTCGTTGTGGTAGTTCGCGGGCTTGGCCGGCGGGATCGACGGCAGGTATTTCCCGCCCGCGGTCAGGGCCGCCAAATCGGCCGGGGTGCGCCCCTGCATCGCGTCGTGATAGCGGTCCACCGCGGCGCGAATGGCGCCCAAATTGCCTCTGGTCGCTCCCTCGGATGACTTGCGTATCAACCCCGCGAAGCCGCGCCCCGAATACTCCAGGCTCGCGGTGGCACGTTCCAGCGGCCACAGCCGCAGGAGCCAGACTCCGATCGCGATGTTCAAGGCCAGGCAGGCGAGCGCCGAACCCGCGGCCACGCGCGACCAGCGGGTTCGAGCGGCAATGGCTTCGGGCGGCCGCGGTTTGAGGAAAAGGCCAAGGAGGGGGCCGACGATCGGCCACACGGCCAGCAGGCAAGAACCGGCCGCGTAGGACCAGGGATGCCCTCTGGCGCGGTGAAACCAGGCCAGGCCCGCGGCGGACAGGGCCCAACAAATGAACAGGCCGGACTCCATTTCAGAGTAGGCCAGCCAGGCCGTGCCCACCGCGATCAGGCCGATGCTCGACAGATGCTGCCACCCCCATGCCGGGCCGGACGCGGGGCTCGGGTCTTTAGGAACGTCCTCTGGCCGCAGGCCCGCGAGGGTGCGCCAGTCCGGAAATGCGATCCACCCTACCAACAGCCCGCCGGCCAGGGAGGAGAGCAGGAGCAGGAGCAGGTTGGCGAGAACGGGATGCGCGGCCGCCATGGCCGCGGCCCAGAGATCGGGTGCCCAGGATCGGGGGACGAAGGTCCAATCCTGCGCAAGCTCACGCGCCCGGTCCTGGAACAACACGCGGGTGTGCGCCTGGCCGCTCGCGGAGTCGTAGTAGTAGCCGACGCGGGTGGAGGGCGAGTCCATCACCGGTGGATCCGGCCTCTGCCAACCTCGGACGCGCAGGTCCACGGCGAGTTTGGCCTCGCCGTAGGCCGCAGTGAGGCGCACCGGATAGAAGGCCTTGGCCGCCGGGAACTCGATGTTCACGGCCAGGGACCGGCCGATTTTGGGCTCCTTGGCCCACGAAACGATGAAGGAGGCGCCCTTTTGGATCTGTTCCTTAAGGATTGCGCGAGCCGGCTCGGGAAGACGGCCGGACTTATCACTGAGATAGCGTTCCAGCGCCTCCAGGGAGGGGGCGTCCACGATCTCCGAGGCCAGGCCGCCCAGTTCGACACGGCCGGACGCCGAGACCTCCATGTCCGCGAGATGCGGCCGCTCGGGGCCGGGGCCGATGCAGGTCCCCATCAACAAGGCGACGACGATAAACACGATGCCGCCTTCGCTCGACCAGCCGTATACAAGGAGGCAGAAGCAGAAATAGGCCAGCACGGCGATGAATGAGATCGCGAGGTGGGCCCCAACCCGGGCCTCCTCTCCCTTCCAGTCCGGAAGCTTGTCGACGAGCGCGAGCTGGATCGACGAGGCCGGGGCGGGGACCGGGAGGATCCAGGCCAGATGGGGAGAGACGTCCTTGGGCCGGACCGCGATGACCAGGCGCTCGCGGCCGTCCTTCCATTCCAGCCACGCCTCTTGCCCCTTCTGGACGATGAGGTCGCGGGCCTCCGGGGCTTCCCAGACGATGCCGTCGGCCCAGGTTCCTCCCGCAAAAAGTGTCGTCAACGCGGCAAGAAGCAAGCTCATTTGGGAATTCCGCCCTCGGAAAGGGGGGCGGTGGAGAGGCGGTCGCGCCAACTGTACCCGGGTACAGTTCGATTCCCGAGGATGATCGGCGACAAAGAGAGAGCATCACCGTCCCCGCGGAGTATCACTTGTCGCCCCCAGGCATGAGCCGCGTCGCCGCGGCCTTGGAATCGGGGGTGCCGATCTCGAAGAGAGCGGCCCGGGCATAGGGGAGGAAATCGGCATAGATGTCCTTGTCCCGGGACTTTTCCTCCAAGGCCCGCAGGAGCGCCGGGACGGCGGAAGCCGCGGCCGGCCCGATGTGGCCCAGACCCTCGGCGGCGCGGTCGGTGACGCTCGAATGCCGGTCGTTGAGAGCGTCGACCAGCATGGCGACGGCTTCCGGTCGTTTTGAGAGGCCGAGCATGCGCGCGGCGTACTCGCGGTTGCCCGCGTCATGATCGTTCTTGAGAATCCAGCCGAGGCCGTCAAGGACCGCGTCGTCATAGACGCCGATGCGTCGGAGCGCCCGCAGCGCCCCCGACCGGGCGCGGGGATCGGCGGCCCGCAGGTTACGGGTCAAGGCCGGTCCGGCGGCGGCCTGGCGCCGGCCGAGGATTGCCGCGCTCGTCTCCTGGACTTGGGGGGAGGGATCGCCGAGCAGACGGAGGGCGTCGGGGACGATCGCGGCGTCGTCCTTGCCCGCGAGCCAATCGAGGACCGAGAGCGCCGTGGCCCGCCGCAGGGGATCGCGTGAGACGAGGTCCTTCCTGAGAACTGGGGCCATGTCGCGCGTCCGTGTCGCGCCCAGGGCTTGCGCGGCTTCCCAGCGCGCGCGGGGCCGCGACTCGAGCATTTTGCGTACCGCGGCGACGGCCGCGGGAGCCTCGCCGGACTGCCCCAAGAGTTGCGCCGGGCTGAGCGTCCAGTCGGCGCCCGGCTCGGAGGCGGCTTCCAACAGCGCTTCGGCCGCGCCCAGGCGCGTGAGTTCTTCCCAGCGCCGGCGCTGAGCCGCGGCGCGCGCCGTCTTGGCTAACTCCCAATCGCCGCCCGCCGCCTTGTAGATCCGAGCCGTCTCCTCGTGGCCGAGCGCGAGCAGAGCCCGCGCGGCGGCGCGGCGCGCGTCCGGCTCGCCGGCGCGCACCTGCTCGATGAGCACGCGCACGATGGACGGATCCAGCCAGCCGGAGAGGGCGTTGAGCGCCCGTACCTGCTCGTCCCCGGGCCGGGCGGCCTCATCCAAGAACGCGCGGGCCGCCCGCAAATCCTTGCGCGCCAAGGAACGCAGCCGCCGCCGCGCGCGCTCCCGCAGATCATGGTCGGCCGTCTCTCGCAGAGGCAACAGGCGCGGCAGGACCGCGGCCCGGCCCGAGGCGTCGAGCTTTTCCTCGATAACCATCCCCGCCGTCGTGGCGGCCAGGCTGTCGTCGTCCGCGAAGACGCGCGCCAGCCGCTCCGGCGTCCAGTCCGATCGAGGCACCCGCTGGTGCTGGAAGAGCAGGAAAGCCAGCGCCAGCGCGCCGAACCAGTCGAGCGTCCCCCGCCAGTAGGTTCCCGTCAGAAAGCTCCGGCCGCCGCGCGGGTCCCAGGCCGACCGCAGACACAGCAGCGACCAGCCGAAGGCCCCGCCGAGGGCCGGGGCGATGAGCGTGGCCATGGAGTAAGGCCAAGGCGCGAAGAACAAGCCCCAGAGGGCGCCGAGCCCGGCGGCTTTGCGGCGTTCGGAGACGTCCAAGCAGGAAAGCGTCACGGCGGGAAGCAGGAGGAAGAGACCCAGGCAGGCCCCGTAGATGAAGACCGGGATCGCGAGAAGGATTCTCCCGGAGTCGAAGGCCAATTGGGTCAGCCACGGGAGCTCGGCCCCGTAAAGCTCGAAGCCCCGTTGATACGCCCCGCGGCTGCCAAGGACGACCAGGACCGCGGCCGCCCCCGTCGTCCAGTAAGCGGCCTGCCAGCGCCGGAGTCTGACGACGCCGTCGCGCGCGCCGTGCATCGCCAGGAAGGCCGCGGCCTGGCACCAGAGCAGGAGGACGGCGACGGCGGCGTTTTGGGCCAGGCCCATGGGCAAGAACGGCTCGCGCCTGAGCCCGTCCTCCACGCCGGCCAGGGCCGCCAGCCCCTGGGCGAGCAAAACGAAGAGCGCCCCCCATAGCGGCAGGAACAAAAGTTTTCTCCGGTCCATCGTGCGAAGCCATTGGGGCTTGATCGTCGTGGTCAGCGGAAGCGTCCCCGCGCGGGTCCGCAGGAACAGGAGAGTCAGACCGATCAGGAGGGGCATCAGCCAGCCGGCCAGCCACAGCAGGGCCAAGTCGAGCAGTCCCCGCCGGTCGCGCCGTTCCGGGAACAGGAACCATCCCACGGCCGCCAGGGTGATCAGCAGGCAGAGCGGGATGATGACGCGGTTTAGGCCCGCCTCCAGCGCCGAAAGGAGCCGCGCTTGGCGCGCGGCCGCGGGAGGAGCGACAGGATCGATCCAGAGGTCCTCGGTCAGCGCCGAGGCGGGCGCGTGGAAGCGGATTACGGTGAACAGCCGACCGCTCCCGCCGTACTCCCTCATATGGGAGACCCGGGCCAAGCCTTCCAGCGGCGGGGTCAGCCGGGGGGTCAGCAGGCCTTCGGCCTGGATCGTGATGGGGAGGCGCCGCGATCCGTAGACGCTGCTCGGAGCCAGCGGAAAGTAAAGGGCGGTCGCGGGGAAACTCACGGAGAGGCCCAACTCCGAGGCGTTTGCCGGGCCCGTCCCGGCCCAGGAGGCCACGAAGCAGTACTCCTTGCCGATATAGCGGGCCAGCACCGAGCCGGCCAGCGGTCCCGGGCTAATGCCCTTGGAGGAGAGGTAGCGGCTGAGCCCCGCGGCGGTCCGGGCGCTGAGGACTTCCACGATCAAGCCGCGTTTCTCGATGTGCTTGTGCACGGTGACGTCCGGCACGGGCGGCGGAGAGGGGGTCCCCGAACCCCCTTCCATGTTGCTCGCCAGTTCGCCGAGCCCGAACATCGGAAGGAGGTATTGCGGGTGGATCAACAGCGGCCAAAACTCGGCGGTCAGCGCCCCCGGATGCGCCATGAGGGCCGAGTCGCCGAGCCGGCGGACCTCATTGTGGAGAGCATCCTCGACGGATTGTCCGCGGACTGCCTCGAATTTCCGAGCGACGTCGATCTCGACCTTCGCCGGGTCCCCGGGGATGGGAAAAATCCAGAGCAAGCCCTTCTCGTCGGCGTCGTCAACGCGCACGCGCAGGAGGAGATGCTCGCGTCCGTCAACCAGGCGCAGCAGGGCTTGCTGCTCGGACTCCGCGGCGTAGCGCCAAGTCGAGCCGCCGGAGCCGCCCCAGAGCACCATGCCGTCGGCGCGGCAGAGCGCGGGGAGGGCCAGTGCGATCAGTAGGAGGACCATAGGGTGCCCCGGGAGTCGGTGTGGGTGCAATTGACCCAGAACGCGCCGGCGGAGTCTTGGAACCAGCCCCCGGCGTCATCGGGGGCCGCGCCGCGCGCGATCGCGGAGGATTCGCGGTGGTAGGGCCGCAGGAGTGCCCCTGGGACCGGCGATCCTCCGCCGGGCGGCGCCGAGCGCAGGCCCGCAAGCCGGGACCTGGTTTGGCCTTCCATCGAATGCAGAACGATCGGCTGCGACCAGAGGACCTGCCAGGCGCCGCCGAAGCCCAACACGATGCCGGCGGCGACGGCCGCCGCGCCCGCCGCGGCCAGCCGGCCGGGCCGCGCCTCAGCGAGACCGGGTGGAGGCTGCTCCGGGGCGCGCCGGGCCTGGACGGCCCAGAAAAGCCAGGTCAGTCCCCGCCACAACGCGAAAAGGCCGTAGCATGCCAGCACGTGGATTGCGGTTCCGACCAAGGAGAAGAAGAAGCCGACGGCGACGGCCGTCCTCTGGCTGCCTTTCGGCCAGCGTTTCCAACCCTTGGCCCGCATGATCTCGTCGGCGCCGCTCCAGGCTCCCAGCGCGAGTATTCCCAACGGCAGGATGAGGGATGCGGCCAGACCAAAGGCCGTGCCCGTTCCGATGTTGGCCGACGCCGGCGCGGCCAGCAGCATGATCGCGCCGCATCGGCAAATTTTCCTCATAGGGCGGCCCAGGCGAACTTCCAGTCCTGGTCGGGCATGAAGTTCGCGCGCGCGAAGGACGGCGTCTCGCCCGCGAGCGGATAGTTGCTCCGCGTGATCCGCACCCCGCGCGGGATCAAGACGTATTCCCCGCGCGCCAAGGGCGCGCGCCAGGCGCGCGTGGTCTTGAGCACGTAGGACGCGGCCAAGGCCTGGGCCTCCTGGACGTAGCGCACGCGCAGCCGCGTCCTGCCGCGGGCCGGGAGCCGCAGGGAGAAGCGGGGCCTGCCGCCCAGCCACACGGCGGGAAGCTCGCGAAGCGCCCGGCCGGTGTCCGGGTCCACCTCCAGGATTTCGGCGGCGGAGGGGGCCGGGGTCGAGGGGTCGTCCGGAAACGGAAACACCATGCCCTGCGTCATGGGCATCGGCCAACGGTTGGCGAAATCAAAAAGGCCGACGACCTCCACCGCCCGGGGCCGCACCGTTATTTCAATGCGTTCCCCGACGAACCGGAACACGGGAATCTCACCAGACGCCAGAAGCGCCAGCAATCCCAGCGCGGCGGCCGCCGCGGCGCCCCCCGCCGCCTTCACTTCCCCGAGTCCTTGGCGGGCTTGGCCTGGAAACGCCCGAGCGCCGCCAGCGCGGGTACGATGAGCTCCCTGTCCCGGTCTCGATTCCATAGCAGGGGCATGGCGATGATGCTTCCGAAAGGGCGATGGGTCGCGGCGATGAGGGCCCGTGTCGACCCATATCCGTTGGGGATCGCCAGCCAACCCACCATGGCCGCGGCCGCGAGAAAGCCCGCGCCGGTTTTCAAGCCACGAAGGGGGAGCACCAACTGAGTATAATGGGGCTACCGTCCGGAGTCAACCCCGGGGTGTTACGTTTCATCACCGGGCCGGTCCAATAGAGTGAGGGTTCGCCGCGACCGTGGATTTCACTGAACTATACCGGCGTCACGCGGACGGCATCTACCGGCTGGCCTGGCGCCTGCTGAGAGACCCCGAGGCGGCCTCGGACGCGACGCAGGAGGCCTTCACGCGAGCGCTGGGTTCGTGGGACCGTTTCCGCGGGGAAGCTCAACCCCGCACCTGGCTCTACCGGATCGCCTACAACGTCTGTTTGACGCGGCTTTCCGGGGTACGTCCTCCGCAGTTGGACGACAAGTCGGATGAGAGGCCCGACCCGGCCCGGACCCGGCCCGAGGCCGAGGCCGAGCGGGAGGAGGCCTGCCGTCTGGTACGGGGGGCGCTGGGAGGCTTGGCCGAGGAGGACCGGCGCGTCCTCTGCCTGCTGATGGACCCGGACCTGGCCTATGGCGAGTTGGCCGGGATCCTGGGCTGTTCCGTGGAGGCGGCGCGCATGCGCGCCAGCCGGGCGCGGCGCCGGTTGCGCGATGTTTTGGAACCCCTTATGGAGGAAGAGACATGAGCCCTGAGTGCGAGAAGTACCGGGAGAGTCTGCCTTTGGCTTTGGACGGGGGACTTCCCCGCAAGGAACACCGCGAGGCGGCGGCGCATCTGATCGGCTGCCCGGCCTGCTTGGCCGAGGCGCGGGCCTTGACCCGCAGTTGGGAACTCTTCGAGGCCGAGCAGGCGGCGCCGCCCCTGCCCCACAAGCTCCGGGCCTGGCGGCCCGCGCCTGAGAGGGTGCGCCCCTTTTTCTGGCGGCTCGGGCTGGCCGCGGCCGCGGCCGCGATCGCCATGGCCGTCATGCCGGGCCGGGAGCCCGAGCCGGTTTCCGGGGATTGGGACAGGGCCCTCGCGGGCCCGGCCGCGCTTCCCGTCGCGCCGATTGCGGCGGAAGGGCCGCATGGGCTGCAAGCCCCGCCGGTGACCGGGTCGGGAGAGGCGCGCCTGAGCGTCCCTCCCAAGGCCGGGCCCAAGACCGGGCTGTCGGCCCAGCCGTTTCCGGGTGAATTGCGGGGGGCCGAGCCGATGACACCGCCGCCGCTGAAGATCAAGGGCGCCAAGAGCGCCGGGAGGACGGTATGAACATGAAAGTGGCCGTGCTGTCGTTGACGCTGACCGCGGGTTCCGGGGCATGGGCCGCGGAGGCCAAGGGAAAGGCGGACGGGCCCGCGGCCCTCAAGAGCGGCTATCGGTCGGTGACTATTCCGCTGGAGTCCTTCAAGATCGAGGGCATCGAGGCGGGGGATCGCGTGGACATGCTTATCACCTTCGACGCCAAGATGGCCGACGGCAAGCCCGAGACCGTGACCGCCACCATATTGCAGAACGTGGCGGTTCTCGGGATCGCCAAGGACCGGGATAGCGTAGTCCTGGCTCTTAACCCCAACGAGGCCCAGTACGCGGTGCTTTCCCTGACCGCGGCGCGCATGATATGGTTTCTTAAGCGCGCGCCCGGCGACGACGAGCTCAAGCCTATGGAGATGGCCAGCTACCGCAAGCTGTTCCGGTGAGCGGCGTGGTCACGTCCCAACATCTGACACATTCCGAATGTGTCAGATGTTGAGACGTGATCCCATTTGGTATTATGGGTCGATGAACGCCCGATTCCAGGTTCCCCGTCCCGTCAACGAGCCGGTCCTCGGCTACGCCCCCGGCAGCCCCGAGCGGCGGGCCCTCAAGGCCCGCATCGCCGAGATGCGCGGGCGCGAGATCGAGATCCCTCTGGTGATCGGCGGCAAGGATGTTCGCACCGGGCGCTTGGCCGACTGCCGCTCCCCGCATGAGCACGGCCGGCTCCTGGGACGATTCCACCAGGGAGGGCCGCTGGAAGTCGAAGCCGCGGTCAAGGCCGCGGCCGCGGCGAGGCCCGGCTGGTCAGCGACCCCCTTTCACGAGCGGGCCGCGATCTTCCTTAAAGCCGCCGAGCTTTTGGCGGGAGACTGGCGCTGGACGCTCAACGCGGCGACGGTGCTCTGCCAGTCCAAGAGCTGCCACCAGGCCGAGATCGACGCGGCCTGCGAGCTCATCGATTTCTGGCGCTTCAACCCCGCCTTCGCCGAGCAGGTCTATTCCCATCAGCCGGAGAGCGCGCGCGGCGTTTGGAACCGCATGGAGTACCGTCCGCTCGAAGGCTTCGTCTTCGCCGTGACGCCTTTCAATTTCACCGCGATCGCGGGCAACCTCCCGACCGCCCCGGCCCTCATGGGCAACACCGTGGTCTGGAAGCCGGCGTCCTCGACGGTCTACACGGCCCATTACCTCATGAAGCTCCTGGAGGCCGCGGGGCTTCCCGACGGCGTCATCAACCTGGTGGCCGGGCCGGGAGGGGCGGTCGGCGACGCGGCGGTCAACTCCCCGGAGCTCGGTGGAGTCCATTTCACGGGAAGCACCGAGGTCTTCAACGGCATCTGGAAGAACGTGGGCGACAACATGAGCCGCTACAAGGGCTACCCCCGGCTGGTCGGGGAGACCGGCGGCAAGGATTTCGTGATGGTCCATCCCAGCGCCGACGAGGAGGCCGTCGCGGTCGCTTTGGTGCGGGGCGCCTTTGAGTACCAGGGGCAGAAGTGCTCGGCCGCCTCGCGCGCCTATGTCCCCAAGTCCCTGTGGCCGCGCGTGATGAAATTGATGGACGGCATGCTCGCCGCGGCCAAGATGGGCTCCCCCGAGGACTTCGGCAACTACATCAACGCGGTCATCGACCGTCCCTCCTTCAACCGCATCAAGGGCGCCATTGATCGAGTCAAAGGGGGGGGCTCCGCCAAGGTGGCGCGGGGCGGCCGCTGCGACGACTCCGTGGGATATTTCGTCGAGCCCACCGTCGTCGAGACCGCGGACCCCAAGAGCGAAACGATGGTGCAGGAAATATTCGGTCCCGTCCTCACGGTTTATCCCTATCCCGACAATGCCTTCCGCGAGACCCTGGAGCTCTGCGACACGACCTCGCCCTACGCCCTCACCGGCTCGATCTTCGCGCGCGACCGAAAGGCGGTGGCTGAAGCGACGGCGGCCCTGACGCACGCCGCCGGCAACTTCTACATCAACGACAAGCCCACCGGCGCGGTGGTGGGCCAACAGCCTTTCGGCGGGGCGCGCGCCTCCGGCACCAACGACAAGGCCGGTTCCTACTTGAACTTGATCCGATGGGTCTCCCCGCGCGCCATCAAGGAGACTTTCGATCCGCCGCGCGATTGGCGCTACCCTTTCCTTCAGGATGACCCGGCGGATATGGTCTCGTCCTCCGCGGCCAAGCCCAAGCGGCACGCCAAGGTCTAGGCCTCCCAGACCCGGCGTCCCCCGGGTGTGTCAATCTCCCGCTCGGCCAGGGCGTCGGCGGGGCGTTGCCTCGCCCGCGGCAGGATCAACAAGTCGCAGAACATCGCATCCAGAAGGCGGCGCAGCGTTCCCCAACGCACGTCGATGCGGCCCCGTTCCAAATGCGAGATGTGGACCTGCTCCACTCCGGCGCGCAAGGCCAAATCGGCCTGGCTCATCCGCAGGGCGGACCGCAGCGATCTTACGAGGACGCCGGGATGGAGAGTCGCCCCGGCGGGGACGCGTCCCGCGTGGAGCATGGCTTGGTTGAGCGCGCGCCGGCAGCTTACGGATACCCTAGTGGTTCTGCCCATCTGCGCCTCCTGGGGAGCACGCCATATGGTCCCTTCCGACGCGTGTGGGATCAATGTAGTTAAGTACATCGATCCTACACGAGCGGCGAGGTACATATATATGCCGGACTGGAGTCGCTTCCCAGGATATATACGATCAGCCCCCCCAAAAAGTTCCCGGAAAATTTCGTTCGGGTAGAGGGCCGGGAACTTGGGGTCTTTGAGGTGGACGTATTCGATCTGGTCTCCCACCGCGACTGAGTCCCCCGCGGCCAGGGGCTCGTCAATGGGACTCCCGGCATGGGACAGCGGCCTTGAAATATTGCAATATATCAATTATACTTATCACATGATATATGATAAAAAAAGACCTGGCTAGACTCCTTAAGACGCTGCGCAGTCGGCGCCAACTCAGCCAAGCGGGACTCGCCAAGGCGCTGAAGGTGTCGTTCCCGACCATCAACCGCTGGGAAAACGAGAAGACGTTTCCCGACGCCCTGGCGCTCCACGCGATCGAGCAATTCGTCCTCGGCCGAGGGAACGAATGCC
Source organism: uncultured Elusimicrobia bacterium (assembly GCA_964374095.1). Classification (GTDB taxonomy): domain Bacteria; phylum Elusimicrobiota; class Elusimicrobia; order UBA1565; family UBA9628; genus CAYJXJ01. Next base: position 19,803 of record CAYJXJ010000008.1, read on the forward strand.
GGGATATTATAGCTGAATTCTTCCCGGAAGCGGAGCTGGGGCCGGCCGCCGATACCGCGTACTCCGTCCAGCGGTCGACGCCAAGCCTGGTACAAGAACCCGTAGCGGAGTACGCCGCCGAAGAAGGAGTGTCCGTCCGTAGGCCGCCGATGACAGTGGACGTCAAAGCCATGGAAACGATGCTCTGGCAGGCCGCATGTTCCATTCGCGGCGAAAAGGACGCTCCGAAGTTCAAGGACTACATCCTTCCTCTCGTCTTTATCAAGCGACTATCGGACGTCTTTGCGGACGAGATCACCCGTCTCATTAAGACCTTCGGCAACGAGGTCACGGCCTTGGAGAACGTGGAGGCGGACCATGGTCTTGTCCGGTTCTACATCCCTGAGGAGGCGCGATGGGCCGTCATTAGCGGCAGGATAAAGCCCGATTGGCCGAAGGGACGCGCCCCGAAGACTCTGGGCGAGATGGTGACGACCGCGATCCGCGCCGTGGCCAAGGCCAATGAATCCCTCCAGGGCGTGATAGACATCGTGGACTACAACGAGACCCGCAACGGCGAGCGGGAAATCAGCGACAACGCCCTCGCGCGCCTGATCGAGATATTGAGCCGCAACAGGCTGGGCTTGAACGATGTGGAACCGGACTTCCTGGGTCGGGCCTACGAGTACCTGCTCAGGAAGTTCGCCGAGGGCCAAGGTCAGAGCGCGGGCGAGTTCTTCACCCCCCGCGAGGTCGGCCGTCTGATCGCCAGAATCTTGCGCCCCAAACAGGGCGAAGAGGCCTACGACCCGTGCTGCGGCTCCGGCGGCCTTCTGGTCAAATGCGAATTGGACCTAGCCGAGCGCGAGGGCCGAGTGGCCAAGCCTCCCAAGCTCTACGGCCAGGAGTTGACGGGTTCCAGTTTCGCCATCGCCCGGATGAACATGGTGATCCACGACATGGAAGGCGAGATCGTCCGCGGCAACACCATGACGAACCCGAAGTTCCGGGAGGGAGGACGGCTCAAGCGCTTCGACATCGTGGTGACGAATCCGATGTGGAACCAGGATAACTTTGACCCGGAGGAGACTTACGACAAGGACCCGCTGGATCGCTTCTCGGGCCGCGGGGGCCCTGCTCCGCGTCAAAGCGCCGACTGGGCGTGGCTCCAGCACATTCACGCCTCCATGAAGGACAAGGGGCGCGCCGCCATCGTGCTTGATACGGGGGCCGCCAGCCGCGGCAGCGGCAGCAAGGGCGATAACCGGGAGAAGTCCATCCGCCGGTGGTTCGTCGAGCGCGACCTGATCGAGGCCGTGATCCTCCTGCCCGACGACCTCTTTTACAACACCACGGCCGCCGGCATCATCGTCGTCCTCAACAACGCCAAGCCCAAGGAGCGCAAGGGCAAGGTGCTGGTGATCAACGCCGGCGGCGAGTTCGAGAAGGGGCGGCCCAAGAACTTCCTGACCGAGGCCGCTATCGAGAAGATTGCCCGGACCTTTCACGCAGGCAAGAATGTCGAGCGTCTCGCCAAGATCGTGAAGGCGGAGGAAATCGGCGGCAAGAACGACTTCAACCTGTCTCCCTCCCGCTACGTCGAGACCGCAATCGCAACCGAGCACAGGGACATCCAGGAGATTCTCAACGACCTGGCCAAGCTCAAGAAGGAGGCTGCCGGCCAGGACGGCGGGCTGAGGGGGATATTTGAAGGACTGGGTTACAAGTACAAACAAGGAGCCTCCATCTAATGGCCGCTCAATCAAGATACCTGCTGCCTGCGGATATCGAACGTCGCCTATACCGGACAAATCCGTGGTGGTCCGATAAGGCGGCGGAACCCTCGCCCCCGTTTCGCCGCTGGGCCTTCCAGCGGATCCTTAAGAACTTCGAATTGGGGTTGGCTCCGGCAGTCCTCCTCAGGGGGCCTCGGCAAGTCGGCAAAAGCACCCTTTCGGCCCAGATCATCCAACACCTGATCGAGACCCGCAAGGCCGATCCCAGGGAAATCCTTTATATCCAATTCGACGATCTGCCTCCCCTCAAGGAACTCAAGAAGTTCTCGCTGGTCCCCATCATGCATATCACCGGGTGGTTTGAGGACAATGTCCTCCGAAAGACGTTCAACCAGCTTGCCCGGGAGGGGCGGACCGCCTATCTCTTTTTCGACGAGATCCAAAACCTGCCGGAATGGGCGAGCCAGATCAAGAATCTCGTTGATCACGCGAAACTCAAAGTCCTCGCGACCGGCTCCAGCGCCCTGCGCATCGGACTTGGCAAGGAGAGCCTGGCGGGCCGCGTGAGCCAGGTCAGCATGGGCCCCCTGCGTTTGTGGGAGATCGGCGTCATGCGGGGACTTGACCTCGCGCCCTGTTTCCCCCAGAATGGGGCCGAGGCTCTCTCCAAACAGGAGTTGTGGCGGGAGCTCGTTGCCCATGGCGTCAAGCATGCCGACGCCAGGCGTCAGGCCTTCCGGTGGTTCTCGGAGCGCGGGGGGTATCCGGTGGCCCATGTTCGCCGGGAAGCCCCCTGGGAGGAGGTGGCCGCGCAGCTCAAAACCACCGTCGTTGACCGGATCATCCAATTCGACCTGCGCGCCGGAGAACAGAAAGCGAAGGGGCGAGATCCGCGCCTCCTCGAAGAAACCTTCCGGGTGGCATGCCGCTACAGCGGACAATACCCGAGTCCGGCCAAATTGGCCGACGAGGTCCGTCGCGCCCTCCAGCGCGACGTCGGGGTCCAGCGGGTCTCTTACTACCTTCGTTTTCTGGATCAGGCCTTGTTGCTGAGGCTGGTTCCCCCGCTGGAACTCAGGCTCAAGCGCCGCCAAGGGCACGACAAAATCTGTCTCTGCGACCATGGGCTGCGGAAGGCTTGGATGGGCGAGCCGGTTCCTCTGGACCCGGAGAACCTCGACCGGGACCCGGATGCGGCCACCGTTGCCGGCCGTCTCGTGGAAGGCGCGGTCGGCTACTACCTGGGCGAGTTTTCCGAACTCAACCTGCACCACTTCCCCGCCCGCGAGGTGGAGCCCGAGGTGGACTTCGTCATCACCGCCGGCGATCGCCGTATTCCAGTCGAGGTCAAATACACCAAGCGCCTGGACCCGGTCGACGACACCGAGGCCCTCAAGCGCTTCCTGGAGAAGTCCGCCAACCGCGCGAGCTTCGGGCTCCTCATCACGCGCGAGGACACCGAGCCCGATCCCGATCCGCGCGTCATCCGGATGCCGGCGAGCACCTTGCTCCTGCTGCGATGAGCAATGTGTGGACTTGGTCATGAGGGAAAATGTCCGCCGGCATGATGCCGAGCAGAAAGAGCGGCAGACCTTCCTTCTCTATCTGCTCCAATCAGCCGGGACCGCTTATCGAGAGGTTTCTCAGACCTACAAGATGGAGCTTGCGGCTTTGACATCGCAAACCGCGATGTCAAAAAAGGAGTGCGGAGGAACGGTTTGAGGGTGTGCGGCAAGTGACGGCGTCGGCGAAGAAGGCCAAGCGGAGGATTGGGTTCATTGCATGACCAGCGCCCTGACAACTAAGAGGCGGCAGATAGGCGCCTGGGACAATTTCCGTCTATCGGATACATTTAATATCCGTTATGGAAGAGCGAACCCAGGTGGCGGCGGTAGCGTGCCGGTCATCGGATCAAGCGGTATATTCGCTTGGACCAGTCAACCGCTCATTAGTCATCCGACCATTGTAATCGGCAGAAAAGGAAGCGCAGGCAAACCTTGGCTGATCAAGGGCCCAAGTCATCCATCCGACACGACATTTTATCTTGAACCCCGCGAGGGCGCCAATGTTGACCTCGATTTTTTGTACTACGTCCTTTCCCACGCACAGCCAGAAGCCAGTGACGATGTAATCCCAAGCCTCCAGCGCCACCAGCTGGAAGCCCTGGAACTTCCCCTGCCCCCACCCACCGAGCAACGCGCCATCGCGGCGGTCCTCTCGAACATCCAAGCGGCGGCCGAAACGCAGGGCAAAATGGTGGCCGCCTTCAAGGAACTCAAGGCCGCGACTTTAGCCGGGTTGTTCCAAGAAGGCCTGCGCCAAGAAAGGACCGTTGAATCAGGAATCGGACGAATGCCGGCAAGCTGGCGCATGTCAACTCTTGGCGAAATCGCAAAAATTGGCAATGGCTCTACACCGCGACGGACCAACCCTGCCTACTGGGACGGCGGCACAATCCCATGGCTGACAAGCGCAAAGGTCCATGAGATAATTATTCAAAAGGCAGACGAGTACGTTACGGAACTCGCCAAGAAGGAGTGTCACTTGCCCATGGTCCCAGCGGGCAGCGTGGTCATAGCAATCACCGGCCAGGGCAAGACTCTTGGCAACGCGGCCCTGCTGGCTTTCCCATCTTGCGTAAGCCAACACCTAGCTTTTTTGCGGCTTCAATCATCCGATGTGTTGCCGGAATTCGTACTTCGATATCTCCAATATCAATATCACCATTTGCGACAGGCGGCGAATGCCGGCGGGACCACAAAGGGGGCGCTCACGTGCTCGTTTTTTGAAAGCTATCCCATCCCTTTGCCTGAGGTCCAGGAGCAACGCGAAATCGCAGCCATAATGAAGGCTCTTGATGCGGCGATGGTCATTGCAAAAAACAAGCGTGGTTCGCTGGAGGCTCTGTTCTCGTCAGCCTTGAACCTTCTCATGACGGGGCAAGTTCGCATCCCCCCGGGAGCGTCTTTCGAACGATTTCTCGTCGGAGATGCCGCGCCGGAGGTCGTACGGGGGGCTAAACAATGATCGCAAGACTTTGGTCGAAATGAACTTCAATCGGAGGCGGCGATGGGCCAGGCCAAGATAAAGAAGCGGCTTCTGGAATCACTTTTGGCCGGCCCGCTGCCGGAAAGCGGTCTCTTTTTTCTGCTTAGGCGCAACGGGATTTCCGCGGTGCTGGCGGTCCGACGAGGCCAGGGAGAGCTGGCGCAGGCCGGACTCTTCTGCGTGGATGACTGGAAGGAGGGGCTTTTCCAATGCTTGGGCCGCGCCTACGCCTCCGCGGCCGAGTTCCAGCGGGAGTTCAAGGCCTCCGGGTCCCAATTCAGGCCGACTTCGCTGGAGGAATGCCGGCGACGCGTAGCCCAAGGGCTGCGCGTAAGGAGACAAGCCGACGCCGAGGAGCCGAAGGAGTTCTCCCGATGGGCTTCACTGTTGGGAGAATTGGAGGGCGTCCTTCTGCCGGAAAGTCTTTATCTGTGCCCGTTGTGTGATTCGCCGTTGCCGCACGATGTGTGTCAAACAATCCTGGACTGCGTGGGCACCGCCACCAGCTGCTACATGGCGTGCGAGAATTGCGTCAGGCACAGACGGTCTGGAATTTCCGCCGAAACGGCCGCCATTTCCCATCACCGAACCATCGAAGGCTTTCAAAGGACGACATCATTTTCACTGCGGCTTGAAGAAGACGAGTCATGTTTGGAGATGGCCCCGCCGGGCCAAACCCATCACGAGGCAATAAGGCTGTCACTGGAGAGGGACAACGATCCGGTGCTATCGGCGGCCCTAGCCTTAGAATGGTGGATGAATCGCGCGACCGACCCCAATGAAGCCATCAAAGATGAACATGTCGAACAGGCGCTGAAGGAGCTGTTGGCATACCGGCGGGTCCAGGCGCCGCTCGCGAAGGATAGCGCCGGAGAAGTCACATTCGTCAGGGGGGCGGCGCAAGAAGGTTTGGCCGCCTATGCCGACGCCTGCAAAGGCCGCATGGACGCCTTCGCTATGGAATCCTGCGCGATCTCAGGCATCGAAAAAGTGCTGGGCAGCGTCAGGAGGCGCCGCAGTTTTCTTGACCGCAGGAGCTATATTAAATTCATCGCCAAGCACATGTTATGAGCAGCCTCGGTTCTGAGCGCGGGAGCGTCCAAAATCAGCTCATCGGTTACGCCGAACAGATCGGCTGGTCTTATCTTTCCACCGATGAGACGCTGAATCTCCGCCGCGGCGCGAGCGGCTGGCTCCTCTACCCGGTTCTGCGGGAAAAGCTCGTCGCGCTCAATCCCGGCGTGGTGGACGAGAAGAACGCCGACGAGATCATCAGCCGCATCGAAAGCGTCCGCTGCTCCATCGAAGGCAACGCCGAAATCCTCAAATGGCTTCGCGGCGAGCACTCCGTCCATTCGGAAGACGAAAAGAGAAAGCGTAATGTCGCCGTCATAGACTTCGACCACCCCGCCAACAACCTCTTCCATGTGACCGACGAGTGGGAATACACCAACGGCCAGAAGGGAAACCGCGCCGATATTATCTTCCTCATCAACGGCATCCCCGTGGCCATCGCTGAGACCAAGAGCGCGAAATACGCCGACGGCATAGACCGCGCCGTGGTCCAGCTCCGGCGCTACCACGAGGAGACCCCGGAGCTCATGGCCGCCCCGCAGGTCTTCGAGGCAACCCAGCTCCTGGACTTCTACTACGGCGCCACCTGGAGCCTGGACCGCAAGAACATCTTCAACTGGAAGCAGGAGGAGCCCGGCAACTTCGAGGCCAAGGTGAAGCGCTTCTTCTCCCGGGAGCGCTTCTTGAAGCTCCTGCGTGATTGGATCATCTTCTACCTCAAGGACGATGAGCTCAGGAAGGCCGTGCTGCGCCAACACCAGTCCCGAGCGGTGGAGAAGGTCGTGGATCGCGCCCTTGACCCCGTGAAGAAGACGGGTCTCCTCTGGCACACCCAGGGCTCGGGCAAGACTTTCACGATGATCACGGCCGCGCGGCAGCTCTTGGAGCACCCGGTATTGGGCAAATCCACGGTCCTGATGCTTGTAGACAGAAACGAGCTGGAGGGACAGCTCTCCGGTTGGATCACGGGCGTCCTGGGCGAGGGTAAGGCCGTGGTGGTTCAATCGAAGAAGCACCTGAAAGAGCTTATGCGCACCGACTACCGCGGTCTCATCGTTTCCATGATCCACAAGTTCGAGAAGACGGACAAGGATCTTTGCACGAGGGAGAGCATCTTCGTTCTGATCGACGAGGCCCATCGCTCGACCGGAGGGGACCTAGGCAACTTCCTCCAGGCGGCCCTGCCCAATGCCACCCTGATCGGCTTCACGGGAACCCCCATAGACAAGATCGCCTATGGGAAGGGGACCTTCAAGGTGTTCGGCAAGGACGACCCCCAGGGCTACCTGGACAAATACCCGATCAAGGAGTCCATCGAGGACGAAACGACCTTGGAGCTGCACTACCACCTCGCCCCCAATGAGATCCGGGTGCCGCGGGATATGCTGGAGAAGGAGTTTTGGGCCCTGGCCGAGACCGAGGGCATCAGCGACATCGAGGAGTTGAACCATATACTTGAAAAGGCCGTTACGCTCAGGGCCTTCCTGAAGGCCAAGGACCGCGTCCGCCAAGTGGCGGAGTTCGTGGCCGAACATTTCCAGAAAAATGTCGAGCCGTTGGGCTACAAGGCCTTCCTCGTTGGGGTGGACCGCGAAGCTTGCGCTCTCTACAAGAAGGAACTCGACCGACTGCTCCCGGCTGACTACTCCACCGTCGTGTACACCTCCGCGCACAACGACCCCGCGATGCTGGCCAAATACAAGCTCAAAGAGGACGCGGAGAAGCGCGTCCGCAAGGCCTTCACCAAGCCGGGTGAGAAGCCCAAGATATTGATCGTAACGGAGAAGCTGCTGACCGGCTTCGATGCTCCGATACTCTATTGCATGTACCTGGACAAGCCCATGAGGGACCATGCCCTCCTTCAGGCCGTCGCGCGCGTGAACAGGCCCTACGAGGAGGGCGGGATCAAGAAGCCGGCGGGGCTGGTCGTGGATTTTGTCGGCATATTCGAGCGCATGGAAAGCGCCCTCTCCTTCGACTCGGACGTGGTGCAGAGCGTCATCAAGAACCTCGACATTCTCAAGAACCTTTTCGTCAAAATGATGAATGAGGACTCTCTCCCGTACCTGGCCCTATGCCGGGGACGCATGGATGACAAGGCCGTGGAGAGGGCCCAGGCCGCCATGGCGGACGAGGCCGCGCGCAACAAATTTTTCGATTTCTTCAAGAAACTGGAGAACCTCTACGAGATCATCTCTCCCGATCCCATGATGCGCCCCCACATGGAAGGCTACGCCAAGCTGGCCCGGCTTTTTCAGGTCATCCGCGCGGCGTTTACGCCTCACCGGGGGCTCTATTGGGACCTCATGAAGAAGACGGAGGGCATACTGAGCGAGTTGGCCCGGGCGGGCGGTTTCCGGGCGTTGACCCCCGTGGTCGCGATCAATGCGGCGACATTGGACGCGCTGAAGAAGAAGCAGACTCCCGCCGCCGTGAAAATCATCAATTTGGTGAGGACCCTGGCCGGCCGGGCTCGGTCTCATGGGGCCAAAGAACCCTTCTTGCTTCCGATAAGCGAGAGAGCGGAGGCGATCCTAAAGCAGTACGAGGACCGCCACCTGACGACGGAAGAGGCTCTGAGGGACATCGAGAAACTGGTGGAAGAGTACGAGGCTGCCAAACGCGACGCCGACAGGTCCGGCCTTTCGCCGGGCGCATTCGCCGTCTTCTGGCTGCTTGATCGGGCTGGAGCGGCCAAGGCGCAGGCCTTGGCCCGGCGAGTCGACGGCCAATTCGAGCGGTTCCCGCACTTCGCGGAGAATGCAGGAGAGCTAAGGCAGCTTAAAGCCGAACTTTACAGGCTCCTTCGCCCGGCCGTCGGGATAGAGCGCATGAAGCAGATGGCGGAACTCTTCATCCGGATGCGCGGCCGATGATGGGCTCGGCAAGGACAGCGCCCTCTCCGACCGATGCCTTCAAGCGGCGCGTCGGGCGGTGGGCGGGCAAGATCGGAGTCAAGCCCCAACGGGTCTACGTACAAGCGATGCGCAATAAGTGGGCCTCCTGTTCCACCGGCGGACGGGTCTATTTCAGCGGCGACGTGCTCAATGAAAGCCGGGCTTTTCAGGACTCGGTGATCGTTCACGAACTCCTTCATCTTATGATCCCCAACCACGGGGCCCTCTTCAAGAGCTTCCTGAGCGCCTACCTGCCGGGGAACCGGCGGGCGACTGAAAATGCGAGGCTCGGCTGTTCCCGATCCTAGGGTTTCGGTCGGGCAGATCTTGCAAGCCTCACGACTTGATTGCGCCGGCCTCGGCCAAGCGCACGACGTTGGCCATGAGCATGGCGGTGGTGACGGGGCCGACGCCGCCCGGGACAGGGGAGAGGACCGAGGCGACGCGGGAGGCGCCCTCGAAATCCACGTCCCCGCAAATTCCGCCGTCCACGGCGTTGATGCCCGCGTCGATGACGATCGCTCCGGCCTTGATCCAATCGCCGCGGATGAAGCGGGGCTTGCCAAGGGCGGCCACGACGATGTCCGATTCCCCGATGAGGGCCGCCAGGTCGGGTGTTTTGGAGTGGCACAGAGTGACCGTGGCGTCCATCGCGGTCAGCAAATGGGCGGCGGGCCTGCCGAGGATCGTGGATCGGCCGATGACCACCGCGCGGCGTCCTCCTGGATCCACGGCGGCGTGCTGAATGAGAACGGAGACGGCCAGGGCGGTGCAGGGGACGACGCCGTCCAAGGCTTCATCGTAGGTCTTGGCCTGCATGAGGCGGCCGAAGTTCTCAGGGGTGACCCCTTCGGCGTCGCTGGCGGGGTCGAGGGCCTCCAGGACGGCCGTCCCCCATCCGGCGGGCAAGGGAGCTTCGATGATGACGGCGTCAACGGCCGCGTCTCGGGAGAAGTGTCCGACCACGGTCAGAGCTTCTTTCAGGGTCGGCGCGTCTTCCAATCGCATGGAGAGGTGGCTCTGCGAGAACGCGATGCCGCATTCCGCCGCCGCCCGCCGGCGGGATCGGAGGTAGGAGAATTCCGAGGCTGACCAGCTATGCGTGAGAGCGACGAGGCACGGAGGTCGTCCCCGGGATTTGCGAAATATCTCCACGCGCGGCTTGAGACTGGCGAGTATTTCACCCGCCAAAGCCTTGCCGTCCAGGACCCGGGCGCTCATGGGCGCGGGCTCCGGGACCGGGTCTCCAGGCGGGAGAGGACGCGGCGGACCGTCCGCAGGCCCGGCGCGGGAACGCCCCGGCGGCGCGCCTCGCGCAGGATCGGCCCCAGGATCCACGGCGCCTCGGTCGGCCGGCCGGCGCGCAGGTCCTGAAGCATGGAATTGGTCTGCCCCGCGGAATTTCGGCACCCGCGCAGGATGAGCGGCTCCATACGGTAGAGAGGCGGATGGCCCGCGGCCCTGGCCACGGCGGCCGCCTCCGCCGCCAGCCGGCCGACGAGGCGCCGCAGGGCCGGGTCTTCGGCCAGGGCCCCGTTGGTCGCCGCGGCGAGCGCGCCGAGCGGATTGACCGCCGCGTTGAAGACCAGCTTGGTCCAGAGGACCCGGTCCTCGTCCCTCTTGACCGCCACCTCCCAGTCTCCTGCGGAGAGCAAGGCCGATGCCGTTTGGAGGGCCTCGGCGTTGGCGGGGTGGCGCGCGAGCAGCACCGTCGAGCCTCCGTTGTGGGCCACGCCGTGGGCCCCGCGGCGTTCCGCGGCGACATACAAGGAGCCCAGCACCGTCCGGCGGGGACCAAACGCCCGCCGCAAGGCGCTCTGGTGCCCGAGGCCGTTCTGAAGCCCCACCACCACCGTGTCCGGACCGATCCAAGGCCGCGCGGTCCGGATCGCCGCAGGCACCTGGCCGCACTTGACGCAGAAGAAGGCCGCGGCGCTCGGCCCGGGCACCGTCGCGCGGGCCGGCCGGGGCCCGCGCACCGTTTGAGAGCGTCCCGATTCGGTGATGAAGGTGATGCCCGCCCCGCAAAGAGCCGACTCGCGGGCCGGGTCCCGTCCGAGGATCAGGACATCAAGGCCGGCGAGCGCCCAGCGCGCGGCGAGCAGGCGCCCCACCGCCCCCGGGCCCGCCACGAGGATCGCAGCCGCCCCGCTCATAATGAAAAGAACCCCCGCCGATGCGGCCGGGCGGGGGTTCTCAGGTGCGGACGCGGAGTCCTAGGCGTTGACCATCTTCGCCCGGGAGACATCGCCCTTCTTGTCGAGGTAATAAAGGTACCCCTTCTCCTTCTTAAGGCCCAGCTTCTGGACCTTCTCGGTCTTCCCGCCCTTCTGGCCGCCGCGGGCCATCTTGGCGCGGGAGATATCGCCCTGCTTGTCGATGTAGTAAAGGAAGCCCGTGGTCCGGGAGACTCCCACCTTCTGCACTTTCTCAGCCATGATCGATTGTTCCTCTCTGGTCGTGATCTTTCTGGACGGAGCCTTCCAATATTCTCGGCGGGCGTCGCGTCCCCGTCGACAGGACTATAACATATCGACGGGAGGATGGCAAGCGATTCAAATCTCCCCGTCGGGGGAGATGCGGTCATTTCGGGGGTTTTTGAAAAAGCGGGAACTGAGGCTCCTCGGGGCGCATGATCAGCCGCTCGCGCAGCCAGGCGTCAACCAAGACCTTGGAGAAGCGGTATTGGCGTCCGATGCGCGAGGCGGGGACTTTCTTCTGGCGGATGAGCCCGTAGATTTTCGAGCGTCCCATCCCCAGGTATTGGGCGAGGGCCTTGATGTCCATCACCTCGGGAACCGGGCCGCTGTACGCTCGGGGGGGGGGCTTTCGCTTCTTTTTCACGATCAATTCCGCTGTTTTGTGTCTTTGACTGCCTATCTGTCCTAATAGTGTACGTCTCATGTCATCTTTTGTCAAGGACAGTCGTAGGGTCAGGTCATGTTAAGACCTGACCCCGCTTTCAAATTTGCTATACTGTCGATCATGCCCTTATACGAGACCGTGCTCATCCTCAAGCCCGTCATGTCCGACGCGGAAGTGACCGAGGTCCTTGAGAAGACCAAGAAGACGATCGGCGGCGCGGGCGGCGAGACGCTCAGCCAAGAGATTTGGGGGAGGCGGCGGTTGACCCATATGATCGGCAAGGCCCGCGAAGGGGTCTACGCCTACCTGAAGTTCCGCGGCGCCGCCTCCCTGATATCCAAATTGGACAATGGGTTCAAAGTCTCCGATGACGTCCTGCGCCACAGCATTTTCCGCTCCCAGGAGCGCCGCATATTAGAGCGGCCGGCCAAGCCCCGCGCCGTTCCCGCGGGCGCGACTCATGCCGCCGAGGGCGCGGCGCCGTCGGCTCCCAGGGCCGCCGCCGGAGGGCCGCGGTGACGGGGACTCTCCGGCTTCCCGAGCAGAACTCGGTGGTCGTGACCGGGCGGCTCACCCGCGATCCGGAGGTCTTCTTCACGCCCTCGGGCACCGCCAAGTGCTGGTTTTCCATCGCGGTCAACCAGAACTACCGGGACAAGGCCACCGGCGAATGGAAAGAGATCGCCACCTACGTCCCCATCGTGGTTTGGCGCGAGGCGGCCGAGCGCTGCAAGGAGCGGCTCTCCAAGGGCAGCCCCGTTCATATCGAGGGGCGCCTCCGCAGCCGGGAGTTCGAAGACAAGAAGACGGGCCAGAAGCGGACCGTTCTCGAGGTGGAGGCCCGGCGGGTGCAATTCCTGGCCGGCAATCCCAAAGGCGCGCCCGGCGCGCCCGGCGAACCCGTCCCCGCGGCGGCTCAGGAGCCGCCGTCCTCGGAGGGAGGACGTTCTCCTTCCCCGAAGAGGGCGGCCGACGATGGAGCCGGCGCGTCCTCGGAGGGAGGACGTTCTCCTTCCCCGAAGAGGGCGGGGAACGCGGACGCCGCCGAGACCGAAGAAATCGAGGAGGTTCCCTTTTAGATGGCCGAGGAAAGAGTTCAATCTAGACCCGATGCACCCGCCGCTCCGGCCCCCGCCCCCGCGGCCGCCCCCGCCGACGCGCGTCCGGCAATGGCCCGGAGGCCCGAGGCGGGCGCTCGCCGCCGCGGGCCGTATCCCGCGCGCCGCAAGGTCTGCCGTTTCTGCGCGGAGAAGGTCCGTGACGTCGATTTCAAGCAGATCCAAGTTTTGAGAACCTTCGTCAGCGAGGGCGGCAAGATTCTTTCCAGCCGGATGACGGGCACTTGCGCCGGCCATCAGCGCCAGTTGGGCCGGGCGGTCAAGCGGGCCCGCAACCTCGCGCTGCTGTCCTACATCGTCTACTAGGCCTCCTATGATGAAGGTGATATTGAGATCCGACGTTCTCCGCCTCGGCCGCGCCGGGGATATCAAGGAAGTGTCTCCCGGGTTCGGGAGAAACTTCCTCATCCCGCGGGGGAAGGCCGTGGCGGCGACTCCCGGCGCCGTCGCCTGGTGGGAAAAGGGCCGGGAACGCCGCGAGACGCTGTCCAACACGCGGACCAAGACCGCCCGCGAGTTGGCCGCCAAGATCGAGGGGACGACGTTGTCCTTTTCCCGGCAGGCCGGGCCGGAAGGCAAGCTCTTTGGTTCCGTGGGCAAGAGCGACATCCTCAAGAGCCTCAAGACCTGCGGGTTCACGGTGGACAAGGGGGCCGTCGCGCTGGACGCCGCGATCAAGAAGACCGGCGACTACGAGCTCGACCTGAAGCTCCTGCCGGACGTTTTCGCCCGGATCAAGGTCTCCGTCGTCGCCCGGGAGTAGCCGGGTCTCTCCGGCGCGCCGGAAGCCCCCCCTCATGAGTTCCGCTCCCATCCAGACTCCCCCGCAGGCGATCGAGGCCGAACGGGCCGTCCTCGGCTCGATGCTCATCGAGCGCGATGCCGTCGAGAAGGCCCTCGACGTGCTCGCCGAGGCCGACTTTTACCAGGAGTCGCACCGGCGCATCTTCCGGGCGATGTCCGAACTCGTCAAGCGCGGGCAGGCCGTGGACCATACGACGGTCATCGAGGAGCTCCGGCGCCTCAAAAGCCTCGAGGAGGCCGGGGGCGCCGATCACGTGGTTTCCCTCACCCACGCGGTGGGGACCGCGGCGCATGTGGAACACTACGCCCGCACGGTCAAGGAGAAGTCGATCCTGCGCGACCTCATCCGGGTCTCTACCGAGGTGGTGGGGGAGTGCTATCACGAGGCCAAGGATCCCAGTCAAATCCTCGACGAGGCCCAGAGCAAGATCCTCAAGGTCGCGGAGCGCCGGGGTTTGGGTGAGATCATCTCCATGAAGGTCCTGGCCCAGGAGGTCATCGATCAGCTCGAGCAGGCTCATAAAAACAAGAAGCGGGTCACGGGAATCTCCACGGGGCTCAGGGACTTCGACGAGGACACCACGGGATTCCAGAAGGGCGACCTCATCCTCTTGGCGGCCCGCCCCGGCCAGGGCAAGACCGCGCTGGCCCTCAATATCGCCATGAACGCGGTGCTCGACAAGAAGAATCCCATCCCCATCTTGTTCTTCAGCTTGGAAATGAACCGCTATACCCTCATGGAGCGGCTGGTCGCGGCCTGGGCGAGCGTGGATTTGAAGGACATCCGCACGGGCTACTTTCCGAAAGACAAATGGCGCGACATCACCACCTGCCTGGCCAAGATTCAAGATTCGGACCTGGCGATCGTCGACACCCCCAACCTGAGTCTCTCGTCGATCCGCTCGATTGCGCGCCGCAAGGACGCCGAGCTCAAGCGCCAGGGGAAGTCCTTGGGCGTCATCATGATCGACTACCTGCAGATCATGCAGGCCCCCAGAGCGGAGAGCCGCCAGCAGGCGGTCTCGGAGATCTCACGGGGGCTCAAATTCCTAGCTCGCGACCTTAATGTCCCGGTGGTCGCCTTGTCCCAACTCAACCGCCGCGCCGAAGAGAAGGGGCGGTCCGACGACAAACCGAAGCTTTCCGACTTGCGCGAGAGCGGGGCCCTGGAACAGGACGCCGATCTCGTGACGCTCATCTACCGGGAGGCGGCCTACCGCCAGAACGACCCCAGCGTCGATGACGAGACCAAGGCCAAGGCCGAATTGATCATCGCCAAGAACCGCCAGGGCCCGACCGGCATGGTCTTGGTCTCGTACCAAGCCCGATTCACGCGTTTCGGAAACTATACCAAGGACGCCGGCGCCGGGCCCGAGGCGACCCTGGAGGAGGCGCAGGAGCACTTCGCGTGAGGCGCTTCTTCCGTCCGACCTGGGCGGAAGTAAGCCTCCCCCGGCTGCGGGCCAACATCAAGAAGTTCCGGGCGCGCCTGCCCCCGCGCGTCAAGCTCCTCTTCGTCGTCAAGGCCAACGCCTACGGCCACGGGGCCCTCGAGTGCTCGCGGGCGGCGCAGGCTCCGGGTTTGGCGGATTGGCTCGGGGTGTCCTCGGTCGAGGAGGGGGTGGCGCTGCGCGAGGGGGGCCTGAGGCTCCCGATACTGGTACTCGGGAGCCTGTATCCCTTCGAGAGCTTTCTGGCCGCGGCCGAATACCGGCTGACGCCCACGATCGCCAGCCTCGAGTCGGCCCGGCGCCTGGCCGTCGCGGCCCGAAGGCTCGGGCGTCCGGTGGCCGGGCACATCAAGATCGAGACGGGAATGGGCCGAATCGGAGTCGGTCCGGCCGGGGCGCTGGGGGTCGTTGATTTCATCCGGGAGCATCCCGCGATCGAGCTTGAGGGGGTCTACACCCACTTCTCTTGCGCGGACACCAACCGCCGATTCACCAACCTCCAGATCGGGCGCTTCAAGAGCGCCCTGGCCGCCATCTCGGCCCGCGGGGTGAAGGTCGGGCTCCGGCATGCCGCCAACTCCGCCGCGGCGCTCGGCTACCCCTCCGGCCGCTGGGACATGGTCCGCCCGGGCCTTGCGCTCTACGGCCTGCACGCCGGCTTCGATCCGGTGATGGCGGTCAAATCAAAGATAGTGTTCATCAAGACCGTCCGGGCCGGGACGGCCATCAGCTACGGCGCCCGCTGGCGGGCCAAGCGGACGAGCCGCATCGCGACCATCCCCGCGGGCTACGCCGACGGTTTTTCCCGGGGGCTCTCGGCGGGGGGGGAGGCGCTCGTCCGCGGCCGGCGCTGTCGGGTCGCGGGAGCGATCACCATGGACATGTCCATGCTCGACGTGTCCCGCATACCCGAGGCCCGGGTCGGCGACGACGTCGTGCTGATCGGTTCGGCCGGGGGCGAGAGCATCCGCGCCGTGGATATCGCGCGTCGGCTCAAGACCATCCCCTACGAGGTGACCTGCGCCGTTTCATCGCGGGTCCCGAGGGTGTACCTTCGATGATGGCGGCGATCGTCGGCTCCGGGGGGCGCCGGCTCCTGGATGCCGCGGAGGGGGCCGGGCAATTTGCCCTCATGATTCAGGCTTCGTTCAAATGGTTTTGGCGCTCTCGGGTGGAGTGGCGGCAGGTCCTCATTCAGATGCTTCGTATCGGCGTCCAATCCTTTCCGGTTACGGCCATGACCACCTTCTTCACCGGGATGGTGCTGGCGCTCCAGACCGGCGCCTCGTCCAAGTCTTTCTTCAACGAGCCCCTTTTCGTCGGCACGGTCGTGGGCTTCTCCATGGTCATGGAGCTCTCGCCGGTCATGACGGCCCTCGTGGTCTCGGGGCGCGCGGGAGCGGCCATCGCCGCGGAGCTCGGCACCATGAAAGTGACCGACCAGATCGACGCCATCTACACCCTGGGAACCGACCCGGTGCGCTATCTCGTCATACCCCGGGTGCTCGCCTTCCTGGCCGTGCTGCCGATCCTGGTCATCATGTCGGACTTCACCGGGGTATTCGGGGGGTGGGTGGTCGCCACCATCAAGCTGGGCATCCCGGCCACCCTCTTCTGGCACGACATCTTCGACCATATGAAGGTCATGACCTTCATGCATGGCTTCCTCAAGGCCTTCGTCTTCGCCTTCGTCATCGCCTTCATCTGCTGCTACAAGGGGATCGCCACGACGGGCGGGGCGGAGGGGGTGGGGAAGGCCACGACCGCCGCGGTGGTGATGAGTATGACGTCGGTCCTGGTGCTTGATTATTTCGTGACCGCGGTTCTCGTGGCGCTGAAGATAAAATGATCGACGCCGTCGGCGTGAAGAAGTCCTACGGCGGCCGCGCCGTCCTGCGCGGCGTCGACATCATCGTCGAGACCGGCGAGACCCTGGTCATCATCGGCGGTTCGGGCTGCGGCAAGAGCACCTTCCTCAAGTGCGTGATCGGCCTGACCCGGCCCGACTCCGGCTCGATCGCGGTGGACGGGGTCGACATCACGCAACTCGAGACCGACCATGACATCGCCCACTACCGCAGGCGTTTCGGATATCTTTTCCAGGAGGCGGCTCTCTTTGACTCCCTCCCGGTCTGGGAGAACGTGACCTTCGGCCTGCGGTATCTGACCGATATCCCTCCCTCCCGCTACCGCACGATCGCGGCCGACAAGCTGGCCTTGGTGGGCTTGAAGGACATCGAGCATATGCGCCCTTCCGAGCTCTCCGGCGGCATGAAGAAGCGCGTGGCCCTGGCCCGGGCGATCGCGGCCGAGCCTTCGTATATTTTGTATGATGAGCCGACGACGGGGCTCGATCCGATCATGTCGGATATCATCAACGACTTGATCCTGTCGCTCCAGAACCAGCTCAAGGTGACTTCCATCGTTGTCACCCACGACATGAAATCGGCCTACAAGATCGCCAGCCGCGTCGCCATGTTCCACGACGGCAAGGTGGTGCAGGTGGCCCACCCGGAGGTCGTCAAGATCAGCACCAACCCCTACGTGCGCCAGTTCGTCGACGGCCTGAGCCAGGGACCCATCAAGATGCGCCTGAAGGAATTCGAGGCTCCCATCGAGGATGCGCTCGCCGGATGAACCTCGAAGCCAAGGTCGGGGCCTTCGTCCTGGCGGGGATGATCATGCTCGGCGTGGCCATCTTTCTTCTCGGGGATTTCACGATCGAGAAGCGCTACGACCTCTATGTCGACTTCAACGACGTGGCGGGATTGTCCGACAACGCTCCTGTCAAGTTATCAGGGGTCGAGGTGGGGCAGGTCCGGGAGATCACCCTCACGGGCGGCAAGGCGAGGGTCCGGGCGTCCATCCGCGAGGACATCAAGATCTACCACGGCGCCGTCTTCGAGATCGGGCTGACCGGCATCATCGGCTCGAAGTTTCTCCAGATCGGTCAGGGACGTCCCGATGCGAGGGAGCTCCTGCCCGACGCGGTGGTCCTGGGCACCGACCCGGTGCCGCTCGACAAGGCCATGCGCCAGGCGCTGGCCAGCATCGATGAACTGCTGACCTCCTTTAACAACAAGGACGCCAAGCCCGGGACGCTCGCGCGCAACCTCAACGACACGGTGGCCAACCTCCGGGATCTGACCGGAAATCTCAACGAGCTCATCGAGACCACCCGCCCCGACCTTTCCAAGGCCCTCTCGCGCACCGACTCCATCACCCAAAAGCTCGACGAGCTCTTGGGCAAGAGCAATCAGATGATGGCGGGCCTGGCGACCGACAAGGGAGCCGTCGGTGCGCTCATGCACGACCCGCAGATCAAACAGGACGTCAAGGAGACCGTTTCGAGCCTCAAGGACGTCGCGGGGACGGCCAAGGACATCTTCGGCCGCGTGACTCAATTCAGGGTCCACTGGAACATGGACTGGCGCTACGAGCATTTGGTGCGGTCGGCCCGCGCGGACGTCGGCTTGAAGATCTCCCCGCGGGAGGGCCGCTACTACTACATCGGAGGTTCCAACCTCGGAAACGTCTCGGACTCCCGCCGCCGGATCGACAGCAACTACGTGCAGCTCAACCGGGTCGATGCCCTGATGGGCTGGGAGCGAGGACCCTTCGACGTGGCCGTGGGAGTCATCCGGTCGGGAGGGGGCGGGCGCGTGACCTACACGCCGTTCCATCAGGACGAGGTGGGCAAGCGCTTCAGCGCCATGGCCCAGGCCTACGATTTCGGAAGAAACCGCGTCGCTGAGGGAAGGCGCTTCGACAAGCCGGTCTTCGATTTCGGCCTGATGGCCCGCATCAACCGGTTTTTCGGCGTGGGGGCCCGGGTCGAGGACGTCCAGGAGATCAGGCGCTACCAGACGTGGGCCAACGTCATGTTCGAGGACAAGGACATCGCCTATTTGTTCGGAATGGTTTCGTTCGGCGCGGCCGGCAAGAAAGGACGCAGTAAATCAAAATAGGTGACCAAGAAAAACCGGGCGTGTCATCGCTGCCGCGAGTGCGGCTACCGCGCCCCCAAGGCCCTGGGCCAGTGCCCCGACTGCGGCGCGTGGAACTCCATGGATGAGGAAGTCCTGCGCGAGGCTTCCGGCGCCGACCGGCGTCAGGTTCTCACCCGGTTCAGCGGCGAACCCGTTGCCCTCGGGAGCGTCGGCGAGGGGAGCCCCGCCGAGTCGCGAATGCCCACGGGCATCGGCGAGTTCGATCGCCTCCTGGGCGGCGGGGTGCTGCGGGGCCAGGTCGCGCTTCTGGCCGGTCCCCCGGGCATCGGAAAGTCGACGCTCATGCTCCAGGCCGCGGCCGGACTGGCCTCGGGTCTGAAGGTGCTCTATGTCTCCGGGGAGGAATCCCTCCGCCAGGTCGCGTCCCGGGCCCGGCGCCTGGGGTTGGCGGCCGCCCCCTCCGGGGACGGCGGCCCCAGGGCCGCCGACGGCATCATCCTCCTTTCCGAGACCGATCTCTCCAAGATTCTCGAGGCCGCCGGGAAACTCAAGCCGGGGCTCCTGGTCCTGGACTCCATCCAGACCGTGGCTCACCCGGAGTGGCCGGGCGCCGCGGGCTCGGTCACCCAAGTGCGGGAGTGCGCCGCCGAGCTGTTGCGCGTGGCCAAGGCCGGGGAGACGGCGGTCTTCCTGCTGGGCCACGTGACCAAGGAGGGGTCGCTGGCCGGGCCCCGCATCCTCGAGCATATCGTCGATACGGTCCTCTACTTCGACACCGAGCGGCAAGGCCTCTGGCGGGTCCTCCGGGCGCAAAAGAACCGCTTCGGCCCGACCGATGAGATCGGGCTCTTCGAGATGGGAGACGGCGGTCTGCGCGAGGTGCGCGAGCCGGCCGCGGAGTGGCTCGGCTCGACGGGCGCGGCCGCGGGCCGCGCCTTCGCCGTGGCCGTGGAAGGTTCGCGCCCCCTGCTCACCCGCCTCGAGGCTCTCGTGGTCTCGACCCGTTACCCCCTGCCCCGGCGCGTGGCCACGGGTCTTGATTTGAACCGGGTGCTGCTGCTTCTGGCCGCCATGGAGAAGCACTTGCGCCTGCGGCTCGAGGATCGGGATGTCTTCTCGAGCGTGTCCGGCCATCTGCGCCTTTCCGACCCGGCGCTGGATCTGGCCGCCTGCATGGCCATCGCCAGCTCCGCGCGCGAACAAGCCTTGCCCGCCGACACCGTGTTTTTGGGAGAGGTCGGGCTTCTGGGAGAGCTGGGGCGCGTGCCGCACTTGGAACTGCGCCTGCGCGAGGCGGCCCGGCTGGGCTTCAAGCGGGCCGTCGTGTCCGCCGGCTCCCGGCGGGGCGCGTCGAAACCCGCGGGCCTGGAGGTGAGGGAGGCGGCGACCCTGCAGGAGGCGGCGGGGGCTCTGGCCTCCGCGGGCTCCCGGACCCGCTCCGCCGTGTCGCCGCAAACTCTGGAGGGATAGCATGGGTATTTGGATTTTTCGGGTCTTTGTCGTTCTCTCGTGCCCGGCGATCGTCTATACGCAGGTCACCCACTCCACCAAGGGACTCGTCTTGGGCCTGGCGGTGGGAGTGGCCATCGTCGCCGTCGAAATGCTGGTCGAGGGGATCAACCTCCTCACCATGGTGACCGCGGTGCTCGGAGCCGCGGCGGGGATCATTCTCGCCAAACTGCTCGACTACACGGTCTATCAGATGGGCAACGAATCGCTCTACTCGGCCTGGGGCAAGTACTCGGTCCTGCGTTACTTCGCGATGGGAACGCTCGGCATGGTCATCACCATACGCAAGTTCCCGGAACTCGACGATTTGGACCGCGATCTGCGCAAGGTCAGCCGCCGCCGCGGCGCCGAACTCAAGATCCTGGACACCAGCGCCATCATCGATGGCCGCGTCCGGGACATCTGCGAGACGCGGTTCCTGAGCGGGACCCTCATCGTCCCGCGGTTCGTTCTGCAAGAGCTCCATCAGCTGGCCGACCACGCCGATTCCCTTAAGCGCGCGCGGGGGCGGAGGGGCTTGGACATCCTCGCCCGCCTGCAGGAAAACCCCGAGGTCCCGGTCAAAATCATCGACCAGGACGTTCCCGAGGCGCCGGATGTGGACGGCAAGGTGGTGCGCCTGGCCAAGGACCTCGGGGGGAAGGTCGTCACCACCGATTTCAACCTGAACAAAATCGCGGCGCTCGAGGGCGTGGCCTGCCTCAACGTCAACGACCTGAGCACGGCGTTGAAGCCGGTCGTCCTGCCGGGCGAGGCCATGACGCTCTTCGTGATGAAGGAAGGCAAGGAGCGCGAGCAGGGCGTGGGCTACCTCGACGACGGCACCATGGTGGTGGTCGAAGACGGCAAACGCCATATCGGCAAGCGCATCGAGGTGGGGGTCACCTCGATCCATCAGGGTCCCGCCGGCCGCATGATATTCTCGAGGGCCCGCGGCGAGACGCCGCGCCCGTCGCCCGCCGCGTGAGGATCGGAGCCATCATCGTCGCGGCCGGGACCGGGACGCGCATGGGCCGTCCCAAGCAATTCCTGCCCTTGGCGGGGCGCGCCATGGTCGAATGGTCGCTTGAGGCTTTTTTGAGGTTGGAAGAGTTCGAGCGGGTGGTCCTGGTGCTCACCCGGGAGCACATCCGGGAGCATGCCGGCCGGCTCGCCTCGGAGCGCGTGTCGGTGGTCCCGGGGGGCGAGACGCGCCTGGGCTCGGTCCGAAACGGACTCGCGGCGCTTCCGGAGGATTTAGAGGTCGTGGCCGTCCACGACGGGGCGCGCCCGCTGGTCAGCGCCGAGGTCATCCGGGCCGTCGTGGAGGAGGCCTATGAGTCCGGCGCCGCCATCCCCGCAGTTCCCGTTAAGGATACGCTGAAAAAAGTTACCAACAAGCAAATGTGGATATCGGGAACGCCGCAGCGTTCCGCTTTTTGGGCCGCCCAGACCCCGCAGTGCTACCGCCGGGACGTGCTGGCCGAGGCCCTGGAGAAGTTCCCCGACGAAAAGGAAGCGACCGACGAGAGCCAGGTCGTCGAACGGGCGGGGAATCGCGTCAAAATCGTCCCGTCGAGCTACGAGAACATAAAGATCACAACCCCGGAGGATTTGGTCATGGCGGAATCGCTCCTTGAGTCGCGCGGCGGCCTGCGCCGCCGCAGCGCCGTGGGTTTCGGCTATGACATCCATCGCCTCCAGAAGGGACCGGAGCTGTGGCTGGCGGGGGTCAAGATCGACCACCCCAAGGGCCTGGTCGGCCACTCGGACGGGGACTGCATCCTCCACGCCGCGGGCGACGCCGTCCTCGGGGCCTTGGGCGCCGGCGAGATCGGCCTGATGTTTCCGCCCGACAACCCCAAGATCAAGGGCATCTCGAGCCGCGACATCATCGCGGCGGTGAGCGCCAAGCTCATGACCTCCAACGCCGTGCTCTCGCACCTCGATATTTCCGTCATCGCCGAGGAGCCCAAGCTCAAGCCCCATTACGGGGCCTTGCGCATGTCCTTGGCCCACCTCTTCGGCGTGGCCGAGGAGCGCGTCAACCTCAAGGCCAAGAGCCATGAGGGCCTGGGCGCCATCGGCCGCGGCGAGGCCATCGCCTGCTACGCGGTGGCGACGCTCTCCCTGGCAAGCTGAAGTTATCCGCACCGCTCAGGCTCGGGCGCCATGAGCTATACTATCAGTATGCCGATCCGGAAGACCCTCGAGGCCCGAGTCCCCATCAAGATCTGGACCGATGACGCCGACTCCGCGGCCAAGCAGCAGCTGCGCAACGTCGCGGCGCTTCCCTTTGTCTTTCATCATGTCGCCGCCATGGCCGACGTGCATCTGGGCGTGGGGGCCACGGTGGGCTCGGTGATCGCGACCAAGGGCGCGATCGTCCCCGCGGCGGTCGGAGTCGACATCGGCTGCGGCATGGCCGCTCTGCGGCTCCCTTTCAAGTCCGCCGCGATCGAGGGCAAGACCGCGGCGATCCGCCATGCCATCGAGCGCTCGGTGCCGGTGGGATTCGAGAGCCACCGGCGCATACCGCCGTCATCCCGGGAATGGGAGGGTTGGCGGCGGTTCCAGTCCCTCCACGCAAGCGCCCAGCATCTCCTGGACAAAGCCGTTTCGCAACTCGGCACGTTGGGCGGCGGCAACCACTTCATCGAGGTGTGCCTGGACACCGAGGACCGGGTCTGGGTCATGCTGCATTCCGGCTCGCGCAATCTCGGGAAATCCCTGGCCGACATCCACATCAACGAAGCCAAGGGCTTTATCCGGCGGATGGCCCTGCGCGTCCCGGACCCGAACCTCGCCCATCTGGCCGAGGGCACTCGGGAGTACGAGGCCTACATGAACGACCTCGCCTTTGCCCAGGATTACGCCCGGCAGAACCGGCGGAGCATGCTGGACCGCATACTCGCCGACCTCGCGGTCATCCTCAATGAGGGCCGCGCCATCCCCGTCGAGAGCGAGATCAACTGCCACCACAATTACGCCAGCCGCGAGCGGCACTTCGGGGAGGACGTGGTGGTGACGCGCAAGGGCGCGGTGCGCGCGCGCGCCGGCGACCTTGGAATCATCCCGGGCTCGATGGGGACCAAGTCCTTTATCGTGCGCGGCAAGGGCTGCCCGGACTCCTTCGATTCCTGCAGCCACGGCGCCGGCCGCCGGATGTCGCGCCATGAGGCGAAGCGCCGCTTTTCGGTCGCCGACCTCCGGGAGCAGACGCAGGGAGTCGAGTGCCGCAAGGACCCCGGCGTTCTCGACGAGATTCCCGGGGCCTACAAGCCCATCGACGAGGTCATGGCCAATCAGGCCGACCTGGTCGAGATCGTCGCCGAGCTCAAGCAGGTCCTCTGCGTTAAAGGGTAGCCCGAGTCCTCGGCCTGTAAGTTCCGGCGACCCGTTCGGGTATCCCTCCCAGGCCGCCGCAGCCCTCGAGGCCAGCGGCGCCAGGGAGAGAACAATGGAAAGGAAATGGGTCGTACTTGGAAGCTGCACCTCCCTCCTCGTTTTGATCGCAACCGCGCATCTTTACGAGGAGGAGATCGAGCGGACGGACCGGCAGGCGACGGCCATGCTGCAGAGCCCGCCGCCGAAGCCGGAAACTCGGATGCCATCCGTCGCCGACATCATGGACGCCTATCTGCCGGGGATGGAGGACGGAACGCCCGATCTTCGCGCCGCGGCGGTTCGGCATCTGCTGGAAGAGTTCGGATCGAAGGATCATGAGGCGACGCGGTTCTCGGTTAAGGAGGGAGAGAGTCTCGCGCAGGCCTTGGCCGGGGCCATGACCTCGGAAGGAGTCGCCGACGACGGACTCAAGGCGCGGATCGTAAGATTCGTGGCCGGGCGCACCCGTGGGCTTACGTCGACGGCTCTCGTTGAGAAGGTCTTCGACGAAGGACCGCAGTCCCTTCGGCTGGCGGCGTTGGACGGCGTGGGCCGGCCGGGAGGCGTGAGGGGCAGGGCCATCTACGAGAAGGTCCTGGCGCTGCGGGCGCAGGGCGACGTTCCGGACCTCGTGGCGCCCGAGGTGTACCAGCGCATCGGGGGCAAGGAGGGCGCCGAAGCGATCCTCGCGCTCATGAGGTCGACCCAGACGCCCCAAGTGATCGCCCGCTGCGCCGTGGCGCTTCAGAACTACCATGACGCGGGGCTCTTCGCCGCGGTCATGGACCGGCTCGCCGAGTCCGGGATGCTCGAGGGCAAGGGACAGCTTCCGTGGATCGATCGCAAGGCCTTGGTGTCCTACATGGAGATCGTCGATGAGGTGGGCCTGGCCCAGGGGATCAAGCTGCTCAGGTCGCGGCCTTCCTTGGTCCGGGAGAACCTCGCGGCGGTCGGCCGGGCGCTGGAGAACCCGGAGCCGGGACTGCGGGCGATCGCGGCCGAGGCCATCGAGAAGGCCGTGGCGGGCCGTTACCTGCCGGCGGCCAAGGGCCGCGAGCTGCTGGCGGGGCGGTTGGAGCGGGAGACCGAGCCGGCCTTGCGGGCGCAGATGGCGAGCGTCATGGACTTGACCCGGGAGCTCCTGGAGGTGGAGACCCCGGCCGCCGTTCCCTGACGGGCGCGGCTGAATGTCGTATCGGCGGCCCCCCGGCCCTCGGCCCGGGGGGCCGCCCCATTTCGATCGCGGGGATTGCCCGGTGTTGCGCGCGGGATGGGACCGCGCGGTCGGGAGCCGTTACCTCCAGGGCTGGAATATCCTCGGCATGGTAGCTGTTGATGACCGACGTAATGTAAGTTATCCTCCGCATGCCCGGTATAGGCTGGTAGGGACCGACGTGGACGACAGGATCGCCGGTTTGATGGAGCTCCACCTCGGCCGGGCCTATTCCATCGCCTTCCGGATGGCGGGGAATCAGGCCGACGCCGAGGATCTCGTTCAGGAGGCGTTTTTGAGAGTGATGAAGTACTTCAAGTCCTACGACGCGTCGCTGCCCTTCGAGGGCTGGCTGCACCAGATCATCCGGAACATCTATCTCGATTCGATGCGCCGGGAGGCGTCCCGGCGCCAGACATCCCTGTCCCAGGCGCTCTCGGAGGAGGGTCGAACCTTGGAGGATACTCTCCCCGAGACGGGTCCCGGTCCGGCACGCCGGGCCGAGTCGGCCGAGACTCAGGCGAAGGTCCAGGCCGCGCTGGGAGAGTTGAGCGCCACTCTGCGCATGCCGGTCGTGCTCGTGGACCTTGAGGGAATGCCGCGTGAAGACGCCGCCGCGGCCTTGGGCTGCTCGCTCTCGGCCCTGGATGTGAGACTGCACCGGGCGCGGGCCGCCCTAAGGGTGAGGCTGGCTTCATGACCGGAAGAGAACCATGAACTGCGCCGCGGTCGTGAATGTCATCGACCTCTACCTTGAGAGTCGCCTGAGCCCCGGCCGGACGGATGAGGTCGCGGCCCACCGGGACGGCTGCGCCGCGTGCCGGGCGATGGGGTCGCCAGTCCTGCCGGTTGCACCCGTGGCGCACCCGGATCTGGCGGCCTTGCGGCGCCGGATAGAAACTGCCATGCGCGCCGAGCCGGAGTCCTCCCAGCCGGAGCGCGCTCCGGCGTTCACCGAGGGGTGGGCCCCGGCCGCGGCCCTGGCCGCGGCTTACGCCGTATTGATGCTGGCACTGCACGCGATCCCCGTTCCGGCGACCGAGGCCTATGCCGGCGGAGGACCGGCGGCGGTGGAAGCCGTGTTCTTCCGATGAAAGAGGCTGAGATGGGCTTTGGCCGCAGGCTCCTGGGAGCGATGGCCTTTTTGCTTCCCTTGGTCTTCTTCTTGAAGGCCTACGACGGTGTTTCAGTCAAAACCGCGCTTTTCCAATCCGGGGCCTGGGGCCTGGCGGTTTGGTGGTTGGCCAAGGGAGCGTATCGAGGACGCTATGAAACGCCGCAGGCGGCGATGGGCCTGCTGCTCCCGGCGGGCGGGTTGGCCGCCTGGCTGGTCCTGGGTTGGTTGATCGCACCCGGCAAGGAGGCCTGCTTTCAAGAGGCCCTGCTCCAGGTTCTTTATGTAGGGGTTTTCGCCGTCGCGGTCCTCGAGTTCGGGGGCCTGGCCGAAGCCCGCGACCTCATCGCCTGGACCCTGCGGGCCTGTTGGATCGTTTGTCTCTACGGCGCGTGCCAACGTTTGGGTTGGGATCCCTTCGCGTGGAAGGGAGCCTTCGGCGCGCGGGTATTCTCCACCCTCGGAGGCCCGGAAGCGCTGGCCCAGTTCCTGGCCGCCGGCGTGCCTCTGGCGCTGGCACGGGGGCTTGATCCGGAACGGGGGAGAGGGGAGAGGGTCGGCGACGGCCTCCTCGTCCTGGCGTGCGCGATGAACATGCTGTGGACTCAATCGGGGCACGGCTGGCTCGCGCTCGCCGCGTCCTTCGCGGCCTTCGCGCCGGCGGCTTGGAAATTCGCGCCGTCGTCCGGAGGCCGGCGCCTGGCCGCGTGGTCCGGCGCCGCGGCGGCGGGAGCGCTGTTTTTGGCCCTCGCGCGGCCCGCGGCGCGGGAGTCCCTGGTCGAGCACCGGCTGATCCAGGCCCAGGCCTGGGACGGGGCGGTTCGTCTCGCGGCCGAGAGTCCGCTGCAGGGCCGGGGTCCGGGGAGCTTCAGTTCGCGATACACGCAGGTTCGGCGCCCGGAGATCGGGCGCGACGCCCACTGGGTGATCCTAGATCATCCGGATAACGTCCTGCTTAAGGTCGCGGCCGAATCCGGTCTCGTCGGCGCGGTCCTGTGGATTTGGCTGGGGGCCGCCGTGTTGTGGTCGGCCTGGAGGGCGGGGGGGGTGATGGCCGCTCGCGGCGCGTCGTCCCACGCGGCCTGCGCCGCCGGACTCTTCGCCGCGGTCCTGGGGGGCGCGGCCTCGGGCCTGATCGGGACCGGCACCCTTTATTCCCGGGGTCCCGAGTCCTGGCTCCGGTGGACCATGGCCGGAATTCTCGGGGGCCTGGCGATTTCGGTCCGGGGGACCGGCGTCGCGCGGGTCCTGCCGATGCCGTGGGCGCGGCCCCCGCTGTGGTTGCGGGCCGCGGCCTTCTGTCTCGCGGCGGGAGCGGTGGTCCCGGCCCTCTGGCTGTGGAGCGACGTCGAGCACAATATCGGCGTCCGGCATTCCCGGCGCGGCGAATGGGAGCCCGCCATCGCGGCGTATTCGCGGGTGTCGCGAGGGTCCTACGCCGGGATTGCCGCGCTCTACTTCAAGGCCAACGCCCTGCGGCTGCTGGAACGCCACGAGGAGGCGGTCTTGGCCTTCGCCCAGGTCGAGTCGCTTTGGCCCGATTTCTCATGGATCCATTACCCGAAGGGGCTGGCCCATGTCCGGCTCGGGGACTGGGAGGGGGCGGCGGTGGAATTCGCCCGTCATGCCCGGCTCTTCCCTTCGCACCAGGACAACCTGCTGAGATGGACCGAAGCCGAGCTTGCCCGCGGCGACTCCGCGGGCGCCCGCCGGGCCGCCTTCCGGGCCGTCGGCGCCGCCCCGGCCGATCCGAAATCCTGGCAGGGCTTGGCCATGGTCTACATGAAGGAGCGCCGCCAGAAGGATCTTCGGGCGGTGCGGGAGCGGATGGTCCGGCTGGGGAAGGCCCGGGGCGGAGGCCGTTAACCCTTGGACAGTTCCAACGCCGCGGCTTTGAGACCGGCCAAATCGAGTTTTCCGGAGGCCAGCAGCGGCAGTTTGTCGATCTTGTGGAAGCGGCGGGATTCCGGAATCCACAGGCGCGGCAGGGACGCCTCCAGGGCGCTGCGGAGGGCCTCCACATCCCGCTCTCCCACGTAGAAGGCGGCCAGCGTCTCGCCGCGCGCCTCATCCGGAATCGAGGTCACGGCGAAAGCCGGCTCGATTTCTCCCGCCGCTTCCTGGAGCCGCATCTCGACGGCCGCGTGGGAAACCATCTCTCCGGCGATCTTGCTGAAGCGGCTCAGGCGGTCGGTGATGGTGACGAAGCCGTCGGCATCGATGATGCCCACGTCGCCTGTCACGTAGTAGCCGTCGCGCAGGGATTCCGCGGTGCGTTCGGGATCTCCCACGTAGCCCTTCATGACGTTGGGGCCCTTCACGTGGAGGACTCCGGGGCTCCCTTCAGGCACGGGGCCCCCCGTCTCCGGATCGACCGCCCGGATGGTGACTCCCGGCAGCGGTTGGCCGATCGTCCCGGGCTTGGATCCTGTCTGTTGGACCCGTTCCCATTCGACGTCGGGGATGTTGACCGAGGCCACCGGGGAGAGTTCCGTGCAGCCGTAGCCTTCGAGAGGGAGTATGCCGAATTTCCGGTGGAAGGCTTCGGCGACCTCGGGACGCAGCCGCTCTCCGCCGGTCACCACCAGCCGGAGCCCGCGCAGGAGTTCGGGATCCACCCGGCGGATCCAGGACAGGAGCATGGTCGGCGTCACGGCCGCGATCGTGACCCCTTGGGCCCGGCAGAGCTCCGCGAGCGAACGCGCGTCGAAAGGGTCGGGATGGAGAGCGACTCCCATGCCGAGAAGGAGAGGAAGCCAAAGGGTCACGGTGTAACCGAAAGCGTGAGAGAACGGAAGGGCCGCGAGGAAGCGGTCGCGGTCATAGGTCGGGTAGACCTGGCTGATGGCCTCGATGTTGGCGAGGATATTGGCGTGGGTCAGCATGACTCCTTTGGGGAGCGCGGTGGAGCCGCTCGTGAACAAGATGGCCGCCACGCTCGCGAGCCCGCCCGCGGCCGGAGCCACGAGCTTTTCGGCCAGGGCGCAGGGGAGCCAGCGCAGGGCCGGGGCCGGCCAAGGCGAGGGGCGAGGCAGGTCCTCCAGGAAGATCGCGCGGTCCGGGCTCCAGCCCAGCCGCTCGGCAAACGTCCTGGAGGTGACGATCCGCGAGGCCCCGGCCTTGGCCGCGCAGGCCGATACTATCTCCCGGGAGGCCGACGGGCTCAGGGGGACCGGGATCTTCCCGCCCAAGGTGAGTCCCAGGGTGACGAGGGCGGCCTCGATCGAAGTCGGGAGCAGCACGGCGACGGCCTCGTCGCCGGCCACGAGTTGGGCGATGGACAGCCCCAGGCCGCGGGCTCCCACCAGGGCCTGCCCGTAGCTGAGGCGGCGTCCCGAGAGATCGGCCAAGGCCGTGCGGGACCATCGACGGCGCGCCTGACGGAGGAACTCCAATCCCAGCGGCCGCTTGTCTCCCAGCCGCAAGGCGAAGGCCTCGGCGCCCAATTCCAGGATCGATTGACGAACCTGGTGGGCGGGGGCCGTGGGAGGCAGGGCCGGCCCGAAGCTCGCGGTGACGGGATACGGGATGCGTCGGGGTATTTTGAGGAGGGCGCGGCCTCCGGCGAAACTGAAAAGGCTTCCCCAGAGCCGGTCGAGGTGAACGGGGATGATCGGCACGTCGAGCCCTTTGACGATGCGCTCGAAGCCCTTCTTGAAGCGCAGCATTTGGCCGTGCCGCGTGATGGCTCCCTCGGCGAATATGCACACCACCTTCCCCTCGCGAAGCAGATTTTTGGCCGCCTCGAAGGATCTGAGCACGGCCTTGGGGCTGTCGCGGTCCGAGATGGGGATGGTGCCCATGGCCCGGAATACCCAGTTGAGTATGGGAATCTCGTAGTAGCCCCGGTACATCAGGAAGCGAACGATGCGCGGCGCGGCCGCGGCGATGATGAAAGGGTCGGCGAAGGAGACGTGGTTGGCGACCAAAAGGGCCGCGCCCTTGCGCGGGCAGTTCCGCCGGCCCAGTATGCGGATGCGGTAGATCAGGCGAAGGGGGGGTAGGACGAGCAGCTGCGCCGCGAGGTACTGCAGGGGCGTTCGTTTGGGGGGGGGCGGCGCGAGCGGGGTCGGCATCCCGGCTGATATCTTAGCTCAGAAGGGAGGATTTAGCTATACTCAGGCGCCCATGGCTTATCCTCAGGTATTGGGCCGGCGGGCCCTCTTCGGGCTCACTCTCGTCCTCTCGTCCTGCAGCATCATTTACGAACTTCTTCTGGCTCAGAGCCTCTCGGCGACCATGGGCGACACATTTCTGCGCTACAACACCACGATCGCGCTCTACATGGCCTCCCTTGGGTTGGGGTCTCTCCTGTGTCCGGCCGGCCGGGCCGAGGATATCCCCGACCGTCTTGTGGCGGTTGAGTACGGACTCGCCCTCACCGGGGCCCTCAGCCCGCTCCTCGTAATCATCTGGGACGGGGCCGTGTTCAAAGGCAGCGCCTGGTTGGGGCTGGAATTTCGCGGCCCGATTTATCAGGGAGCCATATTTCTCTTCAATCATGGACTCATCGTTTTGATCGGGATCCTCTCGGGCTTCGAGCTCCCCATGTTGATGCGGCTCGGTTCGGCCGGCGCGACGGACCTGTCCAACCAAGTCCTGGCCCTGGACTACCTCGGGACGGTCGTGGGCGCGGTGCTGTTTCCGCTGTGGCTGCTCCCCGAGTTGGGCGTGACGCTGACGGCCGGCCTCACGGGGCTCTTCAACGCGCTCTGCGGCCTGTACCTTCACCTCTTTCTCGGGCGCCGATCCGGCCTGCGGCTGACCGCCTATCTCGCGCTGCTGGGCGGGTGCCTCGGCTTGTTCGTCGGAGGCGGCTCCCTGGAGCAAGTCCTCATCGACAGGGTGTTCCTGCTGCGCCCATGAGAGGCCTGCGTTTGCCGGAAGTCCTGGCCGTGACCTGGGTGGCGTCGCTTTGCAGCCTGGTCTATGAAATGACGATCGCCGCCTGCTTCGTCGCCATGACGGGCGATGAGGTCACTTGGCTGAGCCTCACCATCGCGATCTACCTCGCCGCGCTCGGGATCGGCACGGCTCTGGCCGGGAGGCTGAGGGCGGCGGATCCCTGGCCCGCGCTGTTTCGCGTGGAGCTCGCCCTGACGGCGGCAGGGGCGTTGTGCGTGGCCGGAATCCACCTCCTGGAGAACGCCTACCGGTTCTATTTCAGGTTTTATCGGGATATCTCGGAGCCCGCGACCTTGGGACCGTTCG
Organism: uncultured Elusimicrobia bacterium; assembly: GCA_964374095.1. Lineage (GTDB taxonomy): Bacteria > Elusimicrobiota > Elusimicrobia > UBA1565 > UBA9628 > CAYJXJ01. The sequence goes on from CAYJXJ010000008.1 coordinate 51,138, forward strand.
TCCTGACGTTGATATTGTGCCACGGCTTTACCGTGCTGATAGGCATACTGTCCGGCTTCGAGGTGCCCCTCTTGTTGCGGGCGGCGGCCCACGGGTCGCCGTCCGACGGTAAGGGGGACCATACTCACGTGGTGTTGGGACTGAACTATCTGGGGGCCCTGGGCGGGGCGCTGGCTTTCGGCCTGGTGCTTCTGCCGCGGCTGGACCTGCTGGGCGCGGGCGTGGCCGCGGCCGGGCTCAATTGGCTCGTCTGCGTCTATTTGCTCTGCCGCAAGGCCGTGGCGGGGGGGCCCAGGCGCTGGCTCGGGTTGGCCGGGGGCCTGGCCGCGCTGCTGCTGGGCGCCTGGTGCGGCGAACCCCTGGGACGCTTCGGCGCCGCCAACTTCTACGCCTCGCGGCTCGGGGTGACCCGGGAGCTTCGCGAGCGCGCCGCCCTGGAAGACGACGCGCCGGCCCTGGCCCAGGCCGTTTCGCGAATCGCCGAAATCGGCCCGCGCATCCGCCGGCTGCGCACCCGCTACCAGGTGGCCGACATCATCGACGATCCTCGCGCGCCGACCGAGCTGCAGGTCCACTACAACCGCAGGCTCGGCGAGGATGCGCGCTTCCCGCACGGCCTCACCCTCTACTTGGATCGCCGCTACCAGTTTTGGGGAGCCAGCGAAGCGATCTATCATGAGCACATGGCGCATGTGCCCGTGCAGGTCTTCAATCGCATACCGCGTGATATCTTGGTCCTGGGCGGCGGCGACGGCCTCTTGGCCCGGGAGCTTCTTAAGTACGGCCCCCGGGTGGCTTCGATCACCAACGTGGAGCTCGACCCCAAGATTGTGGAACTGGCGCGGGGGGACCCGGCCTGGAAGCGGCTCAACGAGTCGGCGTTCGACGACCCTAAAGTCCGCGTCCGTACCGAGGACGCCTTCTTCTTCGCCCGCAACTGCCGGGAGACCTTCGACGCCGTCTACATCGATTTTCCGTATCCGACCAACTACACCCTGACCAAGCTCTTCAGCGTCGAGTTTTTCAAGAACGTCGCCCGCCTGCTCCGGCCGGGGGGCTTTATCGTCATCGACTACCCGCTGGCGGAGCGCCGTCCCGACTCCGATCTGGAGAGCGACGACGAGGCCTTCGAGGGCAACCGCATACTCGCGAGCACCCTCAAGGCCGCCGGTTTCGGGACGCTCTTTCCATGGAGCACCACCAGCCCGGAGCCCGCCGACGCCGATGAAGCCGAGTTCATGTCGTTGGGACAGGCGGACGAGGACCCCAAGATCGAGGGCCTCCAGGATCTCATCGGCGTCCTCCGCTTCCGCCGCGATTATCCCTCCTACCCGGTTCGCGGGCGCCCGGAAGACCTGGTGGTGGTCAACAACTCCGCGGCTTACGAGTCATTCATGGCCGCCAGCCGGGAAGATCTGGCGCTGGATTTTCGGTTCAAGGACCACGGAATCCCGCTCCACCACCTGAATGCCGCGCGGCTGTCGGTGCTGCAGGATCTTGACCTGCCCTACGTCGAGGATCCGGAATGGGTCAATTCGATCTTCACTCCCTCTTTGTTCGACCCGCACCATCTGCGGGATTTCGCCTTCGAATGACAGGGCCCTCAGGCGTAGAGCTTCAAGGAGCGCAGGCGCGTGGAGCGGGCGCCGAGTTCGCGGCCGAAGCATTTAAGGGCCCCCGGGAGCCCGGGGGCGCCGCCGCAGAGCTCCAGGGTGATCGTGGCGTAGCCGTATTCCGGCCATGAGCTGTAGGCCAGATGGCTTTCCCGCAATACCACGACGACGGTCAGGCCGTGCGGCGTAAAGGCGTGGCGCAAACTCTCCATGGGGGTGAAACCCAGCCCGCGGCACAGCCGGCGCAGCGCCGCCTCGATGCGGCCGGCGCGGTCTAAAACCTCGGGGGAGCATCCCCGGTACTCGACAACGTGGTGCCGCGCGATGGGAGTCATCGTGAGGATCGCTACGCTACCATTTTCGCGCCTGCGCAGGCGCGGGAACTTGCGCTATGCCTCGGTCTTTGGATATGATGGACCGATGCCTCGCGCCCGATTCCTCGTTCTCGCGGCCGCTTTCCTGGCGGCGTTGACCGCCTGCGGCAATCCCGAGATCGATAAGAGGCTCTTGGAGCTCTCGCAGGCGCAGACCAAGCTCGAACGCCAGGTCCTTGAACTCACCTCGACTCACGCCGAATTGACGCGCCAACTCGGCGAGGTCAACAAGGAGATCGCGGCGATTAAGGCCGACGACGACGAGGACGACGAGGACGACGAGGACGACGACAAGGCCGATTCCCCCAAGGGGAAGTCCCCGCCAAAGACGCGCTAGCCCTGACGACCAACGCAACCCCTAATGGTCGTTAGGACCTGCGCCTCCATTAATTGGAAGCCCAGGCGGCCTTCCGGTCGCTAGTACACGCGGCGATGAATTCGCCACGGGTTTAAGGGGTGCGCTGAAAGAT
>CAYJXJ010000009.1:0-52014 GCA_964374095.1 uncultured Elusimicrobia bacterium
GGAAGCGCAGGCCTGGCACCGGTTCAACGCCCGCGAGAATTTCACCGGGACGCAAACTGGCCCATGTTCCGCCGATTCGACCGCAACGTTGGGGAGGCACATCGTCCCCGGCAGGATGGGCCACGGCTACCTACAAATTTTCAGCGCACCCATCAATTCCGCGATCCGCCGCGGCATGTCGCTTCAATTTATATAATCCCCCGGTGCGAAGCCTAGCCCCTCCCCGGCGGCGGACCATCGGGCCCTTGAGCGCCATCGACTTCGCCGCCTCCTCCGAGGCGCCGGTGATCGTGTGCCTGCACGGCTACGGGGCCGACGCCGCGGACCTGGCGTCGCTGGCGCAGGAGGTGGACCTCGCCCGCCCGGTCCGGTGGATTTTTCCGGACGCCCCCCTGCGGATGTCGGCCTTCATGCCGGGCAAGGCGTGGTTTGCCATCGACCAGGAGCGCATGCAGAGCGTCCAGTTCGAGGGGAAGGCGATCGATCTCGCGGCCGGCAGGCCCCTGGGTCTCGACGAGGCGGTCGCGACCGTATCCGAGTTCCTCAAAGCCCTGGCGGTTCCCGTCGAGCGGCTTATCCTCGGCGGATTCAGCCAGGGCGCCATGGTCGCGCTGGAATTGACGCTTGGCGCCCCCCGGACGCCCTTGGGGCTCTTCCTGATGTCGACCGCCTTGGTGGATGAGGCCGCGCTGGCGGCCCGCGCCGCCGCGCGGGGGGGCATGAAGTTCTTTCAGAGCCATGGGAGCCACGATCCCCTGCTTTCCTTCGACGGCGCCCGCAGGCTCCACGCGGCGCTCGTGGCCGCGGGTTGGACGGGGGAGAAGGTGATCTTCGACGGGGGCCATGGAGTCACCCGCGAGGTGCTTGACGGCCTCGCGGGATATCTCGACTCCCTGCCGCGGCCGGAGGCCAAGTGAATCTCGACCTGGCGGTGTTCGGCGTGGTCGCGGTCTTCGGGCTCCTGGGACTCATCAGCGGCCTCATCCGCCAGGTCTCGCATTGGGTGGCCCTGGTCGCGGCCTATCTGCTCTCCCAGCCGATCTCGGCGGCGCTCACCCCCGCCGCGGCGGCCAAGTTCGGCTGGCCCGCCGGTCTCGTGCAGGTCGGGCTTTCGAGCCTGGTTTTCACCGGCGTGCTCATCGTCGGGGCCTTGCTGTGCCAGATCCTCCTGGGCAAAATCCTCGGCGGCGTGACGGGGCCGGCGGTCAACCGCGGCGGGGGGCTCATCCTGGGCGCGGCCAAGGCCGCGGCGGTCTGCTACGTCCTGCTCTCGGCGGTCCTTTTCTTCGAGAAGCCCTTGGGGGACTTCTTGCCGTCGGCGCGATCGGCGCTCAAGACTTCGGAGGTGGCCGACGTCATCAGGCGGCGCAACCTTTTCACCAAGGTGCGCCTGCCGGCGCTCGACAATGTGACCAAGCTCCTCGCCGCGGCCAAGGACCCGAAGGCCGTCAAGAAGCTCCGTGAGGACCCCAAGCTCAAGGAGCTCATGTCCGACCCGCGGCTCAAGGCCATGCTGACCGACTCCGGCCTCTCCCAGGCCGCGGCCGGGGGCGACGCCGGGGAGATGCTTGGCAGCATGGACCTCTCATCGCTCATGAGCGACCCCAAGATGGCCGGCCTGCTCGAGGACCCCAAGCTCAAGGAATTGCTGTCCGGACTTGAATCGGGGGAGAAGAAACCCTGATGGCGCGCTTGATCGAGTCGCCGGCCGTGGTCCCCGCCGTCGGCACCAAACCCAAGATCATCCGCGAATTCATCGGCCGGGTGAAAACGGGCACCGCGGGGGTAAGCGTCGCCCATATGACGAGCCCCCAGGGCTGGGTCGAGCCCGGGCAGACGCCGGAATTCGACGAGTACACGGTGGTCATGTCGGGGTGCCTGCGCGTGGAGAGCCGCGGGGGTTTTCTCGACGTCCGGGCCGGGCAGGCGGTGCACGCCGCGGCGGGGGAGTGGGTGCGCTACTCGACGCCGCAGGCCGGCGGGGCCGACTACGTGGCGGTGTGCGTGCCGGCCTTTTCTCCCGAGACCGTCAAGCGCGATCCAGCTTGCTAATATCTAATTTACGACGTAAAATAGATGTATGTATTCTAGGAAAATAATCCTGCCCCAGCGGAACAGCTTCTTCCTCTTCGGCCCCCGATTGACGGGGAAGAGCACGCTCTTGCGCCAGGCATTCGGGCAGAAGGACGATCTTTTCCTTGATCTGCTTCAGCCGGCGGTTCATCAAAAGTATCTCGCCGAGCCCGAGGCGCTCAAACGCGAGATCGAGGCGGCCGCGGATAAGTGCAAGCGCGTGGTGCTCGATGAGATCCAACGCGCGCCCGCGCTCCTGGATATGGCGCATCATCTGATGGAATCGCCTTCGACCCGCCACCTTCAGTTCATCATGAGCGGATCGAGCGCGAGAAAGCTCAAGCGCTCAAAGGCCAACCTATTGGGAGGCCGGGCTTGGTCCTTGGAGCTTTTTCCTCTAACTCATGACGAATTAGGGGAGGATTTCGTTTTGGAAAAGGCCCTTTCCTTTGGAACTTTGCCCAAGATATATTCCTCGCAGGGGAGCGATGCGGAAGAAGGCCTGCGGGCTTATGTGGAAACGTATCTGACCGAGGAGATCAAGGCCGAGGCCCTGACTCGAAACCTCGGGGCGTTCATCCGGTTCTTGCCCATGGCCGCCGCCGAAAGCGGGCACATCGTAAATGCTTCCAACATCGGCCGCGAGATCGGGGTCAGTTATAAGACGATCCAGGAATATTTTCAGATCCTGGAGGATACCTTGCTGGGATTTTGGCTCGAGCCGTACGCTAAATCGCCGCGGAAGCGGATGGCGAGGCATCCCAAGTTTTATTTTTTCGATACGGGAGTGCTACGAGCCCTTAAGAAGACCCTGAAGGTCCCGTTGGAGCGGGCCAGCACGGAGTTCGGGGACCTTTTCGAAAACTTCTTCATCAATGAGGTCAGGCGCTTGAGCTCTTACCGTCGCCTCGATCTGACCCTCAGCTATTATAGGACGGAGGCGGGAGCCGAGGTGGACTTGATCGTTCAGCGGCCCGGCAAGCCCTGGTCGGCCATAGAGGTCAAGGCGACGCGGCGCCCTTCATCGTCCCTGTGCTCGGGACTCTTGTCTTTCGCCGAAATCATGCCGGAGGCGGAGCTCTGGCTCGCTTGCGGGATAGAGAGACCGCAGCTTTTTCGGTTCGGCAAACGGACGGTGCGGGCCTTGCCCTGGTTGGATTGCCTCAACACGCTCTCGGGGGCCCGGTCCGCGTGAGCCAAGCAGGAGGTGCTTCAGAAGATCCTGCCGGCTCCGACGGCGGTCTGAGCCCGGCCGGGCCGCCCCCCGCTATCCTACGGGCGAGTAGCTGCGCACGCGCTTTCGCCAGCCGGCCAGCCAGCGGGACTCCCCGCGCTCCGGGGGCGAATTGCGCACCCGGCGGGCGAGAACTCGGGCGGTGGCCCGGGAAAATTCCCGCAGGGCGGCTTCCTCTTCCGGTTCGCCCCGCATGAACAACAGCGCCTGCAGCAGCCCCCAGCCCTTGCCCCCGTAGCGCTCCTGGCGCCCGGTGCCTTCGCCCTTGAAGTTCACGTAGTCGACGAGCGCGTAGAGCCCGTCGCTCTGTTCGGCGAGCGTGTCGAAGCGCCGGCGCAGGAGTCGGCGGTGGCGCCGGGGCGCGGCCTTGAGAACCCGGGGCAGGGCGACCTGGAGACGGTCGGCCATGTAGCGGGCTTGCAAATCGACGGTCGACGCCATCAGCGAGCGAAGCTCCCGCATGCGCGGCGATTTTTGGTCCCGCAGGAAGCTCTCCCGGTCCGGCCACGGACAGCGCGGGGAGTCCTTCAGCCATGTCGGGAGTTCGATCCCGTGGCCCTCGAGATACGCGAGGAGCTTGGTGAAGCTCTCTTGGAAGGGCCGTTCGGCGCCGGCCGGATACCAGATGAAGTGGCCGATTCCCAGGGAGGCGAAGTCCTCGCCGGCGTTCCAATGCGTCAGGCCCGAGAGCTTGCCGCCGCTCTCGTTGTGCCAAATCCGCTTGCCGATGGCGTTGGCGTCCTCGTCGGTCACCCAGCCGGCGCCCGGGATGAGGGAGGCGCCTTCCGGCGCGAGCAGGACGGGAGCGGCCGCGGCGGCAAGGCCGACAACGGCGAGAGCGAGCAGGTTCAGGACGTCTCCCCATCGCCCCGGAAAAAAGTCGGCCGAGCAGAGGGCTCGGCCGACCTCTCGCCGCTGCCGGGGCGGCACTAGTATTTAGCCGACCTGGCCCGATTTGTCAAGGCCCACATCGCGGAGAACCCGCATTTCTGGGTCTTTTGCGCAGGGCCCTTAAGCCTTTGGCCTCGGGCGTCCGCAGGTTTCGACGGCTATCCTGGTCTGGACGCAAGGAGACAATCATGGATTCTTGGAAATCCGCCGGACTGGCCGCCATCGCTGTACTCATGCTGCCCGCCATCGCCGCCCCCGAGCCGGGCTTGGCCCCGCTCATCCTCGCTTTGGAGCAGGCCCGCGGGCATTCCGCCGTCCTGAGTGCCCAGGCGCGGAGTGCCCCGGCGCCGGCGCCCGGCAACCTGCTGCGCGGGGATCTCTGGGCGCAGTTTCCGCCGCCCAACGCCGAGGAGCGGGCCATTCTGGGCGCGAGGCTTCCGGGTGTGCGCCCCGAGAGCGTGCGGGTCGTTGGCAAGGAGCAGATAGAGGACCTTATGGCGCGGGCCATCGCGAGCCAGGCCACCTACATGGACCTGCTCACCGACGCGGCCCTGTCCGCCAACGCGGTGTTCTACGTTCCTCTGGCCGCTTTGCAGGTCCTGGATCGGAAGTACGTCACGGGCGCCATGCCTTATTCCGGAACCGCCAAGGACGGCCGCCCTTTCCGGATGGCGGCCATCGTCGCGGGTCAGAGGCGCCTCGACTTCCTTTATGACCTGACCGATGAATTCCAGTTCGACAGCGACGGCTTCATTTTCAAGATCGCGCCCGGAGGCGGCGTTTCCGCCGTGATCGCCGGGCCCGGCGTCCTCACCGAGATCAAGGGCGCCAAGGTATACGGATGCGCCGGCCTCTGCGCCTGGGCCGAGTTCGTGAAGTGGCAGAAAGAGGGCGACAAACTGCACGTTTGGGCGAAAGCCTTCGGCAGGACTCAGGACAGATTCACCGAGCTGCGCCCCATCCGCGCGAAATGACGTAAATTGATATAATCGGGGTATGATGACGAAAGCCCCTCTCGCCCTGATCGCCGCCTTGCTCTGCGCCGCCGTCCCGGCGCGGTCCCGCACCCTGGAGGCCTTGAGCGCCGACGCCGCGGCCTTCTCCGTCCCCGACTTGCCCAAGCTCTCGCTCACGGGAGTTGCCGACGCCGCGGCCGCCGCCCGCATCCCGGGCTACGGCGAACTGATCCACACGTTGCCCTCGGAACCCGCGATGGTCACCAAGGAGAAGGTGAAGATCTGGCGGCTCGCCCCGTTCACGGGCTACGATACCTTCCGGGATGCCGAGATCGTGATGAACTACTGGAAGGGCCTGCTGGCGGACTCCGGTTTGACCATCACCACCTACAGCGTGACGTCGCTTTTCGCCGGGCGCTACGATTATCAAATCTCCTACTCCGGGGAGAAGTACCTTGAGGTCTTCGAGGGCGAGAAGACCTTCGCCGATCCGGCGGCCGCCGAGGCGGCCCGCGCCGAGGCCGAGTCCGCCCTGCGCGCCAACGGCCTGGCCGTGGTCAAGGGCTTCGTTGTGCGCGGCGGGGGCGAGTTCATGCTCATGATCTATTACCACGCCGTCTACGCGCCGATCGCCAACGACCGCCTGCTCGCGCGCCGCCATTCCCCGCTGACCCTCCACCCGACCGCGGACGCCGCCCGCGCCCAGGCCGAGCGGGAGAAGGCCGTCCTGACCGGACTGGGGATCACCGTGCTCGAGACTTCGGTGACGAGCGGCCCCCAGGGCGCGCTCCACCAGCTTCAGTACGTGGGCCGCTGGGACTCCATCCGGGAGCACGTCTCCCAGACTTATAAGGACAAAGCCGCCGCGCAGGCCGCGCTCGAGACCTTCGTCGGCGCGCTCGCCCAGGCCGCGGTGCTCGACTCCGAGGTCTACCCGGCCGGTCCCTGGTTCGAGGACGGGCACGCCTTCCGCGTGCGTTACGCCCAACGCCGGAGCGCCGGCAGCCTCTCGACCGGCCGGTAGGCCGCTCTTGCCCCGCGGGGGCGCGCCTGCTACACTAACAGCACGCCCCCGTAGCTCAGTGGCAGAGCAGCAGTTTTGTAAACTGCCTACCTCGGTTCGATTCCGGGCGGGGGCTTCGCCTCTCCCCGGTCAGCGCCCCAGCGAATTCGCGGCGGGGGGGTGGATAGGCGCCGCCAGCGCCCGGGGGTGAGGCCCTCCAGGCCGATGGCGCCGATCCGGGTGCGCACCAGCCGCAGGGTCGGATGCCCCACCGCGGCGGTCATCCGGCGGACCTGGCGGTGGCGCCCCTCGCCGATGATGATCTCCAGCCAGGCCGTGGGCACCGAGAGCCGGCGCCGGATGGGCGGGTCGCGCGGCGCCAGCGCCGGCTCGGCGTCGAGGAGCCGCACCCGGCAGGGCCGCGTGGGCCCGTCCGAGAGCCGGGGCCCGCGGGAGAGGCGCTCCAGGGCCCGCGTGTCCGGCACCCGCTCCACCTGGGCGAGGTAGGTTTTCGTCTGTCCTCGGCGCGGGTTGGTGAGCCGGTGCTGGAGCGCCCCGTCGTTGGTGAGCAGAAGCAGTCCCTCGCTGTCATGGTCGAGACGTCCGGCCGGGTAGAATCCCTTGGGCAGGCCGAAGTCGGCGAGGGTCTTATGACCGGCCAGGGGGGTGAACTGCGAGACCACCCCGTAGGGTTTGTACAGGGCGAAGAGCCGGCAGAGTCCCTCGGGGCCTTGGCGCATCAAGCCTGAGGATGATAGCAAACAGCCCCATTATGTAGAATCAGCGCCAGTGACCGTGAAGGAGCCCGCCGTCCACCCGCACGACACGCCGCACCACCCCGACCGGCTGATCGCGGCCTTCCTGCTCGTCTATGTCGGACTCATCGGCTATTTCTCGGTGCATGAGAGCTCGACTTGGATCCATATCGCCACCGGGGAGGCCATCGCCAAGTCGGGCGGGCCGCCGCGGGCCGATCCTTTCACGGCGCTGGGCCGACGCTGGTCGACGGAGTCGTGGCTGGCGGATCTTTTGTATTGGCGGCTGCACGCGGCCTGGGGTCCGGAGGGGCTGAGCGCGGTCAAGGCCGCGGCGCTCGGGACGGCTTACGTCTTGATGGCGCCTCTCAACCCGGGCAGTCCCGTGGTCGCGGCGGCCGTGCTGGCCCTGGGAGCGAACGCGTCGTGGGCGGGCTTCGCCGAGACTCCGATCGCGTTGGATCTGCTGATGCTGGCGGTATTCATCCGCCTGCTCAGGGCGCGGGGACGATTCCGCTGGGTTCTGGCCGCGGCGGCGCCGCTGGAGGCGCTATGGGCCAACCTCCACCAACCCGTGGCGGTCCTGGGGCTGTGGCTCATGGTCCTCAAGGTCCTGAAGACGTCGCCCAAATCCGACCCGGGCAGCCAGCTGCGCTACGCGTCCCTGCTCGTCCTGACGGCCTTGGCTTGGCTGGCGACACCCTCCGGTTTGGACGCCCTCCCCCGGCTTTTCGAGCCGGGGGCGTTGTCCCCGGCCTGGAGGATAGAGCCGGGGATCAACCTGTATTCCCTATTCCTGCCCGCCGCGGCGTGGGGGGCGTGGGTGATCCTTCAGCAGGAGTTTTTTCTGAGCGTGGGGACCGCGGCGCTATTGGGACTCTCGCTGCTTTTTCCGCCGGTCCGCCCGCTGTTTCTCCTGGCGGCCTGTCCGACCATCTCCCTGGCCCTGGGGCACGCGCTGCCGCGCGCCCGCCACTCGCTCGCGCGCTCCCTGCGCCTGGCGCCCTTGCTGATCCTGCTGGGACTTTGGCACTGGCGGTCGGTGGGCCGGCCTCTGGGGCGGTCCGGCGGCTACGGCGTATCCGATCTTTCCGGGGCCGTGCACTTCCTCAACGCCAGCGGAGTGACCGGCCGGGTGTTCAACGACCTGCCTGTCGCCGATTCCTTGGTCGGCGCGGGGCGTCCGGTCTTCATCGATTCCAGGCGCCGGCTCTACGGTGAAAACGATTACCGCGACGCCGAGCGTTGGGCGTCCCGATGGAAGTCTCTCGACCAGATCTACCGTTTCGACTACGCGGTTCTAGCCAACCGCCGGGCGGGCTATCCGGCGCGAGCCTTGGACGAGTCCGCGGCCTGGCGCTTGGCCTACGCGGATGACGCGGCCTTGGTCTACGTCAAGCGCTCCGGGGCCAACTCCTGGAAAATCGGTTCCGGCCGCTCGGCCTTGGAACCCAACCGCCTCTGGCCCGACGTTCTGGACCCCGAGCTCGCGGACCCGAGGCGGCGTCCACGGGTTTTCGATGAGCTTGACCGCTGGCTGGTGCAAGCCCCGGAATGCCTGCAAGCCCTGCTCTGGAAGGCCTATGCGCTCGATCGGGTCGGTCTCCCGGAAAATGCCGAGAGGCTGCTGGATGTGGTTCGGGACAGGGACCGGTTCGGATCCGATCCGGAACTTCTGGCCTTGGGAGCGTTCGTTCTCGAACGGCGCGGACGCTCGGTGGAGGCGCTCGATTCGTACCAGAAGGCCCTAAGATTGGCCGGCCGCCTCGGCCGCCGGCGCCTGCAATCCGAGATCTATGCCCGCATGGCCGACTGGCACAGGACGCGGGGGGAGCTGGCTCCATGGCGCGAGCTCCAGGCCCGCGGCGCCGCCCTCGCCGCATTCCCGGATGATTAGCCCGCGCCTATGGACAAAATCGACCGGGCCTGTTATACTAGCCGGGCGCCGAGCCGGATGAGAGCCAGATTTGCCGTCGTCACGACGCTGGCGGGCGCCTGTCTAGCCGCCTGCTCCTACCCCGAGTACCACACCTACAAGTCCCCCAACGGGGATTTCACCTGCCGCGTTCCCTACACGTGGTCGGTCAAGGTCGATTCCGACGGGACGCGATTCTTCCACGCTAATTTCATCGGCCCCTTCGACCCCGACTTCTACCTCGGGGCCCCCTCATTGAGCGTGCGATGGCATTCGCATTACCAGGCGCGCAAGCTTGCCGACGGCCTGCTCGAGGTCTATTCCGGGGTCGACGATTACATCGCCCAGATGCTCAACAGCGTCTATAACTCCATGGATCTGGGCCTGTTTAAGGATAAGGGCGAGGAGGCTCGCCGGGCGGGCCAAGAGGCTTACCCGGGACATATCCTCCTCAAGGACGGGGTCGAAGAACTGATGCTGCCCGGCGCGGGGCGCAAGGGCAAGCACTTCGTCGTTCGCTCCCCCGTGCCCGTGCCCAAGAAAACCATGTGGGGCGTATCATTCAACAAGGAGGGCGACGCGGCGATCGTGCGTCAGCACGCCTACGTGCTCCTTCCGATGGACGGCGGCTTTTACGTGTTGGTCTATCCCGCCACCCAGGACGGCTACGAGAAGCATGAAAGGCAATTCCTCGAACTGGTCAATTCGTTTACCCCCCTGAAGCATGGGCCGGGCGGCGCGCCCCTGCCCGCGCCCAAGCCCGCCACCGCCCGGCAGTGAGCCGTTCGGCCGGTCCCGAACGCTACCCGGAGAGTTATTTTCTCGAGGACTGCGGCGGCGCCGAGTTTTTCCGGCTTTATGGGCCCCGCATTCCCAAACCCCAGGTGGCGTATTCTCTGAGGCGGGCCTGCCTTTCCCGCGGCATGCGCGTCGTGGATGTGGGATGCGGCCGCGGGGAACTTCTGTTTCAGGCCCGGCAAGCGGGCGCGGCGGCGGTCGGCACCGACTTCGCCGGGGCGGCGCTATCCTTGGCGCGGGAGTCGTCGGGCTGTGCCGTGCTCCTCTGCGACGCGCGGCGCCTGCCCTTCGCCGACGCCTCCTTCGACCGGGTCTTCTTCATCGGCGTGATGGACCATCTGTCGCCCCCCGAGCTCGAGCGGTGCTTCTCGGAGTTCGCGCGGGTGCTTAGGCTCGGGGGTTTCGTGGTCGTGCATACGTGCGTCAACCGCGAGTACTTGAAGATTTGGACCTACGGCGCCAGGCGAAGCCTGGCGCAAGCCGGCCGTCGCCTCGGGCTTGAGGTCGCCGATCCCTCTCCCCCGCGCGATGAGAAGGACGCCGTCCTTCACATCAACGAACATAGCGCCGGCGATCTGCGTTCGTTTTTCCGTCGCCTCGGGTGGACGGCCCATGTCGAAGTCCGTCCCAATTACAAGCTGGAGGTCGAAGAACTCTACCCGTCTCCCCTTCCTCCGGATTTTCCGATGCGGCCGGCGCCGGGTTGGAAGCGGCACCTGCATCGGCTGTTTTTCCGTCCGCCGCTCGACCGGATACTGGGCCGGGAGCTCTTCGCGATCGCCCGGCCGCCGGCTGGTCCCGGCGCTACTGTAGGCGCGTACAGTTAGCGTCCCGGGATGGCCGCTTCCAAGACCGGCAGAAATCCCGGCTCGGTCATGGCGATGACCTCCCGGGCTTCGATGGAGCGGCGCTTCTCCCCCGAAGCGACGGCGCGGGCCAAGCGCTCCTCAAGTCCGAGTAGGTAGCCCGGATAGGCCGTGGCCGCGTAGCGGGCCGAGACCCGCACCTTTTCGCTGGGGTGGGCGAGCATGCGGCCCAGGTGCGTGACCGCCCGGTCGTAGTGGCGGCGCCGGCCGGGTCCCATGGTCGCGAGGGCGTCCCGGGCCTCGTGGCGGGTCGCGGCGTCCAGGCGGGTCCTGGCCCACTTGCCCCATCTAGGGCCCGGCAGACTCGCCGGGAGGGCGACGCGGTAGTACATGCCCGTGAACTCGAGCGCGGTTTCCGAGGGGGTGGGGTCCCGCCGCACGGCTTCCGCCACGCTCTCGCCCCAAGCCAAATGCGCGTTGAAGAACGTCCCTCCCGGGACCAGGAACATGCGGGCCAGCCACACGTTGTCGCGGTCCGCGCGGTCGGAGGTGATGGCCTTGATCAGGCGCTTATGCAAGAGGGGGAGCTCCGAGGGATAGGTGCGGGTCCGGATCAGGTTGACCAGGTCCAGGCGATGGACGCTGCGCGCGCCGTCGAACATCCCCTCGGCCAGAAGGCGGTCGAGCGAGCGCGAGAAAAGGACGTGCTCGGGCCGGGGATTGCGGGCGCGGGTGACGTGGGGCTTCTTGCTCTTGCTCTCGGCCCAGGCCTTGTCCATCTGGTTGATGGACGCGAGCTCTTCAGGCTCGTAGATGGTCTTGAAGCCCCAGTTGTCGAGGAGTTTCTCGAGGATCTTGGCGGCTTTCTCGCGGCGGCCGGGATGCTCGGGGCCGTCCTCGGTGAAGGCTTCGCGCAGCAGGCCGCCGAGGGCGCGCTCCTGCTTGGCGCGGCTCATGGTCTTGAGAATCTTGAGGAGCTTTTTGGCCGTCTTGGCCGGATCCACCCAGGCGTCGCCCTTGGGGGGTTTGCGCCCGAGCACCCGGTTGGCGACGTAGCGCACCCCCGAATCCTTGTGCGCGCGCAAGGCTTCCAGCACGGCGCGCAGCTCCGCCGGCGCCGACTTGACATCCTTGTGCCGGGCCAAAGTCAGGCGCATGAAATTGTGAGCCGCCACGACGTCGCCGCGGCGGGCCCGCTCGCCCAGGGCGGCCAGCCCCGCGGCATCGAGGCCGTTGAGGGCGCGCACCTCGTCCCGGATGAGTCTCGCCACGGAGCGGCCCTTGACCCGCGAGGCGGGCCAGAGCCGCCCAAAGCGCCGGACGTTTTCCCAGCCGGCCTGGGCGCCGTAGGCGCGGCGCAGGGTGGCGAGGATCTTTTTGTCCGGCATCCCGGCGTCGAAGCTTTCCCCGATCCTCCAGGAGTTGAGCTCGTTCAGGAGGTTCATGTAGCCGCCATAGTCGGCGAAGAGCGCCACGGCCGGCCCGTCCACCTGATACGGGACGGCCAGGCCCAGGTCCTTGGCCCATTTGGCGAGGCTCGCTTGAAAGCGTTGGAAACGCGCGTGGGTAGCCTCATGGGTCGTGGCGTTGAGGGTCGCGCGGCTGGGCATGACGTAGGCCAGTTCGTCCCCGAGGGGGCTGTAGTAGGCCGCGGCGCCCTGATGTTCGTCTACGTTGATCCCCACGCCGGCGGCCGCGAGGTGGCGGAGGCTGCGTTCGAACTTGGCGCGCTGGGCGGGCTCCCGCAGGGCCATGCCCTTTTCGATCACGCGGCGGGCCAAGTGGTAGCTGTGGCCCTCGCCGAGCAGGGCGTAGCGGCCGTGGAGAGTGGCCCGGCGGCCGTGGCGGCCGGCCAAGGCCGCCAGCGCCTCCCATTCCGGCCGGGTGATCGCTTCGGCGTTGGCCACGCGCGTGACGGTATGGAGACTGTCGGTGATGCTTTGGACCAGCAGTTTGGGCTCGACGCGCTCGTATTTGCCGCCGCCCGCCAGGGTCTGGGTTCTTAAGAAAGCCCGGGCCGCGACGCGGCGGTCGGCATCGGACGCGGAGACCAGTTCGGTCCAGAACTCGATGCCGCGCTCGATCTCGACGAGCTCGTAGCCGTCGTAGCTTTCGGAGCGGTGAGCGTAGCGGCCGAGAAGTTCGCGCAGGGGGGCTTCCAAGAGCTCGGGGATGCGGGCGGCGATGCCCGCGGCGGCCGCCTTGATCGCGGCGCGCTTGCCCTTGCGCGTCGCCTCGTCGTCGCCGTCTTGGATCTCGAGCTCGGGGTGCTCGATCTCGTAGAAGAGCTGGAGGTCGAAGTTGGGGAGGGCGCGGGCGGCGGTGAGGTAGTGGAGGCTGTGGCCGCGCTCGCGCGCGGCCTTGAGCTTCTTTTGGACCTCGGGATCGCTGATGTCGACAAGCTCGTCGCCGACTTTGAAGCTCTCGGCTCCCAGCGGCATGCGGCTGGGGGTGGGGGTTAGGCTGAACTGGACGTCGGGGGCGGCGGCGGGGGCCGCCGAGGGGATAGGGGGAACAGCGGGCGCCGGCAAGGCCGGCGAAAGCGCCGGCGCGAGTTTGAGGCTGGGTCCGGCATGAGAGGAAGACAGCGGGGCCGCGATCCGGCCCAAGGCCCGCGGGGCCGAGGACGACCCCGCCGGGGCGGTCCGAGTCCGGATAACTCCCGCGGCCCCCGCGGGCGAGGCGGCCAATATGAGGCAGAAAACCGCGGCCAGCCGGCGTCGGGCGGAGGAGAGGCCGCCGCGCCGACTGTACCCGCGTACCGTTCGATTGGCTAATTTCAGCATAAGATGCCGCGGGCCTCGTGCCCGCAGAATATCATGTTAAAGGAAACAGGCCGGAATCAGGTGCGTCCAACGGCCCCCGCGCTCCCCGGCATAGGTCCCATGGGTCTTAGGACCGGCAGTCCGCCACGGGGTTGCATAATCCCGCTGATTTTCTGTACCCGCGTTTCTGGAGCCCATGCCGTCGGCGTTCCCGCCCCCCGGCCCTGGGGCCGGCCGCGGCAGGCAAGTACAATGAGGCCATGAGAAATCCCGCCCGGCTTGCGCCGCTCCTCGCCCTGCTCCTTTGCGCCGCGCCGCTTTCCGCCGCCGCGCCTGACGGCGACGCCGGCGACTGGGCCGCGCCGCAGGCCCCGCCGCCCGGCCCGGTCCCGGCCCCGAGCACGCCGGAAGGGGGGTTCTCATCCCCCCACCGCACGCGCTTCGATGAGAAGATGCGCGACAAGGTCCTCGACCAGCTCTGCCGCCACCTACGGTTGCAGTATGTCTACAAACCCGAGCTCTGGGGCTTCGGCGGGATGCGCCTGGGCGTCGCCCGCCGGCTGGCGCCGGAGCCGGGCGGAAGGCTCGCGCTCGTCGACGAGGAGACCTTGGGCGTCTCCCTCTCCAAGGGCATATCCCACGAAGTGGGCGAGGGCGGGCCCACGGGGGCGTTCTCGGTCGGCGCCTCCATCGAGGGCCGTTCCATGGTGGTGCGCCGCCTCGGGACCACCAAGACCTGCAATGAGCTCGACACCCTCATCGACCTGCGCGACATCAAGACCGTCCTGCCGCTCAAGGCCGAGCGCATCGCCAAGATGGAGGTGGGCGAGCTCTGGCGCATACCCTTGACGATGAGCGTGGGCTATGGGGCTTCGCTCTCCGACGTCCTGGCCGAGGATGTGCCGATCTCGGTCTCCTTCGGATACTCCAGGGGGGGAGCGGCGAGCATGACCCTCTACCGGCTGGCCGAGGACAAGATGCGCTTTCGCTTCCGCATCGACCATGTGACCGTGCGCTCGCGCTCACTCGGGATCAGCCACACGCTGGGCGCCGCCGACTTTCTCTACGGCTGGAGCGGCTTCGCCCTCCAGTGGATCGATAAGGCTCTGGCGCGGGAATTGGCCAAGGTCATGTCGGCGCGCTTCGACCTCGGCCGCGCCCGCGTCGAGGGCCAGAAGATGCTCATCGAATACGTCGTCGACCCGCGCGACCCCGCGGAAGCCTCGGCGCTTGAGGAGGCGATGCGGGGGGACTTCCGCCGCCTTCTTAAGTCCGCGCGCCGCATCGGCACCGAGCCTATCACCGCCGACGCCGCGGGGGAGGCCTATGAAGAGCTCCGGGCCCTCAAAAAGACCAAGCTGGGTCAGCCCGACCACGCCGCGGTCGAAGAGTACCGCTACAAGTCCCGCTCCCTGGGCGCGAACTTCCCGATCCTTTTCAACTACCGCGTCAGCGAGGTCATCGGCCGCTCCTCGGTCAAGGTCCTCACCGGGAACGAGGGGGAGTTCCGCTATCACCCCGCGGACCACAGCCCTTCCGCCGAATATTTCCGGATTCCCTTCATCGGGCCCATCGTCAAGGAGAACAACCAGCGCCGCGCCGAGGTCGTTACCTTCGCCCCCCGGGGCCAGGGGCAGGGGGAGCCGCTCATGGTCTACATGCGCAACCAAGGCTCTCTGCGCCTTCCGGCCTCCTCGATCGGCGACACCGTCGAAGAGGTCAATTCCGTCATGCGTCTGGGCGGAACGCGGCGGGGGATGGACGGTTCGCGCCTGGTCCTGCCGAAGTCGGTCGTGCCGGCGCCCACGCCCGTGCCGGACTCCTACCGCGATGAGGGCAACCCGGCGAAAGAAGTCTCGGACCGCAAAGGCTCGGTGTCCTTCACCATGGTCTTCAACCAGAAGGCCGTGCGCGAGGCGGTTTCCGCGGCGGCCGGAGAGGTTTTGAGGGCTCTGGCCGCGAGCACCGGGATCGCGGACCGCACCATGTTGGACTGGCTCGTGGCCAACGGCCGGCTCGAGGGCGGGGAACTGGCCTACGACCAGCACGCGGCCCAAGAGGCTTTCAAGGGAGAAAACGATCTGCCCTACCTGGCCCGCATGGCCAAGACCGCGGCGGGCTTCGTCCTCGACTACGGCGAGGCCCGGGACGCCGCGACCAACGACGGCCGGGCCGAGGCCCTGTCGCGCCTCATGGCCGGCAAGGGGCGAAGCGAGCTCTCCTACGAGCAGGTCCTGCGGGTGCTCGTGCAGTTCGTCGATCCCATGGACCTCACCGGCGACTTCGCGGCGAATATCCAGAATACCACCAAGGGCGGCAAGGACACCCGGGCCCACCTGGTGCTCAAGAAGGACCGCGGCGAGGTCCCCATGCTGCGGGAGGCGGGCGAGGCCCGCGCGCGCTTCGCCGAGGCGTCGATCCTGCTGGATTAGCTTCCGGAAGAGCATCCGGGGCCGGCCGAGGGAGATGCTTCCAAAGCGGCCGCGTGCCTTCATTGCGTCCTTGAATAATTGGTATTTTAGCGTTGGGTTCTTGAAATTCCTCGGGCAATGAGCTACTATATCACCAACACACCGGCCACGCCTCTCAGCCGCAAGGCTGATGCGCAACATGGGCCGGTTTCTTTTTTCCTTCCGCGATACCCCCAAGCTTGTTCGGCGGCCTTATGAAGTACGCCAAGAATCCGCTTTGGATTACCGCACGCGTCCTGTTCGTCTGCATCCACAACTCCGGCCGCAGCCAGATGGCCGAGGCCCTGCTCAACGCCCTGGGCGGCGGCCGCTTTGCGGCCGAGAGCGCGGGGCTTGAGCCCGGGACGCTCAACCCGGTCGTCGCGGCCGCGATGGCCGAAATCGGCGGCGACATCTCCCGCAACAAGACCAAGAGCGTCTTGGACATGCTCGCGGCCGGGCGCCGCTACGACTATGTCGTGACGGTCTGCGACGAAGCGAGCGCCGAGAGGTGCCCCGTTTTCCCCGGGCCCGCCAAGCGTCTGCATTGGGGCTTTCGCGACCCGGCCGCCCTCGCGGGTTCGGCCGAGGAGCGGCTGGCGGGAACGCGCGCAATCCGCGACGAGATCAAAGCCCGGATCGAGCGCTTTATCAAGGGCGAGCTATGATCGAGCGGTCCAAGGAACGGCTGAGGCTTCTGGGGATTGCCCCCGATGAGATCGAAGAGAGCTTCATCCGCTCCGGGGGCAAGGGCGGGCAGAACGTCAACAAGGTGTCGAGCTGCGTTCAGCTCGTCTGGGGGCGGGGCGGCGTCGTCGTGCGCTGTGAGACCGAGCGCTCCCAGGCGGCCAACCGCGAGCGCGCCTGGGCCGCGCTCGCCGCCCGCGTGGAGGACGCCCGCCGGCGCGCGGCCGAGGCCGTTCGCTCGGCCCGCGAGGCCCAGCGCCGGCGCACCCGCCGCCCCCCGCGCAAGGCGCGGGAGCGGCGCCTGGAGAACAAGCGCCGCCGCTCCGAACTCAAGCGGGACCGGGGCGGCTGGTCGGATTAGCCGGCGCGCCCGCCCTGGGAATTTTTGGCAGGGACCGTGCTGGCCTTCGGTTCTGCAGAAGCCAATGCCCGCATGCTACGGGCCTTTTACCTCATCCCCGGCCCTTTTGATTCTCTCCTCCGCCCCGCTAAGATCGATGCCGGACTGGGGCGGGGCGTCGCCCTCCCCGGCTTGAGCGCTCCTTGCGCGCTTGGCCGCGCGGCGCTCCTCAAGCTCCCGCTTGCGGGCTTCCCGCGCCAGCCGCCGGGACTCCCCGCGCCGGTCGTCCCGCAGGCCGGAAATTTGGCGGTTGATGTCCTTGGCTTCGATCGGAGGCCGCAGATTTTCGCGCAAGCGCTTTACGCAATTCTTGAGGTCGGCGTCCGGGCCATCGGGGGCCATCTTCTCGCGAAAACCGGCGATGGACCACCAGGCGTTGAGGTCTTTTAGGGCGTCGTTGCACGGGGTCTCGACTTCGCCATCGATGCAGGCGCGGGTGAGCAGGTAGAGCGAGGGCATTTCGGCCCGTTCCATCCCCGGGGGGAAGGTGTACTTCCTGTCGGTACCATGAATATCATCGTGCCAGTAGAACCCCCAGTACTTCTCCTCAGCTGGAAACCTCGGGTCCCGCCAGGGGGTGAAACCGCAGCGGCCGGCCTCGTCCTTCAAGGCTTGGGAGCGCCTGCGCGAGGCCTCCTCCATGTAGCCGCGGGCTTCTCCAAGGACCTCCCCGACATCCAGCCTGCCGGACCGGTTCCCGGACAGCATGGATCGAATCACCGAGTCGACGCAGCCCGCTCCAGCGGGCGCGGCGGAGGAAAACAACTCCCCGTTCAGGGGAGGAAGGCGGTCCAGGCGCTCCTGCGTCACGCTCTCCGGGTAGATGCAGGCGCCCGAAGCGATGGCGGAGAGATCTTCGAGGGTCCTATCCCGGAGCGCCACGGCGACCCGCGCCGCGACGAGTTGACGCTCCGCGTTCCATTGCGATTGCGCCGCGGCGGTCGCCCGCAGGCCGGAGCGGTTGAAGAGCTGGTCTTGCGCGCGGGCGAATGGGGGGGCGTGGTCGGAAGATGATGTGGCCGCCTCGTCTTGAAGGCGCCGCAGACGCGACATATGCTCCTGATCCGCGGCGAGGCCGAGAGCCTCGGCGTGGTCGAGCTCCTGGCCGTAGGCTTCGATCATCATGCCCGGCGCGGAAACCCAGCCGACCGTCGCCAGGCGATGGAAGAGGTAGGTCTGTCCCAGGAGGACCGAGGCCAGGGGGGCGGGGCTGTCGGCGTCCAGGGCCCGGCGGAAGGCTTCTAATCGGACGCCGATCTGCCCGTCGTCGTCGATCGAGGCGATCCTCCGGGCGTCTCCGGCGAGGTTCTGAGGCTTGTGGGTGTAGTGGGGGGCGCCGTTGGCGTCGCGCAGCAGCCTAAAATGAGCGCCGTCGTCGAGATACTTGGCCGACCACTCAAGCGCGACGCCCGCCAGGGGGCCGTTCTGGACCCGGCGCTTGCGCTCATCGGGCAGTATGCCGTAGGCCTGCGCCGTCAGCCGCAAGGCCTGGTCCAAATAGTAGCCGGCATTTTGCCGGAACCCATCCGCTTGGAGCATGGCTTGAAGTTGGGCCGCGTCGTCGCGGCGCTCGCGCGCCGCAACCATCGCTTGAAGCGCTTCCTCGAGCTGTGTTTGGTTTTTGAGTCCAAGCCGCAGATTGGCCATGGCTTGGGATCGAATCTGATCCGTCGAACTCACGGGCGCGGAGGCGCTTTGCCCGTCGGCCGCAAGCAGGATCGCCAGGGCCGCAGCCGAGGCTGCCCGCGCGGCGGGTCGGGTGCGTGGGCCTGGCAATGTCACGCCGGGCATTGTATATTATATATTATGGAGACCATGCTGGCCACCTTGCAGACGGCGCGCCTGGCGGCCGTAATCTGGCTGGCCGTATTGCCCCGGGCCGCTTTTGCGCTGGACGTCAAGCAGGGAGAGAAGCGCGTTTCATCCGTGGCCGACATGATCGAGGCGGTGCGGGGGCCCAATATGGCGTTGGCCCTGGCCGCGCGGCAGGAACTGGTTCGGCTGGGCGAACCGGCGGCGCGGCCGCTTTGCGAGCTCTTGGATCCTCGTCAGCCGCACGGGGCCGCGTCGATGGCGGCTGACGCTCTGGTTGAGATCGGCGGGCCGGCGGTGCCCGCGCTCACCCACATGCTGGCGGATTCGTCGCGGTGCGGTGGGGCGGCGGAAGTTCTCGGCCGGATCGGGGCCCCCGCCGCGGCCGCCGCGGGCCGGCTGGAGGCCTTGGCGGGGGGCGGAGGCGACCTGGAATGCCGCGGGGCCTCGGCCCGGGCGCTGGGCGGCATCGGTCCCGGGGCGTCGGCCGCGGCGGGGACTCTGGGCAAGCTTCTCGCCAATCCGGATTACCGCTGCCAAGCGGCGGAAGGCCTGGCCGGAATCGGAGCGCGTGTGGACGAGGCCGTCGCGGCGCTTGGCCGCTGCCTGACGACCTCGGTGGCCCACCAGGAAATGCTGCGCGTGTGGGCGGGCCGCGCGCTCGGCCGATTGGGCGGCCGGCATGCGCGCGCGATCCCGCTTCTGGCGGAGGCCTTCCGAAAGGAGGAGTCGAGCTACGTGCGCGCCAGCCACGCGGAGAGCCTCGGGGAATTGGGATCCGAGGCCCGCCTTGCCCTTCCGGATCTCGTCCGGCGCGTCGGCCGCGTGGGTGAAGTTCTTTACGACTCGAACTCCCAGGAAACGGAGCGCGATGCGGTGCTTACCGCGCTTCGGGCCGTCGGTCCCGCTTCGACCGAGCAGGTCCCGGAGCTCGTGCGTCTGCTGGGGGATGAATCGGAAAAGACCGCCGAGCAAGCGGCTATTGAGCTCGGCCGGCTGCCCAGCCTCTCCGGAGACGCGCTCAGCGCGCTGGTCGGGGGCCTCTCCAGCGCGCGCGCCGGCGTGCGCGATCGCTGCGCGCAGGCGCTCGGAAACCCCAAGGTGCGCCGGCCCGAGGTGCTCCGCGCCCTGGAGCGAGCCCTTCTGGACGGCTCGGAGGTGGTGCGTGAATCGGCCCGCCGGTCCCTGGCCGCGCTGGGGGAGGACGCCGACGGGATTGCGCTCCGGCTCGCCGATCGCCTCGCCGCGGCCTCCGGCGACGAGCGCTTACGCGCCGCTGAGAATTTGGCGCACATGGGCCGCTACGCCGACCGCGCGGTCCCCGTGCTGGTCAAAGCGCTTGATGACCGCGATGAGTTCACGGCGGTCCGCGCGGCGCGAGCCCTGGGGGCCATCGGCGCGGCGGCGCGCGACGCGGTCCCCGCCCTGGCCGCCGCCGCCGGGCGCCGCGGTCTGCTGCGGGCCGCGGTCCGCGATAGCCTCGGCCGGATCGGCACGCCCGAAGCTTTGCGCGCCCTCGAGAAAGACCGGCGGCCCTAGCGGCGCCTGTCTCTGGCGGCCTGGTCCGCGGCGGCCGCCGGGGCCGTGTAGGGCCGCGTGCCGTAGACCGACGAGGCGCGCGTGCTGAGGTCGGTCCCGTCGGTGACCCGGGCGATGCCGAAGTCCATCACCTTGACGCGCGGGAATCCCCCCGAAAAATCGACCATGATGTTGGAGGGCTTGAGGTCGCGGTGCGGGACGCCCTTCTCGTGCGCGTGGTCCATGCCCGCGGCCGCGCGCATCGGCGGGCGCGATGGGCGGGGAATCAGGCGCGGTCAGTTCTTTTCCCGGTCCGTCCCGAGCTTGAGCAGTTTTAGGATGCGTTCGAGGCCGGCGTTCTTGACGTCGAGCGAGACGGGCTCGTCCATCCGTTTCACCGCGATGGAAATGTTCTTGCCGGGCAGCAGCGCATCCAGCATGATCGCGAGTTTCGCCAACTTCACGTTCTTGGCGCACATGGAAACCCGTGAGCTGGGTTTTATTTTGAGATTCCTCAACGTCTCCCGAATGTCGTCTTCGCAGCAGTTCTTGACGCATTTTCCAGTGTCGTGGAAGCAAATCGCCACGCAGCAGTCTCCATCGCACGTGATGCCGCACCCTGGAACATCGGTATCGCAGGTTGCCTTCTTGGCCTGTTGCGCGGCGGCCGGAATGACTCCGGACAACGCGAAGGCAAGGACGCAGGCTAAAATTCTCACTGCGGCGCATTCCTCCTGAAGGGCTCAGAGTCGGCAGGCGGCCCGTGAAGCGGTCCCCGGGGATAGTGTGGATCCGGCTGATTGCGGAATCATTTCCGATCACCGCGATACCGCCAAGCCCGACATCGCCGCCCCCTTCCGCGACGTCATGAACGACTGATGGCCTACCGGGTGGAAATCCTCTTCGCCGTCTCGGACCTCCGGAAGCTCGTGACCGTGATCGCGGTCGAGCGCCGGACGAGCGCCGCCGACTAGGCCGCGGCGCGGCGGCGGCGCCTCATGGGGCCGGCGGCCAGGGCCCGGCGGAACGCCGCATCCGCCGCGATTCACCGGCGCTTGACACTGAAGAGGCTTAAGACGGCGCCTTGCATTTGGGGAACTCGGATGTTAAACTTTGAATGGCCCTAACATATCGTGAAACAGCGCGTCTATGCGGATACTTCTGTCATTGGCGGGTGTTTTGACGATGAGTTTGCGGAGTGGTCGAATGCCCTGTTCAATGAATTCAGGGAGGGCGCGAAAATCGCGGTCATCTCAAGCTTGACCCTCGGCGAATTGGAGGGCGCGCCGATGAAGGTCAGGAACATTTTGGGAACGGTGCCGAAAATGTTCATCGAGGATGTTTTCTTGGGGCTGGAAGCGGAAAAGCTCGCCGATCTCTATATCAAGGAGAAAGTCGTCGCGTCGAGGCATATCGTTGACGCCCGGCATATCGCCGTCGCTACGGTGGAACGCGTGGACGTTTTAGCAAGCTGGAATTTCAAGGAGATCGTGAACTTGGACCGCATCCGAGCTTTTAATGCCGTTAACCTGAAAATGGGTTACCCGCTCCTTGAGATTCGCAGTCCCCGGGAGGTGCTTCCTGAAAAAGAAATTTGATTGCGTGAAGTTTCAGCGCGAGGCCAGAAAAAAGCTTGGCGCCAAATACCCCGCCTCGCGCTCCTCGGAACTGATGCGGGACCTGGAGCGGAAATATGGTCACCTGCGCAAGCGCGCGCTCCTGCATCCGGCGGGGCGCTGACCGAGTCCAAAGAACCGGATCGCCCGATTCCGCCGTTTCAGGCGCTGCGTCAGGAGATGTCCCAGTCATTGCTCACACTCCTGGGGTCTTGACTAAGACCGCATCCGCCGCGAATCAGGCTGAGAGCAGTTTTTCCAGGTTCTTCAGGTCCAGCAGGAGGGCCCCGGAGGCTTCCCGCCGGAAGCTTCTGGCGGCCACGCAGAAATGGAGCTTGCCGCGCAGGCCGGTTTTCGCGGCTTTTTCCTGGAGCCCGCGGACCGCCTCCGAAGCGTCCACGCCATCGCTCCACTTGACCTCGCAGAAGAGGTTTTCCTGGTCGCCGATGCCGACGAGGTCGATCTCCGCCTCCTTGTCCCACCAACGCCCGAGCCTTTCGAGGCGCAGGGGGAGCTTCCCGGCCCCGTTCATGGCCTGCAGGGCTTCGCGCGCCACGGCCTCGAAGATCGGCCCCGTGAACTCGTCCATGCGCGGCTTAATGAGCTTGTCCAAGAGCCAGTCCTGGCGGCCCTCTTCGATGGCCTGGATGCCGGGATAGACGAACCGGAACCAAAACCGGAAGAAGTTGTCCGACAGGCGGTATATTCCCTTGCGGGACTTGGCCGGGCTTTTCTCCGTGACGGGGACTTCGCGCAGGATCAGGTGGAGGTCGCTCAAGACCCCGAGGTACTTGGCGACTACGCCCTTGTCCAATCCCGTGTCGTTGATGATGTGCCCGATCCGGGTGTTTCCCTTGGCGATGGATTCGAGGATGGAGAAATAGGCCCGCGGCTCGCGGACCTCCTGGCGCAGCACGAACTCCGCATCCCGGTAGAGGGAGCGCTCGGGGCTCAGGATTTTCTCCCTGATATTGCTCCAGAGGTCCTTGTGCCGGTCGTATGCCGCAAGATAGGCCGGCGTGCCGCCGAATACCGCGTAGGCCTCGACAGCCTGGCGGGCGTGCCCCAGGTGGGGGAGCGCATCCGCGAACCGGAGGGGTTTGAGGAGCAGCTGCGATGTCCTGCGGCCATAGAGGGGGGACTTTGATCCCATCAGGCTCTCCATCATGCCGATGCTCGAGCCGCATAGAATCAGCAAGACGTTGGTCTTGCGGAGATTTTGGTCCCAGTGGTACTGGAGCAGGGAGGGTAGAGAGCGGTTCGATTGGACTAGATAGGGGAACTCGTCCAGGGCGATGACGGTCCGTTCTTTGGATTTGTCGGCGAGATAGGCGAAGAAGGCGTCCCATTTGGTGAAGGGATTGGTCCTGAGAAGCCCGTCATGGAAGAACTCCGCCAGGACCTCCGAGAATTGTTTGAGCTGAAGGGTCTCGGATTCCTCCCGGGCGAGGAGGCGCACCCCGGGTTGAGTCTTTAAGAACTGGTCGATGATCTCGCTTTTCCCGACCCGGCGCCTGCCGTAGAGCAGAAGGAATTCCGCCTGTCCGCTTTCGGCGATCCGCTTGAGCGTACCGAGTTCCTGTTGGCGGCCCAGCCACATAAATTTGTCTTCCTGAGAGTAGGTTACTCTAGAGTATCCTAATTATACACTGAAATCCCCGCGGTTTCCAGTGTGGGTCGCGTGGTGTGTCGCGCGGGCCTTGCGCGTTCCAGGCGCTCTCCGTCGGCCCGGAGCCGCCGGTCGACGATCAGGAATCGATCAACGAGACCGACAAAAAGGGCCGCAGGCTGTTCGGGCGGGGACCCGGACGTTTATTGGACGGAGAAGGGGCGCCTCTGCAAGATGAACGAGGGGACGAGTGAGTTCATCAAAATATGAGGAAACGGCCGGTTTCGGCTGCCGTTGGCATGGCTCTCTGCATCGCACTCTCCAAACCTTAACCCCGCAATCACGGCCAAGCCCACGGCCTAGATGGCGGCGCGGCGCCCGGCGGCGCCGGCCTCAGGCGGCCTGGTCCGCGGCGGCCGCCTGCTCGAGCGCCTCGGCGAGCTCAGCCGCGCGGTGGTAGCGCTTCTGGGCGTCGCCCGCCAGAGCCCGGCGGTACGCCGCGTCGGCGGCGGTGGGACGGCCCAGGAGCTCGGAGGGCAGGGGAAAGCGCTCCTCGATTTTTTCCATGGGGCCGGCGCTGACCTGGTAGGGCAGGCGGCCATAGGACATTTCAAAGGCGCATACGCCCAGCGCGTAGATGTCGCTCTCCCGGCGGGGCGCGCCCGCGGCGGCCTCCGGGGCCATGTAGGGCCGCGTGCCGTAGACCGACGAGGTGCGCGTGCTGAGGTCGGTCCCGTCGGTGACCCGGGCGATGCCGAAGTCCATCACTTTGACGCGCGGGGAGCCCCCCGAAAAATCGACCATGATGTTGGAGGGCTTGAGGTCGCGGTGCAGGACGCCCTTCTCGTGCGCGTGGTCGACACCCGCCGCGATCTGCTTGAGCAGACCCAGCGCCAGGGGGGAGGGCAGTTTGTTGCCCGCGGCCGAGCGGAGCATCTGGTCGACGGTCCTCCCGTCGATGAGCTCCAGGTCGATCCAGATGCGGCCCTCCTCGATGAGCCGGTGGACGTCGATGATATTGGCGTGGCGCAGGCTCGCCACGATGCGCGCCTCCTGCAGAAACCGCGCCCGCTCCTCCGCCCGCCCCGAGAAGTCCTCCTTGAGGACCTTCAGCGCCACCTGCCTATTGAGCTTGAGGTCCACGGCCAGATAGACCGTCGCGAAGCCCCCTTCCCCCAGCATGTTCATGATCTTGTAGCCCTCCGGCGCGGACGGACCCCCCGCCGCCAAGAGGTCGCGGGACGGGGCGGCCCCGGACGCGCTCGCCGCCGGCTTCCCG
The DNA here is from genome assembly GCA_964374095.1 of uncultured Elusimicrobia bacterium. Lineage (GTDB taxonomy): Bacteria > Elusimicrobiota > Elusimicrobia > UBA1565 > UBA9628 > CAYJXJ01. The sequence goes on from CAYJXJ010000009.1 coordinate 24,568, forward strand.
CGCCGGCTCCGCGGCAAGGCGACGAGCACGGCCGCGACCGCGGCGGCCAGGCAGGCCACCGCGGTCCACAGCCAGAGGCGTTGGTCCCCGGCGGACGCGGGGGGAGGGGCGGCCCGGGCGGCCTCCTCGGCCTTCTTGCGGCGGGACTCATCCACGATTTCTTGGGCCTTGCGGAGGGCTTCCCCGTATTTCGCGGGGTCAAGCTCCGCGGCGCGGCTGATCCCCTCCAGGTAGCCCTGGGTGTCGCCAAAGGACAGCTTGGCGAAGGCCTTATGGTGGTGGGCCGGGGCGAAGCGGGGGTCGAGCGCGATGGCGGCGTCGGCGTCCTTGACCGCGGCCGCGTATTGCTTGGACTCGATGAGGGCCTTGGAGCGGATGGCGTAGAGCTGGGCCGACAGGAACCCCCTGGACATGGCCCAGCTCGCGTCGGTCACCACACCCCCGTAATCCTTGAGGAAGCTCTTGATCACCGCGCGCTGGAACCAGCCCATGGGGTCATTGGGCGCTGCGCGGACCGCCTCCTCCGCCCACTTGAGCGCCGCGGCGAGATCCCCGCGCTCGCCGGCCTGGGCCGAGCGGATGACGGCTTGGTAGGCCGGGTGGCCGCGCCTCTCGGCCAGGTCCAGCCAGGACTTGGCGTCGTGAGGCCGGCCGGGGTCGAGGATGGCGGCGGGGTCCCCGCCGGACAACGCCATTCCCAAACCCGGCGGGGACGCTCGGCCTCCGGCCTTGACCGCGTCGTCGGCTGGAAACCTGGGGGCTGTCCCCAGGAGCTTGCCCACGCGCAGGGCGTCGGCCGTGCCGAGGCGTTGGCGGAGCTTGGGGCTCGCCGCCCGCCCATAAGAGAGGCCATGGACCGCGACGCAGGCCTGGTCGCCGGAGAGGGCGGCGCATTCCTCCGCGGCTTTGTCGGCCGCGGGATAGTCGCCCGACTCGTAGGCGGCGAGCCCCAGGGTGCGCAGCGCCTCGGCCAGCAGCTTCTTGTCGGCCTTGTCGCCCTTGGCGCGCTCAAGCCCGGCCGCGCGGCCGGAACGTTCCGCCGCCTTGGCCAAGTCGCCGGCCTGCAATGCCGCCCGCCCGCCCTCGTGCTGGACCAGGGGGCTGTCCGGGAAGCGGGCGACCAGAGCGTCGGCTTTGGACTGTTCCTTCGCTACGATCGCCGCCCGCTCGGGCTCTTTAAGAGACTCGTTCTGGAGAGCCGCCAGCGTTGCGACCTGCGTCTCCGAAACTATGGCGGCGGCTTCGAGTTCGGCCATCTCTCCAGGGTCACGCGGCTCCTCATCCGATTTAATCGATTGTGTTGGGGTACCTACCTCCACCTTAGCGGCCGACGACCAAGGACAGATCAGCACCAGTAGCCCAACGAAAACCGTCATTCTTACGAAGAGCGGAACTTTGGTAGAATGAGTGGAGAAGATGCGATTTCGCACAGTGTTCCTAAGTATTGCTCTGCTTGGGGTTGTTGTCAAGCCTAGAGCCGGCGCGGCTGACGGTGGATTGCGCCCGCGCTCTCAGGAGGACGAGGCTGTCCGTGCGCTCGTTCAGGATCTGCTTCAGAATGGGACATACCGGCCCGCAGACATAAGAGGTCGCATGTCGAAAGAACTTGATCTGCCGGACCCCGCGCCCATAAAGGACAGGTTCCATACTCCAAGAATCAGTGTCGATGATCGCTATCGCCTTTGCGGCGTAGTCGTTGAAAAACTTTCGGACGGTAGGCTACGACCACAAAATATCACTTTTCAGGCGAGGAAGAAGGCAGGTCGCGATTCCGAGACTTTTAGGGCCAAGACCACGTTAGAAGGGAAATTACTGAAAGCCTACATCCAGCATGGCAAGGTCGACGAGAAAGGCGCCGGCATAGCAGGCTCGGCGGTTGTGGCTCACCTCGACCCCGACTCCGCGATGGCCCAGCAGCTCATCCGCCGGGAACTGGACTTCTGGCTCTACGGCATCGGCCGCAAGAAGCCCGAGCCGGCGGCCAAGCCCCTCGATGGGACCGAGTCCAAGCCCAAGAGCGCCGAACCATCCGCCGGGCCGGCCTCCGGGCCCGCCTCCACGCCTAAGCCCGCGCCCGGGAACGTCAACCCTCCAACTCCCTCCCCCACGCCTCTTCCCGCCGACACGTCAAGACGCTGACGGGGAGCGCGAGTCGGCCGTCCCCGTGTCATGCGCGGCACGGCAGGAGCCCTCGATTCGCTCCGCTCATCGAGGGCGGCGTGATGCCGAAGTCCATCACCTTGACGCGCGGTCTCTGTGGCGGTGGTCCTAGGATGCGGAGTTGGCGCGTCTCCTCGCCCACCTAGGCCTGGCGACCGAGTTCCCCCAGAACCACCTCGCGATGGGAGTCGCGGGGCGACGACGCGATAAGGAAGTGCTTTGGCGTGGGAGAGCCCGCCCGTTCCCCGCCCTTGCCGTTCGGCGGGCAGGATTCCCGCGTCGATCTTGCCGTCGACGCATGGGACGGCCACGATCAATTACCACCGGAGGACAAGGAGGCGACGTGGCGGCTTGCGAAAGCAGGCGAACTTCTCGGGGTTCCGGTCCAGGGCCAGCTGATACTCGGGGACGGGAAATACTGCGGCTTCAACGAGTCGGGCTTGCTCTAGGACCGGATCACCAGTCGGACTCGAGCGGGGGCCCCGGTAGAAGCCCCGTGGTCCCAAACGCCTGCGGATCGGTCCGCAGCCGCTCCACTCTGCGGGTCCAACGGAATTATTTGTCTTGAAACTGCATTTAATATCTGCTATACTATAAAAATTAGCCGGCTAATTTGCCGGCGAGTATTTATTGTTTAATAATGGAGACGATTACGCAAGAGCCAGGACTTCCCGTTTCTCACGCCAGCAGGGACTTTGCCGCTCGGGAGGCTGTAGGGTTTCGCTTCGGCGAACGCGGAACGCACACAAGCCGCACCATCATGATAGAGGAATTATCCACGCTCTTTCGCGCGGCGGCGCCAACCGCCAACCGAGCCGCGTACCGTTCCCTCATCATCGATCACAACTGCCTAGGCAAGAGAACCGCTTCCAACCGCAAGCTCTCCGACCAGCGACTGAGTGAATTATACGGGCTCGATCCAGGCGTCGCTCTCTTTCGCTTGATGCGACACTTTTGGCAGATGGATGAGCGTGGCCGCCCGCTGCTTGCCCTACTGCTCGCGCTCGCGCGGGACCCGCTGCTGCGCATGACCGCAACCCCTATCCTCCGCCTTCGCCCGGGCGAGGAATTGGGCCGACAGGCGCTGACAGACGCGCTCAACCGGGGGACTGGATCTCGCTTCAACGACGCTTCGCTGGATAAGATCGTCCGAAACACCGCGGCTTCTTGGACCCAGTCCGGCCACCTCACGGGCCGCAATCGCAAGATGAGGCAGATCGTCAGGCCCACGCCGGAGGTTGTGACCTATGCTTTGGTTTTAGGCTACATCCTCGGCGCTCGCGGCCCTGCTCTGCTTGAAACGCTGTGGGTCAAGGTACTTGATGCGGTCGGAGACGAGTTGATCCATATCGCGATGGACGCCAAGCGGGCAGGCTACATGGATATCAAAGCCGGCGGCGGCGTCGTGGAAGTGACTCTAGACCGACTGTTCACTGATGAAGAGAGGCGACTACTCCATGGGACGAATTGAGGATCTAGCATCCCGCTACGAGAGCCATATCTCGGCTCCATGGCAAAGGAATCTGGCCGGCGCTCAGAGAGCGATATTTGTCGTTTATCCTCCCGAAGATGAGCGCAAGCTCCGCGCCCGGCTCGATGAATTTGAGACGCGCACGAAGGCGGCTGGACACGATTGGAAGCTGGTTGATCTGACGAACGTCTTCGCACGGTGGATGGCAGCGATGGATTACCGCGATTCCTACTTTGAGGAGCCCGCGGACCTGGTACTCAAGCTCCAGGCCGGTTTCGTCCAACATGTCGCCGTCGAACTCCGCAAAGTCCTCGCGGCGCCGGAGGTCACCGAGAACACTGTCGTTGGTGTGTATGGCGTCGCCAGCCTCTTTGGATTTACGAAAGTTTCCCTGGTGCTCAAGGAGATCGAGCAGGAAATCCACGGGCGGCTCGTCCTCTTTTTTCCAGGCGAATACGACAACAACAACTACCGATTGCTTAACGCACGAGACGGCTGGAATTATTTGGCGACCCCAATAACGCTTCATGGTGGAGTGACGGCCCAATGAAAAATAGCGAGATTTACCAACGCAACCCCGCGACGACCAAACTCCTCAACGACGGCGTCGCGGCAGTCTCGGAGGGCGCGTCCCCAAAGGAGATTGAAACCCTTCGTTATGAACTTGAGCACTTCGTCTGCGAGGGCCAGTATAAGGAAGGAACGATACGCATTCTGGAGTCTTTCCTGGGCAATATCAGCTCCACCGGCCAGCCGGCAGCCTGGGTCAGCGGATTTTTTGGGAGCGGAAAATCGCACCTCTTGAAGATGCTGCGGCACCTCTGGGTGGATACGAAATTCGCCGACGGAGCCACGGCTCGGGGGTTGGTTCATCTGCCATCCGAGGTCGCGGATCTTCTCAAAGAGTTGAGCACCGCCGGCAAGAGGCACGGCGGTCTCCACGCGGCTTCCGGAACTCTTCCATCCGGCGGCGGGGTAAGCGTTCGACTGTCGGTCCTCAGCATCGTCCTCAGGTCGAAGGAGCTCCCCGAGTCGTTGCCCCAGGCGCGTTTCTGCCTCTGGCTCAAGAAGAACGGCTTCTACGATAAGGTCCGCAAGTCCGTCGAGAGCGCTGGGAAGGACTTCCTCGGCGAACTCCAGGACCTCTACGTCAGCCCTCTGCTGGCCAAGGCGCTCTTGGCGGCTGACCCCGGCTTTGCCCCAGATGAGAAACAAGCCCGAGCGACGTTGCGGGCTCAGTTCCCGGTCGTCGAGGACATTTCAACGGCCGATTTCGTCCGAACAATCCGCGAAGTTATCTCAATCGACGGGCATATTCCGTGCGCCATCATCGTCCTCGACGAGGTGCAGCTCTTCATCGGGGACAGCTCTCATGGAGATAGCTCTCAAAAGTCATTGGACGTTCAGGAAATCGCCGAGGCGCTCTGCAAGCAGCTCGACAGCCGCATTCTTCTGATCGGGGCCGGGCAGACGGCTCTCGCAGGCAGCATGCAGCTGCTGCAGCGCCTGCGCGGGCGGTTCACCATCCCGGTAGAGCTCTCCGATCTCGATGTGGAAACCGTCACCCGGCGCGTCGTACTGGCCAAGAAGGCCGACAAGGTCAAGGCGGTGAAGGAATGCCTTGATTCCCACGCCGGCGAGATCGACCGCCAGCTGGCAAACACGGCCATCGCGGCTCGTCCCGAGGACCGCAATATAGTCGTCGATGACTACCCGTTGCTGCCGGTCCGAAGGCGTTTTTGGGAACACGCGCTACGCGCGGCAGACGTGCCTGGAACCACGGCCCAGCTCCGCACCCAACTGCGCATCGTCTACGACGCGGTACGCGCAAGCGCCCATGAGAACCTTGGCACGATAGTGCCGGCGGACTTCATCTTCGAGCAGCTCCAACCCGACCTATTGCGCACCGGAGTTCTGTTGCGTGAAATAGACGAGGCGATCCGGAGATACGACGACGGCACGAAGGAGGGCCGTCTCAAGCGGCGGCTCTGCGGTCTCATTTTCCTCATCCGGAAGCTCCCGCGCAACCAGGGCGCGGACATCGGCGTCCGCGCAACCGCGGAGATGTTGGCCGACCTATTGGTCAGCGATCTGGGCAGCGATGGAACGGACCTGCGTCGAGATGTCCCGAGCGTCCTGCAGAAGTTGGTAGACGACGGAAAACTGATCAAGCTGGACGAGGAATATAGCCTCCAGACCCGCGAGAGCAGCGAGTGGGAGCGGGAGTTCCGCAACCGGCAAACCCGCATCAACAACGACCTGACCGCCATATCCGCCAAGCGGGTAGCCCTCTTTTCCGCGGCCTTTGATAAGGCCATCCATGGCATCAGGTTAACTCACGGAAAGAGCAAGGAACCGCGCAAGCTGGCGCTGCACTTTGGCGAACAGGCCCCGACGGCCAAAGGCCACGAGATACCGGTCTGGATACGGGATGGATGGGGTGATAGCGCGGGCGCGGTCCTCAATGACGCGCGCGCGGCCGGAGCCGACAGCCCCATCATCTATGTTTTCGCAGAAAAATCTAGCGCGGAAGACCTCAAGAAGGCCATCGTGGACTACGAATCGGTCAAGTCTACCCTCGACTTCAAAGGGGTGCCCAACACGGATGAGGGGCGCGAGGCGCAGAACGCGATGCGGGCGCGTCTTCAAGACACCGAGGCCCGACGAGACGAGATCATTCGGCAGATCGTTGAATCCGCCAAGGTTTTCCAGGGCGGCGGCACCGAGTGCTTCGAGCTAATGGTGCGCGATAAGGTCCAGGCCGGGGCCGAGGCTTCTCTCGACCGCCTGTTCCCAAACTTCCGCGACGCGGACCACGACCGATGGGACGGCGTTATCAGCCGCGCCAAGAACGGCGACGCCGCCGCCCTGCAAGCAGTCGGCTTCAACGATAAGCCCGAGAAACACCCCGTCTGCGCCGCAATCCTCTCCACGGTGGGCTCCGGGAAGAAAGGCAAGGAAATCCGGACGGTCTTTGAGGAGAGCCCTTATGGTTGGCCGCGCGATGCGGTCGATGCGGCCCTCATCCTCCTCCACGCTTCCGAACATTTGCGCGCTGTTCATAACGGCGCTACGTTGCGCACGGGCCAACTCGATCAGGCGAAAATTTCCGTCACCGATTTCCGGGCCGAATCGATCAACATCGACGCCGCCCAAAAAATAAAGCTGCGCAAGCTCTTCCTGTCCGCCGGCATCCAATGCAAGCCGGGCGAGGACGCCGCTCAAGCTCCCAACTTCCTGAGCAAGCTGACCGAAATAGGGAATGCCGCCGGAGGCGAGCCACCCCTGCCGGAGCGGCCTTCCCTGGGACACTTGGAATCCCTGCGCGGATTGGCCGGCAACGAACAGCTCGCCGCTCTTTTGGCCCAACATGACACTCTGGCTCAGCAGCTCAAAGAGTGGTCCGGAAGGGCTGAGTTGGCGGCCAGACGCAAGCCCGCCTGGGAGACGCTGCTAAAGCTTCTTTCCCACGGGAATCACCAGCCTGAAATCCGAGAGCTGCGCAAGCAAGCAGAAGCCGTCCTCAATGATCGCCGACTAATTGAACCCAGCGATCCCGTGCCGTTAATTCACAAGGTCGCCGCCAAGCATCTGCGCGAGGCAGTCAGCTCGGCGTTTTCCCAATATTCGGCCGTGTTCAAGCAGCAAACTGCCGAGCTGGAGGCCAGCGAGAATTGGCGAGCTCTTCAAGCCGCTCAGCGGCAGAAGCTCCTGGAGGAGGCGGGGATCAATGCCTTGCCAAAATTGGACGTTGGCGACGACACAGCGCTGCTCCAGTGCCTGGAGGGCTGCTCGCTTGACTCCTGGAAAATCAAGACCACGGCCTTGCCTCAGCAGTTTATCCAGGCGCACCTCGCCGCAGCCAAGGTCCTGGAGCCAAAGACCCAGCAAGTTCATTTGAGCAGCCCGACCCTAAAGACGGCCGAGGACGTCAAGAGGTGGATCGCCGATAAGGAAAAGGAATTGCTGGGGCACATCAAGAAGGGACCGGTGGTAATTTCCTAGGCCCGAGAAACTATGCCTACCTTATCCTTAGACCTCTGCTCGTCCCTGCCCTGGATCAGGGATATCATTGCCGGGCCGCCCCACGATCTTCGCCGCTTCGAGGGCTATGAGCCTCGCATCGGAAAGAACTATGCGCGATCAGGGAAGCTTCTACTCGTTTATGCCACGGCGCAGAACTTGGCCAATGTAACCGGGGAGCGCTGGGAATGGGCGATCGGCGGTCGAACCCCGCAAACGAGGGTTTCAGCCGCTCGGACATGGGCCGATACGCCCATCCAGCCAATTCACGACGGCATCCTGGTCGCCGCTGCCGGATTGGCCCTCCACGCCTCTTACGGCAAGGCAATCGATAAATTGGAGGAGGTCTTTGAGGCCATCGCCCTCTGCAACTATTTCCGGCACTCCCTCCGAGACGAGAACGGTAACGATCTGAATCCGAAGCGCCTACCCACCGCTCAACGGTCCGAATGGGTGGATTGGACGCACGCGCGCTACATCAGTTCGGAACTGGTCGTTCATGCCCCTCGAACGATTCTGGCGTTCAGATTCCCCGGCCCCCGCGGCTTTTCTCCCCAGGGGAGACAACCTGCCCCGGAGTTGAATCTCGTTCGCGACCCGTCTTGGCTCAAGCACGGAGGGATGGGTGAGAAAATGCGCGGCTCAGTTCTCGAAAGATGGCAGGCGGCTCCCGCCAGCAAGACTTGCGCCGAGCGGCTTATTGAGGGCTACTTGCGACAGATGAGCCAAAGTCCCTACGCGATGCAGGGCATGAGAGAGCGAACGATTTCCTATTTAAAATTGTCCTGGCTGGAGTTCACCGGATGAAACTGCGAGGAACGAGGCAGCGGCATCGACAAGATCATCGCCTCCATCGAGGCGTTCCAGCTTTCCGCTCCCGACTCTCGCACCATCTCTCATCACACCATCGCCGTCCTTTCCGAATCGCGCGATTTTGCTGCGATGGACCGCCCATGTGTCTTACTGGGCCTGACCGATATGTTACGCCATGTGACTGGGACGCCTTTCTCGACCGGATAGCCATGCACAAATCCTATTTTAATAATAGATTTTGCTTGATCTCCTATGTAGCGCCATGTGACTGCGCTCGCCGGCAGGTCCAGTTCTGACCTCCCAATGGGGCAACCGATGCCTGCTCTAACTCCTGAACTGCGCAACAAGCTCGAGCGCGCGATCATCGACGCCCGCAACATCGCCGAGGCCGGCGCTCAGGCGGCGCTGGAAGCCATGGCGGTCCACCACCACGACTTCTATCCGCACCAGACTCCGGAGCAACGCAAGCTCCGGAACCACCTGCGCGCCCATGCGCGGCAGTTGGGGGATCAACAGGACTCGAAGGGCAAGCTGCACATAGCGCATCTGATCCACGAGTGCGCCTATGAACATTGGCACCGAATGCTTTTTGCCCGCTTCCTGGCTGAGAACGATCTCCTGATTGAGCCTTCCTCCGGCGTGGCGATCAGCCTTCAGGAGTGCGAGGAACTGGCCAAGAAGGCTGAGACTGACCTCTGGACCTTCGCGAGCCGGTGCGCACAGCAGATGCTCCCCCAGATCTTTAGGCCCGAGGATCCTTTGCTCCAGGTGACGCTGGCCCGAGAGCACCGTGGAAAACTCGAAGCCCTGCTAAACGGTCTCCCCCAAGCGGTGTTCAAGGCCGACGACGCACTCGGCTGGGTGTATCAATTCTGGCAGAGCAAGAAGAAAGAGGAGGTAAATGCCTCGGGGGAGAAGATTACAGGGGACACGCTGCCTGCTGTGACGCAGCTTTTTACGGAGCACTACATGGTGCTCTTTCTCCTGCACAACACCATCGGGGCCTGGCATGCCGGCAAAGTGCTGGCGACCAACCCAAAGCTCGCAGAATCGGCTGCAAGCGAGGATGAGCTTCGCCGCGCCGTTGCGATCAAAGCCGCCGGCGGCTACTCCTTCGACTATCTGCGCTTCGTGCGCGGACAGGATGGCACCGGTGGGCCATGGCGACCCGCAGCCGGCACGTTCGATGGATGGCCCAAGCGAGCGTCCGAGCTGAAGGTGCTTGATCCGTGCTGTGGCTCGGGGCACTTTCTGGTGGCTGTGTTCGAGATGCTTCTTCGCCTAAGGATGGATGCGGAGGGGCTCTCCCTTAAGGACGCTGTCGATGCTGTGCTGCGTGACAACATATTCGGGCTTGAGTTGGACGCCCGTTGCACCCAGATCGCGGCATTTAATCTCGCTCTCGCTGCATGGAAGCATGGTGAGTGGCGGAAATTGCCATCTCCGAATATCGCCTGCTCCGGATTTTGCGTGAATGCTAAGAAAGAAACGTGGGTGAAGCTCTCGAAGGGGGATGAAAGCCTTGTGTTTCCATTGGGCCAGTTGTGGGAACTTTTTCAGAAGGCTCCTGTGTTGGGCAGTCTCATCAATCCAAGCCTGCTGCCTAGAGTGCTGATTGGCAATGCTCCGGATTTTAGTGATTTGCGGCCCATCTTGGATAAAGCGCTTGCCCTAGAGGCAGAAGTGGATGACGATGCCGCAGAAATGATCGTTGCCGCGCAGGGCGTGGCGCGAGCTGCTGAGATTTTAGCCGGTCATTTTACGCTCGTAATCACGAATGTTCCATACCTCGGGCGCGGCAAACAGGACGCTCCCCTGAAGGAATACTGCGAGCGGATACATCCTAAAGCCCAGGCGGACCTTGCCACCTGTTTTGTCGAGCGGTGCCTCGACTTTTGCCTCGCCAATGGTACTGCTGCTCTGGTTACTCCGCAGAACTGGTTGTTCTTGGGAACCTATAAAAAACTGCGTGCAACGCTTCTTCAGGGTTCTGAATGGAATGTGGTAGCGCGACTCGGGGCCCGCGCGTTTGAAACAATCACTGGCGAAGTTGTAAACGTCACCCTCCTTGCGCTGACTCGAGCAGTCGCTCACCCGGCCATGTCATTTTTAGGCATCGACGCGAGCGATGCGGAGAACCCACCAGAGAAGGCGCGACGCATTTCCCAGGGTCCTCTCAGCGCAGTGAGTCAACAAGCCCAACTACAGAATCCCGATGCAACTATTAGTTTCGTTGAAACCGCAGATGCCAGCTTTCTAGCCCGGTTCGCCTACTGCTACCAAGGTACTTCCACCGGAGATAATCCACGCCTAACTCGCTGCTTCTGGGAACTCCCATCAGTTCACACTGGCGACTGGGAATTCTTCCAGATGCCTCCGGGAACAGGCTCCTCATATGCTGGGAAGGAGTCAGTAGTGAACTGGACCAAACTAAACGCTGGGTTCGACGGCGCGGCGATTCGCGGCGCAGAAGCCTGGGGGAAGGCCGGAATTGCTTTCGGTCAGATGACCGATCTCCCAGCGACTCTGTTTCAGGGAACCAAATTCTCAAACTCGTGCCCAGTTCTGGTACCGTTGGAACCCGACCATCTCCTGCCGATATGGACCTTCTGTTCATCGGGTGCTCTGACAACGGCGCTACGACACTTTAATCAAAAGTTGAGCGTAGACAACGGCTACATTACGAAAGTTCCCTTCGACCTTGCATACTGGCAGCGCGTTGCTGCTCAGAGGTTCCCATCCGGCCTGCCCGAACCTATATCCGATGACCTCACGCAATGGATCTTCAATGGGAATCCAAAGGGAGCTGCTGATTCACTGCAAGTAGCCATAGCTCGCCTTCTCGGCTATCGCTGGCCGCGGCAGACCGAATCAAGTTTCCCCGCCTGTCCTGCACTGAAGTCTGATGGACTTGATCGACTCGCCTCTCCTAAGGGCATCATCTGCATACCGTCGGTTCGCGGGGAGAATCCTGCCGCAGACAGGCTCGGAGCGCTGCTCGCGGCCTGCGAAATAAAACCCGACCGGGATCTCGACGATTGGCTACGCAGCAGTTTCTTCGAGGAGCACTGCAAGGTGTTCCACCATCGGCCTTTCATCTGGCATGTCTGGGACGGCCGCGCGCGGGACGGATTCCACGCCCTCGTCAACTACCACAAGCTGGCAGAGGGGAATGGGAAAGGCCGCAAGCTCCTGGAGAGCCTGACCTACAGCTATCTCGGCGAATGGATCAAACGACAACAGGACGGCGTGAAGCGCGGAGAGGGCGGCGCAGAGGACCGACTAGCTGCGGCGACGGAACTCCAAAAGCGGCTTGAGGCAATCCTCAAGGGCGAGCCGCCGTTCGATATCTTCGTCCGCTGGAAGCCGCTCCAACAGCAACCCATCGGTTGGGAACCGGACATCAACGATGGGGTTCGGTTGAATATCCGCCCTTTTCTGGCTGACGACCTTCCCAACGGCCGCACCGGCGCGGGGGTGCTCCGCTGGAAGCCGAACATCAAGTGGGACAAGGATCGTGGCAAGGAACCACATCGCCCCAAGACTGAATTCCCCTGGTTCTGGAATTGGGACGAGGAAAGCGAGGACTTCCTGGGTGGCAAGTCGTTTACCGGCGAGCGCTTCAACGTTTGCCATTACACAACGGCCGTCAAGCAGAAGGTTCGCGAGTCCGCAGAGAAGGTTGGGAGCAAGCGATGACGCAGGCCGGGGAATCTTTTCAGGACCCATTTCGTCTCTCGCGACGAATCTCGCGACAATTTGTCGCGAGACGGGGTGCGCAACCGCTGGGACTTCACTTTTGACGTGAAGAGACGAGTGAGACAGGCAGTCGGGAGGCAGACATGAGCGGGCCATTCATCAGCAGCTTGCAATTGAAAGGATTTCTCTCCTTCGGGCCGGAGAGCGAGGCGGTCCCACTGACGCCGCTTAATGTGCTCATTGGTCCCAATGGCGCCGGCAAGTCCAACTTCATCGAAGCCCTGGAACTGCTGCGAGCCTTGCCAGGCGATCTTTCCGATGCAGTGCGCATCGGCGGCACAGCGAGCGAATGGCTGTGGAAAGGAAGCCACCCCCCCGCTCCGGCCACAATTTGCGCTCGCCTCGCGCGGGCGCCGGCAGGGGGTGAGCTCACCTATCGCCTCTCATTTACCCAGTCCAACAGCCGGCTTGAAATCGTGGATGAATCGCTGGAGGAAAGCGTCAAGGCTCGCCCCGAGGCAAGCGATGTGTTCTTCTACTACAGGTATCAGAACGGGCACCCGGTCATCAACGTGCGCGAGGTCGCAAAGGACGAACGGACCGGGCGTCAACATTTTGAACGGAAGCTAAAAAGGGAAGACATCAATCCCGAACAGTCGGTCCTTTCTCAGCGCAAGGATCCTGACCTGTATCCCGAGTTGACGCGCGTGGCCAGGGAATTCGGCCGCATCCAAATATTCCGAGAATGGAGTTTCGGGCGATCCGCCATGCTGCGCCAGCCCCAACCCGCCAATCTCCCCGTGGACAGCGTCTTGCCCAACCTAGTCAACCTCGGCTTGGTGCTGAATAATCTGGAGCATGGAGACGGCTGGCCGCGCTTTACGGAATTGATGCAGCGGTTTCTCCCCCGATTCAGCCGTCTGACCACGAAGGTTGAAGGCGGTTCGGTGCAGATATTCCTGCACGAGACGGGACTTCGCACCCCGATACCGGCGACGCGGCTCTCTGACGGGACGATTCGCTTCATGGCCTTGCTCGCCATACTCCTTAGCGCGGGGTCCTGTCCGCTGCTCTGCATCGAAGAACCCGAGCTCGGGGTGCATCCTGACGCGCTCACCCTTCTCGCGGAACTGCTGGTGGAAGCAGCCGGCAAGACACAGGTGGTCGTCACGACCCATTCGGACGGGCTGGTATCTGCATTAAGCGAGCAGGCCGATTCGGTCCTGGTTTCGGATTGCCTGGCTGGTGGAACGCGGTTTAGTCGTCTGGAATCCGAGAAGCTCAAGCACTGGCTGCAAAAGTACAAGTTGGGGGAAATCTGGCGCATTGGGAAGCTGGGGGGAAACCTGTGGTAAGCGACATCGCCATCTATTTGGAAGGCGGCGGACCGACGGCAGCGACTAGGACCCCCTTTCGCCGCGGAATGTCTGGGTTCCTCAAGCCAATTGTAGAAATTGCACGCTCGAATAGGATTCGCTGGCGGATCGTCCCGTGCGGCGGCCGCAGCGAAGCGTTCGAAGACTTCTGCGATGCCCTGACCAATGAACCCGGAGTATTCAATGTTCTGCTTGTGGATTCAGAGACATTGCCTGCGACGGCGAATTTACCCTGGAGTCATTTAAGCCAGCGAAAAGGCGATGAATGGAAGAAGCCTGCCAGCGCCGCCGATGAGCATTGCCACCTTATGGCGGCCTGCATGGAGTCATGGCTGGTCGTGGATCGGGAAGCACTCAAGAAGCACTTCGGGAAGGGATTCGACGAAGCGAAGCTCCCAAACCCGGAATATATCGAGACGACGGAGAAGGAGAAGATTGCCGACGCATTGAGCAAGGCCGTAAATGGGACAACGGCTGGGTCCTACGAGAAAATTCGCGACGGCGCGAAACTCCTGGAGCTGGCTGACTCCGTACGCGTGCGGAAATACTGCAAGTGGTGCGATCGGTTGTTCAATACCCTGACGAAAGCCATGGAGGGTAAATAACGTAACCGGATAGACGACGACTAAATTTATGCCTCAAACAGAACGGGAAAGCGCAACGCTCCTCGAAGCCATACAGAAATCTCTATCCATCGCCGGCCGCCACGCGCCCGGCGAAGTCGCGCCGGCCGCCATCCTCTGGCCCGACCCGGACATACAATGGCACGGGCTTATTGCACAGCTGCGCCATCTAATGCCGGAATTGATCGTGTTGGGACCTTTCGCCCCAGGAGAGCGCCAGGGCCCGGCGATCTGGCTGCGTTGCATGATTGAGCGCGTTTTGACGGAGCCATCCTTGCCTGAGCAAAGGATTCCAATTATCTACCTGCCCAAAGTCAGCCGGCAGACCCTGCGCGCCGTGGACGAATGCCCGGACAGTCTTAAGCCGCTAGTCGAACTGCAGCACCGCGGCACCATCTGGTGCCAGAGAAACGGGAGAGATTGGACCATAGAGGCGTTCATGGTTTCGGAAGAGAGCGGCTTGGGGCTGGACGTGGCCAAAGATAACGCGACTCGCCGCGCCATGGCTGGAGCCCTCCCGCAGCTGGCTGTCGCATCCCTCTTTCGGCTGCGCGGAAAGCGACTCGAGGCCGAGGACTTCGACCGTCTGATGGTCGAGGACACTCCCCGCAACCTGCTCGAATGGCTGAGCGAGCCCAAGGAAACGCGGGCGCGGTGGGACGATGGCCGCTGGGCCGCGTTCTGCTCCCGATGCAGGGCTGAGTATGGATTTGATCCCGAAAAGGACGGCGAGTTGGTCGCCGGCGAGAAGCTTGGGCTTTCCGAGGGTTCATGGATGGGGGTCTGGGAACGCTTTGCCGAAGCACCCTCGCTTTATCCGGGGATTCCAAACCTGCTACACCGAGCCAAGCCGGATTCTCTGCCGTTTCGCAAAGAGACATGGCCGGATGAAAATGAGTCCGCGGAGAAATCTCTCCGCGCCGCCCTGCTTGAGATTGGAAATATTCAGGCTGGGGAGGCTCGGAGCCGCCTGGCCAAGCTCGAATCGGAACACGCCCCACGGCGGCAGTGGGTTTGGGCAAGGCTGGAGATGAGCCCCTTGGCCCAAGCCCTAGAGCATCTGGTAGCCGTGGCCAAACATACGGCAACCGCCCTCGGGGGCGATTCTCCAAAGCAGATGGCGTCCTTATACTCGCAAGGCGCATACCTGGCAGATGACGCCACCCTTCGGGCCCTAGCTCAAGTCAAGAGCGACGAGGATTGGAAGGCCGTCAGCGCCGCGATCCAGGCGGTGTATCTGCCTTGGCTCGGGGACTCGGCCGAGCATTTCCAAACGCTGGTCGCCGCCAGCCCTCTGCCGGCCCATGACCCACGGTCCGCTGACATGGACATCGAGCCCGGAACCTGCGTCATGTTCGTGGATGGCTTGCGCTTCGATCTCGGCATGAGACTGTCCGGCTTGGCACAGAACCGCAACCTGCGCGTGGGGCAGGGACAACGCTGGGCGGCCTTGCCTACGGTAACGGCGACGGCGAAGCCGGCTGTCTCCCCCATAGGTGCAAGCCTCACGGGCAACCACTTGGGAGCCTATTTCTGTGCGGATATCCGCGATTCTGGACAGCCTCTCACGTCCGCTAGATTCAAGGACTTGGTTACATCGGCAGGCATCCAGTGGATCTCGGATTCGGAACTTGGCAAGCCTTTTGACCCGAAAGCTCGGGCCTGGACGGAATACGGCGAATTCGACGATCTCGGGCACAAAATCCAGGCCAAGCTCGCGGCACAGATCGAAGATCAGTTGGAATTGCTCGTGGAGCGCATCGCGGCCTTGTTGTCCTTTGGCTGGAAGCGAGTCCGCGTCGTCACGGACCATGGATGGCTCCTAATCCCCGGCAGCCTGCCTTCCATGACCTTGCCCATATACCTGACGGAAAGCCGTTGGTCCCGGTGCGCGGCCGTCAAGCCGGGCGCGCAAGTCCAGACGCCCGTTGCCGGCTGGCATTGGAATCCATCGGAGGTCTTTGCCTATGCCTCGGGAGCCCGATGCTTCGGCAACGGCATGCAGTACGCGCACGGAGGCATCAGCCTACAGGAATGCCTAGTCCCGGACCTCCTATTCGAGGTTGATGCGGCGGCGGGCGAAATCACGGCGAAGATCGCGGACGTGCAATGGCTCGGGCTGAGGTGCCGTGTATCGGTAAACTCACCGGCTCCCGGCTTGACCGTAGACATCCGGACCAGGGCCGGCGACGCGGCTTCCAGCATCGCCCAACCCAAGCCACTCGATGCCGACGGCCGGGGAGGCCTGCTGGTCCAGGACGAGGCCCTGGAGGGCTCTGCGAGCGTCGTAGTGCTCCTGGACGCTTCGGGCCGCGTCGTGTCTAGACAGGCAACGACCGTGGGAGGTGAACGCTAATGACGACTGCTCAGATGGAGCTCGACAAACTCGACAAGCTGGCCGCATCGGCCTTTGAAGGTTTTCTGGTGCGCAAGGATTTGGTCCGGCGTTACAGCCGGCAATATCCCATCCCCACCTACGTGGTCGAATTCCTTCTTGGGCGCTATTGCGCTACCGTCCATGAGCATGAGATTGCCGAAGGTCTGGGGGTTGTCGAGCGCCAACTCATCGACAGGACGGTGCGGACCGGACAAGAAGAGTTGTTCAAGGCGCGCGCAAAGGAGAAGGGGTCGGTTAAGCTCATCGACTTGGTGAAGGCTCGGCTCGACTCCAAGAATGATTGCTTCCTAGCAGAGTTGCCGAGCTTGCAGCTTCGTGATGTGCGCGTCGATGATAGACTCGTGCATGAACACGAACGGATGCTGACAGATGGCTTCTATGCCGAGGTTACCCTCTCTTATGACGCATCAATCGCACAGGAACAAAACGGCCGTCCTTTCGCCATCCTCAGCCTTCGCGCTATTCAGCTATCTCAATCCGACGTCCTCAGTATCCTCGCAAAGGGCCGAGCGCAGTTCACGACTGAAGAGTGGCGGGATTTGCTCATTCGATCCATAGGGCTGGAGCCGGCGGCACTATCCGAGCGTGCCAAGTGGGTGGTCCTTCTGAGGATGATCCCCTTCGTTGAGCGCAATTACAACATGGTGGAGTTAGGGCCGCGTGGAACCGGGAAAAGCCATCTCTTCCAGCAGATATCCCCCAACTCCCACCTGATCTCGGGCGGAAAAGCCACCGTGGCGAAGATGTTCGTCAACAACGCGAGCGGTCAGCGGGGATTGGTCTGCCATTACGACATCGTGTGCTTCGATGAAATCTCCGGTATCTCCTTCGATCAGAAGGACGGCGTCAACATCATGAAGGGCTATATGGCCTCCGGCGAGTTCTCCCGCGGCAAGGAGAGCATCCGGGCCGCGGGCAGCATCGTCATGGTGGGCAACCTGGATGTGGACGTCCAGCAACAGCAACGCATAGGCCATCTGCTCGGGCCGCTGCCTCCGGAAATTCGCGGCGATACGGCATTCATGGACCGGCTGCATTCCTACATACCGGGCTGGGACTTCCCGAAGCTCAATCCCAACGAGCATCTAACCAATCACTTCGGACTCGTCAGCGACTTCCTATCGGAATGCTGGTCGCAACTACGTGAAAAGAGCCGGGTGTCGATGCTCCAGGGTCGCGTAAACTGGGGCGGCGCATTGAGCGGCCGTGACATCGAGGCCGCGACTAAGACCATAAGCGGCCTGGTCAAGCTGCTATTCCCCGATCCCGGCATGGCTGTCCCTGATGAGGAACTGGAAAAGATAATCAAGCTGGCCCTCGAATGTCGGCGCAGGGTGAAGGAGCAGCAAAAGCGGATTCTGAAGACCGAGTTTCGCAATACCCACTTCAGCTATTTCATGGGGGTGGAGGGCGTGGAGCAGTTCGTCATGACTCCCGAACTTCACAGCGAGGACCGCATCGAAAGCGATCCTCTCCCAGCCGGCCAACTCTGGGCGATAAGCCCCGGCGGGCAGGACGCATCCCCTGCGCTTTACCGCATCGAGGCAACGGCGGGCCCTGGCAGCGGCGTCAAAATCCTCAACGCTCCCGTTCCCCCGGCATTCCGCGAGAGCGTGAGGTATGGGGAGCAGAATCTCTACACCCGGGCCAAGGAGTTAGTCGGGGACCGCGACCCGCGCTCCCACGAGTTCTCAGTGCAACTCAGAGCCATTGACGCCGATCGCTCGGGGACCGGGCTTGGGCTTGCCGTACTCCTATCGCTCTGCGGAGGACTCCTGGAGCGCAGCAACAAAGGCGGCCTGATCGTGGTCGGAGCATTGAACCTTGGCGGCTCGGTTGAGATGGTGCCGAATCCGGTAGCTGTCGCGGAGCTGGCTGTCGAGAAAGGGGCGACCACCCTGCTCATGCCCATCTCCGCGCGCAAACAGCTCTTCAATCTGTCGGATGACATGGCAACCAAAATCAGCATCGAGTTTTATTCCGATCCCGCTGATGCCCTGTTGAAGGCCTTATCGGAGTAATGAGAATCCCAATGGCTCCTACAAAGAAGCGCCAGAGAGTCGACTTCGAGGAAGTTTTCCGCCATTCATCAAGAAGGCTGGTTGAGGAGTACGAGATCACCCGGATCGCGCTCGCGCACCGCGGCTTGAAGGGGACAGCTCGCGAGTAGGCGCTGGGGCAATTCCTGGGCGCACATCTTCCTCCACAGTTCCGAGAGAAGCCGCGGATTGATCGCGATATCGGCGTCGGTCGTGTACTCCGCGACCGCAAGGCCCGCTGGACCTGTATGCAGGTAAACGGCCTGAGCGCCTGCCAGGATCAATGCATCCCGTTGGGCCCCGAGCGCCGCCAACGCATCTAGTGGGCCGGTAGGCCCCTGGTCCTGACGACCATCAGGACATGCGTTGGTCGTCATGGGCTAGGAGGACCCGGCGCGCCAGGACGTAGAGCGGGTCAGCGGCGCCAGGTGGATTCATTGGCCTCCATCCAATCCAGAAGAGCTTGAGCTTCCGCGGGCCCGCGGCCGGGGCTTCCAAGAAGATCAACGGCAGCCTGGCTCAACGCAACGTAGGACACCCCTTCGCGCTCAACCGTGCGCTTGAAAACCACGGCGTCATACGGCTCGGCAAAAAGCACGTTGGCTCCCGAGTCCGCGGGGCGTAGGCCCAGCTTCGCCGCCGCGTCCTCGGGAGAATCGACATACGCCATGATGAGCCGGGAGGGCGCGACCGGAGCCGCGGCCGCAGCCGCGGCCGACCCTGTGATCGCCGCGCGCTTTACGCCGGACGCCAGCCGGGCCGGGAGAGCGGCAGGGTCACGCGGGTCAAGATAGGAAACCACGCGGTTTGAACCGAGAAACGAATAGTTCCTGGACCACCGCTCGATCAGCTTGCGCAAGCGGACAGCCTGAAACTTGCCGGGAACGTTATTGAGAGGATCGCCGCGCTCCAAAAGGTCTTCCCGTTCAAGGAAAGCAAAAATCCGCGAAACGTAGCCGGGATTGATGCCTGTCTCGTTCGCGAGTTTTCGGACGCCGTAAGGACCTGGAAGATCGCATAACGCGCGAACGATGCGCCCCGCCTTCGGTCCCTTAAGGGAGCGAAGCTGCCTGTTCTCTCTGTTGGGATTGCGCTCCGCCCCCTGGGTCTCGATATAAAGCGCGGGTTGGGAGGCGACGATCCGGACGTTGCCCGTGGGATCGGCATAGGAGATCGCAAGCTCCTTGAAGCGTTGGCGGGTGCTCGGGCTCACGAATGAGGAGGAAACCACGGGAACGACGCCATCCCCATAAGCTTCAGCGTACCGATCGCACAAGTCTCTTAGCGCCAATGCGTCTTTAGGCTCCAGGTGAGCTTTAATTTCCACGGCAAGTCGCGTCCGCGCTCCTTTGGGGCCGGCCAGCTCGAAGACGAAATCAGGCATCGGCTTCATCCTTATCGGGATAGGCTTCGCCGACACCTTCCATCCGGGAGGAAGGCGTTTCTGGAGGGTATCGCAAAACCCCCTCGCCAGTCTGTTGCCTATAATATCTATGTTGCCCATAATGTGCAACATAGTATATATGAGCAACATATGCCCGTCAAGGGCGGCTTAAATGTCATCAAAATATGACGCTAAATTAAGCATTTGTCCCCTATGAAGCAAATTGTTCAGTCGGCGGATCACGCGGCGGCAAGCACGCGCTGGGGCCGCGGCAGGGCGCCACGGAGAACCAAGTTGCGTGCCAGGCGGTTCCGGCGATCTGATCCGGCGAGGCGCGGCGCTGTCAGCAACGCAACGTGAAGGTTATGGGACCAACCTTGAGACTCAAGATGTTATACCGGGAAACGCGCGAAAGTCAATCGGCCGGGATCTTGATTTGACGCAAAAACGTGCTATAATTTGCGTCGAAACAATATGGGCAGACACGCGACTTCGGTCGATACGCGAGTTCTCAAGTTCATCAAGACACATCCCTTGGGATGGGTGTTTACCCCGGCGCATTTAAGCGAACTGGGCAGCCGAGCCGCGGTCGAGATGGCGCTTAGGCGGCGTAAGACGGCCGGCCTCATTCGCCAGATCGCGCGCGGCCTCTACGAGCGGCCTCGCGTGCATCCAAAATTTGGACTGCTGGCTCCGGACATCGAGGCGGTCGCCGCGGCGCTCAAGAGCCGCGATGCGATTCGCCTTCAGCCGACGGGAGCCTATGCGGCGAATCTCCTCGGGTTGTCCGATCAGGTGCCTATGCGCATCGTCTACCTGACGGACGGGCCTACTCGCCGGCTCAAGATCGGAAACCGCCGCATATCTTTGCGCCGCACGACTCCTCGGAACATGGCGACGGCAGGGACGATGAGCGGTCTCGTGATTCAAGCGTTGCGCTGGATGGGCCGGCGTCAAGACCAGGAGCCCGCGGTGAGTCGATTGCGACGGAAGATTTCCGGCGATGATAGGCGGCGATTGATGATTGACGCTCGCTACGCACCCCGGTGGATCGCCCAGATCATGCGAAGAGTCGCCCAAGAGGAGCCTAGAAAGTGAACGGTTGGTTTGGGCTGAGCGCGGAGGACCTTGTCCAAGTCCTGTAAATTGATCGATCGGTTCCCGGAAGACCTGGATATCGTCATTGAGCGGAAGTTCCTCGGTTTCGGAGACGAGGCTCTAACCCGCCGCGACTTTCCGCCTCACGCTCCCCCCGGCCCGACCTTTAGGCTATAATCCGGCCCATGTTGGGGGCCCGCTCTCTGGCCGCGATCATCGCCCTGCCCTGGCTCATGCGCCCGGCCGCGGCCGGGGAAATCGCCGACAAGATCAAGCTGTCCGGCATCATCCAAAGCGTCAGGTTCCACGGCGACTTCCGGGGACGCCAGGAGCACTTCGAACGCAAGGACCCGGGCTCCAACGACCGCAACCGGATGCGCTACCGCCTCCGCATCGGGACCGACATCCAGCTTCCCGAGGAGGTCCTCTTCGGCTTCCGGCTCGGCGCCGGCTCCGGCGAGCAGATTTCCAACAACCAAACCTTCGACAACCTCAGCAGTCAAAAGGCCATCTTCGTGGATATGGCCTACCTGCGCTGGACCCCCAAGCCGCGCGAGGCCCTCGCGACGCACGCCTCCGGCGGCAAGATGCCCAACTCCCTCTGGCGGATTTATTCCTCCGACCTGGTCTGGGACGACGACCTGAATCCCGAGGGCTTCCAGGAGAACGTCGAATGGAAGACGCCGTGGGGGTTCTCCCTTTTCGGCAACTTCCTGCAGATGGTGGCCGACGAGGACCTCGAAACTCCGCGCAATCAGTGGGTTTTCTCCGAACAAGTCGGTTTTGAAACCAAGCTGCCCTGGGATATCCGCCTGCGCTCGGCCGCGGCCTACCACAAATGGTCCGATGAGAACCGCTCGACCTTCTCCCAGGTCGGCATCAACCTTGGGAACCGCCGCGCGGGCGCTTCTCCCGGCGTTCTGGTGAACCGCTTCGGGGTGGGCGAAGTCACGACCGAGTTCGCGGGCCAGTTGGGCCGCGTCCCGCTCAGCCTGCAAACGACCCTGGCGCGCAATCTGCGGGCCCGGACGGACTTGGACGGTCCGCGGGCGCGCGACGGCTATCAATACGGCCTCATCGCGGGCCGGGCCAAGGAGGCGGGGTCCTGGGAGGTCGGCCTTTTTAAGAAATACGCCCAATCCGACGCGACCGTGGCCGATGTCTCGGACTCGGATTTCGGCGACGGCGGCACCAATCGCTGGGGGGGCATTTTTTGGCTCGCCCATTGCCCCTGGGAGTGGCTGCAGCTGCGCGCCAAGTACTTCTCCACCCGGACCATCGACCTCCAGCTTCCTCCGGGGGGAAGCTCGGTCAACCGGCTGATGCTCGACGCGCAGGTCCGTTTCTAGGACCGTCCCCCGTGCTAAAATATACGTGTGGCGCCCCTCCTTCCCGCCTTTCTGGCCATCGCCCAGGCGGTTGTCGCGGCCGGTGACGCTTCCTTCTTAGGGTCCCTGGGCGCCCTGCGGAGTCAGGCGGGCCTGGAGGCCAAGCAGGTCCGCGCGAGTCTCGGGCAAGGCGACGTCCTTGAGGAGCGGGCGCGGGCTCTGGCGGAGGCGATCGCCGAGGACCCGCAAGGCCTCGAGGAGATTCTGGACCCGAGCCTCCTGGCCAAGGTTCCGGTCCCAGCTATAAAGGAAACTTTTCGTTCTTATTACGCGAGCTTCGGCCGGGTGCGGCAGGTGACCTTGGTCCAGCGCGTCTCCGAGCTGTCCGGAAACTACCGGTTCATCTACGAGAGCGGGGCCGTGCAGAAGATGGGCGTCCAGCTCTCGCCCAACCCGCCCCATCGCATCACGAACATGCCCCAGGGCGCGCCCGCGCTGCCGGGAGCCATCGCGGATTTGGTGGCGCGGATGCAAAGCCTGCCGGGAACGGTCAGCTTTCAAGCCGCCAGGCTTGGGGCCGCGGTCCAGCCCCTATACGAGCTGAACCCGGACCGGCCCTTGGGCATCGGTTCGGCCTTCAAGCTCTACGTCCTGGCCGCCCTCGTCGAGGACCGCAAAAGCTGGGACGAGGTCCTCGCCATCCGCGATGAGTTCAAGTCCCTGCCCTCCGGGGAACTCCAGAACTGGCCCGTGGGCTCGACCCTCACGGTGCGGGATATGGCCCATCGCATGATCTCTCAGAGCGACAACACCGCCACCGACCATCTATTGCACCATGCCGGGCGCTCGCGCGTGGAGCGTATGCTCGGACTCATGGGCAACGTCGATCCCTCGCGCAGCATTCCCTTCTTGTCGACCATGGAGCTTTTCAAGCTCAAGTACGACGCCGGACTGCGCTCCCGCTACCTGGGCTCAGACGCGGCCGGGCGGCGCGCCCTGCTCGACGGCGACCTGCGCCGCATGCCGCGCGACGGCATACTCGAATGGGCGGCCGAACACTGGACGAGCCCCATCGCCATCGACACCGCGGAGTGGTTCGCCTCGGCCTCGGATCTGGTCCGCGCCATGGACTGGTTCCGCCGCCGCGGCGATGCCGAAGCCCTCGACGCCATGGACGACAACCCGGGTCTCGATTTCCCCAAGGACGCGTTTCCTTACGTCGGCTTCAAGGGCGGCAGCGAGCCGGGGGTGCTCAATTTGACCTGGCTCCTGCGGGATAAGAACTGGCAATGGTGGTCGATTTCCGCCGGTTGGAACGATCCCGCCAAGGCAGTCGACCTGATGTACTTCGCGGGCCTGCTCCAGGGCGTCATCGATCACCTGGCCGAGCAAGTCCTCGCCCCGGCCCCCGTCACTCCGGCTTTCCCAGAGCCTTCCTGACCTCGGCGGCCGCGGCCGCGGCCCACGCCCTCGAGGCAGCCAGCAATACCGCCATCGCCAGCACTCGGGTGTCGGGCCGCATCGCCTTCATTGTACAATCTCTCCGTGGATAGCGTGGTATTGGCCGACCGGGTTGAGGCCTACCGTTCCGAGTTCCGCGCCGAGAGCCTGGGCCCCCGGTACTCGGGTTGGGCGCACGTGGCGACGACCTCGCTCGGGGCCTTGGCCGCCATCGTGCTGGCGGCAAGCCGCGTCGAGTCCCCGGCCCCCTGGGAGTGGCTGTGGGTCCCGGCCACCTTCGGCATCGCCAACCTCGTCGAGTTTCTGATGCACCGAGGCCCCATGCACCGGCCGGCCCGGTTTCTGGGCGAGATTTACAAGCGGCACACCCTGGAGCATCATCAGTTCTACACCCACGACGCCATGGCCGCCGAGTCGAGCAAAGACTTTAAGATGGTGCTGTTCCCGCCCGCGGCCATTTTCCTATTCCTCGGGGTCATCGGCACTCCGATCGGCACGATCCTATATTTTCTGGCAAGCCCCAACGCCGGCTGGTTCTACTTCTCAACCGCGGTGGGCTACTTCCTGACTTACGAATGGCTGCACCTCTCCTACCACCTCCCTCCCGAGAGTTGGGTGGGGCGGCTATCCGTCGTGGCGCTCCTGCGCCGGCACCACACCGCGCACCACGACCCGGGCCTCATGTCGCGGTGGAATTTCAACATCACCTTCCCTATCTGCGACCGGCTCTTCGGCACGCATTACGACCTGGCCGGGCGGCCGTCGCCCTAGACCCCCTGGCCGAACCGGCAAACCTCTGCTACACTGGGGGGGCGTACATGACCGCGGGGAATGGTTTGACACCTCATCATTTGGGAATAAAACCATGACGACGAGGGATATCCGGGCTGATGTCACGGTGAAGGCCGCGCCCGAAAGGGTGTGGCGCGCGCTGACTTCCAGCCGCGAGTTGGGGCGCTGGTGGGGTTGTTCCGCGATCGCCGACCCCCGCAATGGCGGCGAGGTGAAGCTGCGCTGGAGCGGGCCCGCGAGCGATTCCTATCCGCAGGGACTGGGGGCGCTGGAGGGGATATTCGTGGATCTCGAGCCCGGGCGCAAGGTGGCCTGGATTTGGAAACTGCCCGCGGACCTCGGGGATGTCCCGCCCTTAAGCAGCGTGTTTCTCACCCCTATTAAAGGAGGCTGCGAGGTGACGGCCCTGCACTCGGGTTTCGAGGCCGGGGCGGCGGACAATCACCGCGAGGCCTTCGCCCGGGGCTGGGCCGGGGCCTTGCGCCGGCTGCGTTCTTATTTGGAGACTCGACCCGGGGGTCGCCCGGCTCGGAGGAGGGTGCGGGGGGGATAACACTTTTGCAATCCTTTTCACGCATAATATCGCCATGTCTTCCGATGTCCTGATACTCAACCGCAACTTCTTCGCCGTCGCGGTTACGGACTGGCAGCGGGCCCTTAGTTTGGTTTATTTGGGCCGCGCCGCGGTGGTGGACTTGGAGTACCGGTCCTACGATTTCAACGACTGGGTGGATCTTTCCCAGACCATCCGGGAGAGCCCTTCCGGCTTCATTCACACCCCGACCTTCAAGATCGCCATCCCCGAGGTCGTGGCCTTGAAGTTCTTCGAGCGCGTGCCCCGCTTCGAGGTCCCCTTCACGCGCCGCAATATCTACCACCATTACGGCTACCGCTGCTGTTACTGCGGCAAGCGCTTCCCCACCAGCGAGCTCAACCTCGACCATATCCTGCCGCGCTCGCGGGGCGGCGGGACCGACTGGACCAACACCGTCACCTCCTGCATCCCCTGCAACCGCCGCAAGGGGGACCGCATCCCGGCCGAGGCCGGGATGCGCCTCATCGTGCGCCCCTCCCGCCCCTCGCCGCGCGCCGGGGCCGCCCTCATGCTCCGCTCTCCCGTCCCGATCCGCAGGTCCTGGCAGCGCTTCATCGACAACCTCTACTGGAACTCCGAGCTGGAATAACGGGGTCACATCCCGCCATCCGACAAATTTCCGAATTTGTCGGATGGCGGGATGTGACCCCGTAAAAAAGATAGGCCCGTTTCCCTGGGAAAAGAAACGGGCCTTTCTAATGCGGCGTGAAGGGGCGTCCCTTAAGCCGCTGGGAGGCGCCAGCCGGAATCCCAGACCGTCGGAACGCAGGCTTTCGCCGCCCGGTCGGTGGGTAGGAGGCTGATCACTTCCATGACTCTAGTGTAGCCCCCCGGCCGCTTCGGCGCGCGGGCCGTTGGGGCCGGGCCTCCGTGGGCCAAAGGGCCTAGGCGGCAACGCCCCTGCGCCTCCCGCGGCAATTTGTTAGAATCGGAGACCGGATACCGAAGGGAATGGCCTGCCCTTCCAAATTTGTGGAGGGGCAGGCCCCAAGGATATCGGAAAGAAACCATGGAGGTCATGACCCGCAAGGATCCGGTCTCATGGTGGAGCCGGCATATCGACGAGACGCCCGCTTCGCGCTCCGAGCCGGATGTCCGGGCGCGCGTGGACGCCATGCTCGCCCTCCTGGGCCTCGAGGCGCGTTCCCGTGTCCTGGACTTTTCATGCGGCGCGGGACGCCAGACATTGGAACTGGCGCGCCGGGGGCATCGCGTGCTGGGCCTCGATACGGCCGGGGCTCCCATGGACTGGGCCCGAAAGTCGGCCCGGGAGGAGCGCCTCAATGCCCATTTTCTCAACGCCGATCTGCGGCAGATCTCCTACCGCGCGGAGTTTGACGCGGCGGTGAGCCTCGCGGCCTCGGTCAGCAGTTTTGGCTCCGAGCGGGACGACCTGCGAATCCTTGACGGGGTCCGCAAGTCTCTCAAGGTCGGCGGCTCGCTCCTGCTCGATTTGCTCAATCGGGAGTGGCTCATCCGCCATTTGCAGGCGCAGCTCTGCGAGGAGACCCCCGGAATCAACGGCGGGCTCATCCAGGACCAGATCTCCTTCGATCCCGAGACCGGCCATCTTGAGAATCGCCGCGCCGTGATCTCTCCCGATGACGGCCGAGAGACGAGTCTCACCAGCGTGCGCGTCTATACCCTCACCGAGATCAAGAGGCTCCTGGCCGCGGCGGGCCTGGCCTACCGCGGCGCTTGGGGGGCGTTGGATCAAGCCCCCTACTCCGTGGAGTCCTACCGGATGATCGTGCTTGTCGGTCGTCCCGCGGACCGGGCGCCGCGGCCTCGAGCGAGCGAGCCGGGGGCCGCCATCAAGATCAAGGGCCGCCGTCGATGACTGAAAGGAATGGTTCGATTCCTAAGGATACAGGGGGAGAACCATGACCGCGGCGTTGGCATGCGCGCTCGCGCTCTCGGCCATCCCGGGCCATGCCGCCGGAACAAAGATTCCCTACGAAACCCGGGAGCTCGCCAACGGCCTCAAGGTGGTTCTTTCGCAAGACGCCTCCGTGCCGGTCGTGGCCTTGTCGATGATATTCAACGTCGGGGGGCGCCAGGAGACGCGCGGCCGGTCGGGCTTCGCGCATCTCTTCGAACACTTGATGTTCGAGGGCTCCAAGCACGTCCCCAAGGGCGGCTTCGACCGAATTCTCGAGACCTACGGCGGCGACAACAACGCCTCCA
>CAYJXJ010000010.1:0-51957 GCA_964374095.1 uncultured Elusimicrobia bacterium
CCATTTTAGCATTCCAGTTCTCATGTTTGTCGTCGAGAATTGGGTCGATGACTCCCTGTCTATGTGGACAAATAGCGCATCATTGAGGTTCAAACTTAATGAGTTGACGAATCGCATACTGGTATATATCATCACGCCGCTTCGGGTCGGTTTCGCCCGCTGGCGTGGATGAGCGTAAAACCGCCGCATAGTGCTGCTCAGCTTCCTTGGCATACCTACCATCCAGCGCCCCGAGAATATCGGCCGCCCCATTTTTCAGCTTCCAATTGTCCCGCGCCCTAACGATCCTTGCGACTTCTGCGAGCTGCTCCTTTTGTTTTCCACCTCCGAGAAAGGCGCGGTGCCAGCTGTTGATAATGTCAAGCGCGCCCAGAACCACCCCGAGGACCTCGGCGTTGGTGCTCGTTTCGGCTACTTCACGGCACAGCGCCATAACTCGGGGGTCATCTCCTATCGACCGCGCGAGAAGGAATATGAGATAGTCTTCTACTGTCTCCTTTGAATTCACGTTTTCGCGCACTCCTGCAATGGACTTTTCAGCCAACTTCTTAGCGGCGCTCCGAGAAGCAATGACGGCATGTGCCTGGTCGCTCAAAAGTCCGACGAGTGTGAGACAAAGAAGCACTCGTCGCATAGAGAAAAACTCCACTCGCGCAGCGCGCGCTTCGCCTCGGGGGCCAACCTTACCATCGAAGTTTCGGATAGCGGGGCCGGAATTAGGAACCTTCAGGTGACGCGCGGCGCTCCAATCTTCGACTCGACGCTCAACGTCGACAGCGGGGCCGGAACCTTCTTGTTGCGGGATCGAACGTTTAGGGGATCGAACTTCACCTACTCCCTTGACCTCTCGGCGGTCTCCGAGGGGACGCCCATTTTCGTTCACGCATACGACGCCGCCGGCGGGCTCACCCTCCGTAGTTTCAACAGGGAAAGGTCTTTGTTCATCGTCGGAGCGCAGCTCCGGGCCGTTTGCACAAAGGAGGTAAGCGCCTAAATGAAACTCGCGGCTCTCCTTAGGACGCAGTGGGTAGAGCGAAGCGGTCCTCAGGACCCCGTAGCTCAGTGGATAGAGCGCCTGCCTTCTATGCGGATAGATCGGGGATCCTGCCCACCATGGGTCCTTCGTCCGGTTTGTATGCCACAGGGGCCTCCGTCCTTGTACCAGAAGCGCTGCGAGAGTTGATTTCACCAAAGGCCTCCACTCGATGAAGCGACGTGGATCAAAGCCCGTCCCCTTGGCCCGTCTCTTACCTTCGCTCCGCCTAATCATCCCCGCCCCTTCGCCCGCGCCTCGCGCTCGCGCTCCATCTGAATCCAGTCGGCGACGATGGCGACGTTGTTGTTGAGTTCCGCGAGATTGGAGGTGAGCCACGCACGCTGCCGGAGAAGTTCGCGCTGAAACGGGTCCCGGGGCTTCGCGGCCCTCGTTCCCCGGCCCGGCCGTGCCGCGCTCACTTCTGCCCCTCCTTCGGCCGCAAGTCGTCCATCTTGTTCGACATGATCGCCAGGTTCGTCCGCGCCTCCCAGAGGTTCGCGTTGAGCCAGACGAGCTGCTGGATCAGCGCGCGCTGGAACGGGTCGGTGAGCTCCTCCTTGGGAACCCAACGCGAGATGTCCGGCGGCTTGGAGATCGGCCCGGGCTTGTCCACCCTAAAAGGGTAGACAACGATCCCCACGAAATCCCCACGAAGGTCAGGGGTGGGCTGGGGCTGGATCTAGAGGCTTTCAATAAGCCTTGTCGATATAATCGCTTTTCAGAGGCGAGCAAGAATGGGAAAATCGCCTGGAAAATGGCCTAGGCCTTGACAAGACCTCGGTTCAGGCCGGGGCCACGACCTCGCTCGGGTCGAACGAGTAGCCGATGCCCTTGTGATTCCTGAGGTAGACGCCGCCGGGGCCGAGCTTGCGGCGCAGGGACGAAACCTTGTTCTCTAGGACATGCTCGAAATTCCTGTTCTCCTCGTCCCAGAACATGTCCCACAGCGCATGAGGGCGGTGGATGATCCTCGGCCGGCGCAGGAAGAGGAGCAGGATATCCAGTTCCTTGGGCTCCAGATGCACGAGCGCATCGTCTACGGCGAGTTGGTGGGATTCGGGGTCGAACTTCAACCAGCCCAGGTCGTAGAGTCCATGGCCGATGCAGATCCGATCCCGCCGGCGCTTGAGAGCCGCGAGCCTCGCGAGGAGTTCCTCGTCGGCGAACGGCTTGACCAGGTAGTCGTCGGCGCCGACATCGAGCCCCGTGACGCGATCTTGCGTCGTCTCCCCGCCGGAGACAACGAGCGCGGGAATGAGGCATGCCCCGGGGTCCTTCTCGCGCCAGCGCAGGACGTCGAGTCCGCTCTTGCCCGGCAGCCCGATGTCCAGCACGATTAGGTCGAAGGACTTGCGTTGAAGCAGTCGGATCGCGGCCTCGCCGCTCTGGGCCAGGCGCCACTCGAACTTATCGGAGTGGAACTGGACGAAGAAGGCCCGGTAAAACTCCTGGTATGACTCGTCGTCTTCGATCACCAACACGCGGGCTCGGGCCATGGCTCGGAAATAGGGTGGTGGATTCTAACAATCCGTCACGGAACGGTCAACGAAATCCGACGCAAATGCCGATCCTGCGTTCCGGCGGGCCAGCCGCCGGACTCGGTTGATCTCCACGATGTCGACGCCGAGTTCGATTATGGATTCCCTTCGGTCAAGGCTCTCCCATAAAGGCCAGCTTCACCCCGTCGCGGTCCCAGCCCTGGATCGAGGCCAGGACCTGGGTGCAGCGGCCGCCGCTGGTCGGGGAGTTCTTCGGCACGGCGGCCTCATTGGTCCAAGAGAGCGGCTGGCTGGGCTTGCCGCCCAGGTAACTCACGCCGCCCGCCACGTGATCCACGCACCATAGCACCGGGCGACCCAAGTAGGTCTCGGGAGGCGCCGTGCGCACCGCGTCGTAGGAGATGGGGGTGAGCCGCGCGTCGTAGATCTCCTTCGAAAGCCGCGCGAGTTCGGCGCGCCGACTCAAGAGTTGCGCCGCCGCATCCACCCAGGGAAGCTGGGAGAGGACCGCCAGCCCGACGAAGGCTCCCGCAAAAATCACCGCCTGACGCCGCTGGCCCGGCGTCAGGGCCAGGGCCAGCCGGAAATGGCGGACGTTCCTATTCCACGGTGACGCTTTTGGCAAGGTTCCTCGGCTGGTCCACGTCGCAGCCCCGCAGGACTCCGATGTGATAGGCCAGCAACTGGAGCGGCACGATGTTGACGATGGGAGAGAGGAGCTCGGGCATGGCCGGGACCTCCAGGGTGTAGTCGGCCTTGCCCCGGCCGGTCTTGTCTCCCGCGGTTGCGATCACGATGAGGCGCGCCCCGCGGGCCTTGACCTCCTCGAAGTTGGAGACCATCTTCTCGAGTATGCGCGAGCGCGTGGCGATGGCCACCACCGGCATCTCGGAGTCGACCAGGGCGATGGGGCCGTGCTTGAGCTCGCCGGCCGCGTAGCCCTCGGCGTGGATGTAGGAGATCTCCTTGAGCTTGAGGGCCCCTTCCAGGGCGATGGGGTAGTTGAGGTGGCGCCCGATATAAAGGAAGTGTTCTTTCTGGTAGAAGGCCCGGGCGATCTCCTGGACCTGGGCGTCGAGCTTGACGGCGGCGCGGATGTGGCCCGGGACGCGCAGGAGCTCCGAGAGGAGCTCCTTGGCCTGGGCCTCCTTCAGCGCCCCGCGCGCCACCGCGGCGTGAAGCGTGAACACGGCCAGCGTGGTGAGTTGGCCGATGAAAGCCTTGGTCGAAGCGACCCCGCACTCGGGGCCGCAGTGCGTGTAGAGGTTGTAGTCGGCGATGCGGGTGATGGCCGCGCCCACGGAGTTGCAGACGGCCAGGACCTTGGCCCCCCGCTCCTCAGCCAGGCGCACCGCGGCTAAGGTATCCGCGGTCTCTCCCGATTGGCTCACCGCGATCACGAGGTCCCCGGGGCCCAGCATGTGCTCGCGGTAACGGTATTCGGAAGCGATCTCGGCCTGGGCGGGTATGCCGGCGAGGCTCTCGAGCCAGTAGCTCGCGATCAGGCCGGCGTGGTAGGCCGTGCCGCAGGCGATCAGGTGGATGCGGCGGGCATCCTTGAGGACCTGGGCCGGTATGCCGGCCTCACGCTCGAGGACCCCGTCCTTGAGCGGGAAGAGCCTGCCGCGGACCGAGTCCTCGCAGGATTGGGGCTGCTCGTGGATTTCCTTGAGCATGAAGTGGCGAAATCCGCCCTTCTCAGCCATGGTCCGGTCCCACTGAATCTGGTGGACCTGCTTTTCGAGCTTGCGGCCGTTCAACCCGAAAAACGCGGCGCCGCCCGCGCGCAGCACCGCCATCTCGCCGTCCTCGAGGAACACCGCCTTGCGCGTGTGGTCGAGGAAGGCGGGGACATCGGAGGCGAGGAAAGTCTCCCCCTGCCCGAGCCCGATGACCAGCGGCGAGGCGGTCTTGGCCGCGACGATGGCTCCCGGGGCCTTGGACCACAGCACGGCCAGGGCGTAGGCCCCGCGCACCTCGTTCAATGCCCGGCGCACGGCTTCAAAAAGAAGCGGCTCGTTGAGGTCCGGGGTCGGGGCCTTGCCGGGCCGCCGCAGCGCCTTGAGATGCTCCTCGACGAGGTGAACCACGACCTCCGTGTCGGTCTCGGAGGCGAAGAGATGCCCTGACGCCGTCAAGGCATCCTTGATCTCCATGTAGTTCTCAATAATGCCGTTATGAATCACGACCAGGTCCCCGGTGCAATCCGTATGCGGGTGGGCGTTCTCCTCCGAGGGCTTGCCGTGGGTGGCCCAGCGGGTATGGCCGAGGGCCGTGGCTCCCTTCAGCGGCGAGGATTTCAGCAGCCCGTCGAGGTTGGCGAGCTTGCCGGCGGCGCGCCGGCGCTCGACGGAGCCGTTGCCCAGCACCGCCACGCCGGCCGAGTCATAGCCCCGGTACTCGAGGCGCCGGAGCCCCTCCATCAGGATGGGCACGGCCTGCCTCGAGCCTATATAGCCGACGATGCCGCACATGTGCCTGAGGCGCCCCCCCACGGGGGGCGCCGATAGTTAGGGGGGGCCCATATCCGTTTTTTAGACACCCCTAGCTAATGGTTTGTTTCATCTCCGCCACCGCGGCGCGCAAGCCCACGAAGACGGAACGGGCCACGATGGAGAAGCCGATATTGAGGCAAGCCATATTGGGAATGCGGGCGACAGCCTGGGCATTGTGGAAATCGAGCGCGTGCCCCGCGTGCAGGTTCATGCCCAGCTCGACGGCGAGATAACCCGCCAAGGAAAGCTGCTCGAGGCGCGTGCCGCGGGTCTTTTTCTCCTGCGCGGAGGCGTACGCGGTGGTGCACAGCTCGACGATGTCGGCGCCCAGGGCCTTGGCCTTGCGGATCACGAGGGGGTCGGGGTCCACGAAAAGGCTCACCTCGACGCCGGCGTCCCGAAGGCGTTTGACCGCCTTCTCGATCTCGCCGTGCTTGCTGTTGCCCAGGTTGAGCCCTCCCTGAGTGCTGATCTCGCCCGGCTCCTCCGGAACCAGGCACACGGACGAGGGTTTGGCCTTCAGGGCGATGGCGACCATCTCGGGGTCCGCGCAAATCTCCAGATGCGTGTCGCCCTTGAGCTTGCAGAGGGCGAACAGATCCTCATCTTGGATGTGGCGGCGGTCGCGCCGCAGATGCGTGACGATCATGTCGGCGCCGGCGCCGCGCGCCACGCGCGCCGCGGCCACGGGGTCGGGCTCCACGTCGCGCCGGGCCTGGCGCAGGGTGGCGATATGATCGATATTGACGCCCAATTTGACGCGCGAACCTGTGGTCATGATGATCTCCTAAAATTCAGCCGACTCTTCCCGAAACGTTCGAACCAGCTCCGCCGCGGCCCGCCGCACCAACCCCGCGCTGGGTCCTTCGACCATGACGCGCAGGAGCGGCTCCGTGCCCGAGTACCGGATCAGGACCCTTCCGCGCGCGCCCAGAACTCCCTCGTAGCGCCGCGTCGCGGCCGCCAGGCGCGAGAGCCGCGCCAGCGGGGGCTTGGCCGACACCGAGACGTTGCGCATCACCTGCGGGAAGGGCCGGTAGAGCTTGATAACCCTGCCCAGCGGCCGGCCGGTCTCCCGCCAGGCCGCCAGAGTCTGGAGGGCCGTGAGCATCCCGTCGCCCGTGGCCGAGAAGTCGCGGAAGATCACGTGGCCCGAGGCTTCCCCGCCCAGGCTCAGTCCCCCGCCCTCGATGGCCTCCGAGACCGCCCGGTCGCCGACCGGCACTCGCTCGACTGCGATCCCGCGCCCCTCGAGGAACGTCACCAGGCCCAGATTGGACATGACCGTGACCGCCACTCTCCCGCCGCGCAGCGCCCCCTGGCGCTTGAGCCTCAGGGCCGAGAGGCCGATGATCACGTCGCCGTCGACCATGCGCCCCTTCTCGTCCGAAAGGAGGGCGCGGTCGGCGTCGCCGTCGAGCGAGATCCCGCAGTCGGCCCGCTCCCGAAGCACGGCGCGGCGCATGGCCAAGGGGTCCAGGGCCCCGCAGCCCTTGTTGATGTTGCGGCCGTCAGGGGCGCAGCCGATCCGAATGACGCGGGCCCCGAGTCCCTCGAAGAGGGCCGGGGCGATGGCGGAGGCGGCGCCGTGGGCGCAGTCGAGGACGATTTTGAGGCCGTCGAGGTCCAGATGGGGAGGGAACGTGCTCCTCAGGAACTCAACGTAGCGCTCCAGCGCGGCCGAGGCGTCCTCCAGGCGAGCGGCGCGGGCCGGCGGGGGACCGGTCCGCGGCAGGAGGCGCTCGATCTCGTCTTCCAAGTCGGCGCCCATCTTGAGCCCGTCGGCGGTGAAGAACTTGATCCCGTTGAACTCCGCCGGATTGTGGCTGGCCGAGACCGTGACCCCGGCGACACAGCCCAAGCGGGGCAAAAGGTACGACACCGCGGGAGTCGGGGCCACCCCCAGATCCCGGGCGCGGCAGCCGGCCGCGGCGAAGCCCTGCGCCAACGACCGCGCCAGGGCGGGACCCGAACCCCGGGTATCCCGGGCCACGAGGATCGCCGGGCCCGAGCCGTTGAGGGAGACCCGCCGCCGCGCGAGCAGGAGCCGAGCCGCGATAACGCCGATGGTCCGGATCGTCTCCGGAGTCATGGGGTGGCGGCCGGGGATGCCCCGGACGCCGTCGGTGCCGAATAGCCGTTCAGACACTGGAAATCCCATTCTACTCAATTACGGGGCGGCGTGTCCCGGTTTCCCGGCACCCGCCCCCCTATCCCTCCAACGTTTTTCGGGAACTTTTTCGGGGCTGGATCGTAGCAGGCGCGGAGTGCGTCCGTCTGGCGGGGGGGAGGCGGGCTCCCCCCATCATGAACCCGCGCAAAGAGGTATAGTCACTTCGAGATGGCCAAGCCCGCCGAACCCATGCCTCGGGTCTCGATCATCATCCCGGTCCGCGGCCGCCTCGCGCTGACCCGGCGCTGCCTGGAAAGCGTGCGCCGGCACACGCCGACGGCCCATGAGGTGATCGTCATCGACAACGCCTCGGGCCCGGCGACCCGGGACTACTTGCGCGGCCGAGCGCGAGCGGGATGGCTGCGCCTGCGCCGCAACGCCCGCAACGAGAGCTTCGCGGCCGCGATCAACCTGGGAATGAGCCTGGCGCGCGGCGAGACCCTCGTCTGGCTCAACAACGACGCCATCGTCACCCCGGAGTGGCTCTCCCGGCTGAGCGCCAGCCTCGAGCGCGCGCCGGAAGCCGGCGCCGCCGGGCCCTGCACCAACGACCCGCTCTCCGGTTCGGGCCGCGGGGCTCGGCATGCCCCCTCCCCGCCGGAACTCCCCGCCTTCGCCGCGGCTTGGTCCCTGCGCTTCGAGCTCCAATCCGAGGAAGTTCCCCGCCTGAGCGGCTTTTGCCTGGCCGTGCGCCGCGCCGCCGTTTCCGCGGTCGGACCGCTCGATGAGGGGTTCCGCTGCGGCGAGGAGGACGAGGACTACTGCCTGCGGCTGCGCCTGGCCGGCTTCAAGCTGCTCTTGGCCCGGGACGCTTTTGTCTACCATGAGGGCGGGGCCACCCGCGGCCGGTGGGGACGAGAACGGCGGGAGAGAGTCGACGCCCGCAACCGGGAGCGCTTCCGATGGAAATGGGGCGGCCTCAAGGGGCCCTTGCGGCGCGACGCTCTCGCCGCCCTGCGGTCCATGTCATGAGGTGGACTCCGCCCGCCGGGAGGGTTCTGGCGCTGGCCCCCCATCCCGACGACGAGACCCTGGGCTGCGGCGGGGCCCTGATCCGGCACCGCCGCCGCGGCGATCCCGTCGGAGTCGTCGTCGCGACCGACGGTCGGGCCGGTGACCCTCGGGGGCTTGTCCACCCGCGGGACCCGGCGGCCGTGCGCCGACGCGAGGCGCGCGCCGCCGCCCGCATACTCGGGGTCTCCCGGGTCGAATTCTGGGACTATCCGGACGGCGGCTTGGCGCCGACCGCCGAGCTGACGGAACGCATCGCCCGCCTCCTGCGGGTACGACGGCCGCGCGTCCTTTATCGCCCGGGCTCCGACGACCCGCACCCCGACCACCGCGCCCTGGGCCTGGCGGCGGAGCGGGCACTGCGCCGCGTCAGGCTCCCTCTGCTCGACTGCCGTTATGAAGTCTGGGCCGCGCCGCGGCCTAACGCCGTCCTCGACATCAGCCGCGATTTTTCGAGGAAGGAGCGCGCCCTCGCGGCCTACGGCAGCCAGCGCCATTATCTCGACCTGGCGCGGATGGCGCGCCGGCTCAACGCGAGCCGCGGCCTCTTCCTGGGCCGTACGCGCTACGCGGAAGGGTTCCGCGTCCGGGACCTCGGCTGAGGAGCTCGCGCAGCCTGGCGCGGAAGGCCTCCAGCCCGTAGCGGCGGCAGGCCCGGCGGCCGCGCGCGGCCAGGGCTTCGATCGGCGCGCGACCCTCGGCCGCGGCCAGGGTGAGCCGGCGCAAGCCGGACGCTGAGCGGTAGAGCCAGCCCGTCTTCCCGTGAGCGATGATCTCGCGGGGACCGCCGCGGTCGGGGGCGAGCGGCACGCAGCCCGCGGCCATGGCTTCGATGAGGACCATGCCGAAGTGCTCCCTCCGGCAACCGTGCCAGAGGAGCGCGGCTCGTCCGTAGAGGCCGCGCAGTCGGGAAAGGTCCGCGCCGATATGAAAGCGCACCGGAGCCCCCGCCGCGGCCTCCCTCAGCCTCTCCAGCCACCGGCGCCCGCCTTCGAGCTCGCCGGCGACGTGGAAGCTCCAGCCTGGCAGGCGCCCCTGGACGTGTAACTCCTTAAAAGATCGGATCAGGGCCAATTCGTTCTTGAGCCTCGCGGCCGCGCCCAGGGTCCCAATGGCCGCGATGATGCGGCCCTTGCGCCGCGGGGCGAAGTCCTCCACTCCGACCGGCGGGTGAAGCACCTCCGACTCGGCCCCCCATGAGGCCGCCAGCCGGCGCCGAGTGAACTCGGAGTTGGCCAACAGGCGGTAGAACCGCAGGTGGCGCGGCCGGTTCAGAGGCAGGGCGTGCACCCACAGCCAACTGCGCCGCGCGAAGGAGGGGAAGTAGGCGCCGGGGAGTTGGTTGATGAAAAGGTCGTAGCGGGCTGTTCGCGCCGGCAGGCCTCCCCCCACGCGGATGATCCGAACGCCGCGGGCACGCGGGCCAAAATACCGGGCCAGGCGCGCCGCGGAATTGGACTTCTCGGCCAGGACCTCGACCTCGTGCCCCTCGCGCCGCAGGGCCCAGGCGGCGAGCAGGGTGGCCTTGGGCATGCCGCTGGGTCCAGCCAGGTGACGGCAATAGAGCCCGACCTTCATTCGGCGAGCCCGGCCCGGACCCAGCCGGCCAGCCGGCGGCGCCGCGGCCCCGAGGCCGAGTCCTCGACATGGGCGAGCAGCCAGCGCAGGTGACGGCGCCGCAGGCGTTGGAACTCTCCCCGCGCCTTTCCGCGCGCGGTCAAAGACTCGGGATGCTGCCGGTACCAGAACATCGGCCGCGGGCTCACGTAAACTGGGTGGCGCATGGCGACATAGAACCACAGGTACATGTCCTCGATCATGTGCCGGCCCACGCCGCGGCCGGCGGCCGCCGACTCCAAGAGGATGCGGCGGTCCATGAGGGCGCTCGTGCCGCAGGGGGTCTTGACGTAGCCCGACTCCAAGAAGACCGGAAATAACTCGGGCGGCCGGTGCAGCCCCGGCCGCGGGATGGGCTGAAGGGCCAGGCGCCGGGCGGGGCGGTCCCCATCCCAGAAATAGACGGCGGGACAGAAGACCAATCCCCGCCGCGAGTCGAAGGCGCGCCGGTAGGCCACCTCATGCCGTTGGAGGATGCGCGCGTCCCACTCATCGTCGGAATCGAGCAGGGCGATGAGGGGCGCGCGCGCGTGACGCGCGCCCCAGACACGGGATTGAAAGACTCCCAGCGGGCGGCTCCCGGAGTGCCTGAGGGCGCGCACGCAGCCGGGATGGCGTTCCGCCAACTCCCGGGCGTAGCCGCGGCTGGCGTCGCGCGATCCCCCGTCGACGAGGATGAGCTCCCAATCGCGCAAGGTCTGGCGGAACACGCCCTCCACCGCCGCGGGGAGATAGCGCTCCGAATCGAGGAACGGGATGATCACGCTGATCCTGGGCGCCATGAGCGATTATGATACCATTGCCGCGATGCCCGGGTTGGGCAACGACTATACGTATGCCTTCCGCTAGCCCTCGCGCGACGACCTCTCTCAGGCGGAAGCTGTGGCTCCTGCTGCTGGCCTCCGTATTCTCGTTTGCCCTCGTGGAAGCGGGCCTGGTCGATTTCGACCGCGCGATGCGCGCTCTCGCCGGCGGCGACCCCCGGGAGTACTTCTTGGACTTCATCCACCCCAATCCGAAAGGCCACGCGGTTCTAGCGGGCCTGCTCAGGCCATGGGTGGCCTGCGCCAAAGCGCGAACCTGCCCCGCCCGGGGATCGATGGCCGCAGGCGGATGACGCCCCACATCCTCCTGGTGACGCCCCGCCTCTGCTACCCCGCCGCCAGCGGCGCGGAACGGCGGGTCTACGCCCTCCTCAAGCGCCTCGCCGGGCGCTACCGCTTCTCCCTCCTGACTTTCATCGAACCCCGAAACCGCGCCCGTTCCATGGCCGCGGCCATGAGCCTTGAAAATACCCTGCTTCATCGCGTCCACGTCGTCGAGAAGGGATTCGCCCGGCCGCGTTGGGCCGGAGCCTGGATGCCTCCGGAGTTTCACGACTACGCTTCGCGGGAACTCTCCACGGCCTTGTCGGGGATACTCGACCGGGAGTCGGTGGACCTGGTGCATTTGGAGTTCAGCGAGATGGCCCAGTACGCCCGCGGCATCCGCGGCCGAATCCCGGTCGTCCTCACCGAACATGACACCAGCCTCCTGTCCTGGGGGCGCTCCTACATGACCCAGGCCGGATGGCTCGGGACCATGCGCCGCCCCTGGGATTGGACCCGGCAGTGGCTTTACGAATGGAGCGTCCTGCGCCATTGCGACCGGGTCGTCGTGGTCTCGGAGGCCGATCGCCGGAGACTTGCCTCCCTCATTCCGGCCGGCCGCATCCAGGCCGTGCCGACCGGCGTGGACTTGGAACTCTTCCCGCCTCAGCAAGATTCGGGACGAGCCGGAGACACCCTGTTGTTCATCGGCCATTACCCGCATTTTCCCAACGAGGATGCGGCGGTCACCCTTTGCCGCGATATCCTTCCCCGCGTCCGACGCGATATTTCCTCGGCTCGCCTGCTCTTGGTGGGCTCGTCGCCGACCCAGCGAGTCCGGAACTTAGCCTCGGAGTTCGTGGAAGTCGTTGGGACCGTTCCCCGGGTCCAGCCCTACCTGGCGCGGGCGCGGGTCTTCGTCGCGCCCCTGCGCCTGGGCTTTGGGATCAAGGGGAAGCTCTTGGAGGCCTTCGCCTCGGGAATCCCCGTCGTCGCGACCCCGCAAGCCTGCGAAGGCATACCCCAGGCATGGCACGGCGAGCATTTGCTGGTCGCCCACGGGCCCGATACGTTCGCCGGAGAAGTCCGCCGACTCCTCCATGACCCGCTCCTGCGCCGGCGGCTGGCCGCCAACGCCCGGACTCTCGTGGAGGAGCACTACGCCTGGGACCGGCAGGCCGACCGCCTGGACCGGCTTTACCAAGAACTGCTGGGGCGGGCCCGGCCGGAACCGGCCCTCCCGTTGGCCCGATATGAACCGGCTTGATCCCGCGACCAGGCTGTGGATGCGTCTTCAGCTTTCCCCCGACCGGGTTACGGGCCCCTGGCGCGACGCCATCATCGAGCCCGGCGCGGTCTGCAGCCTGCGCTGCCCCTTCTGCCCGACCGGCAACGGGGACCTTCATCTCAATAAAACCCTGCTGACGCCCGGGGCCATGGCGCGTCTGCTCGACGCCCTGGGACCGGGACTCAAGCGCCTGGACCTGTTCAACTGGGGAGAGCCCCTCCTCCACCCCCGGATCTGCGGCCTCATCCGGGAGGCCTCCGGCCGCGGCATCGCCGCGACCATCCACACCCACCTGTCGATCCCCGCGTTCGACGCGCGACGAGCCCGGGAGTTGGTCGACTCGGGGTTGAGCGAGCTGGTGGTCTCCTGCGACGGCGCCGGCCAGGAGAGCTATGCCCGCTACCGCGTCGGAGGCGATTTCGGGCTGGTGATGCGCAATCTGCGGCTCATCCTGTCGGCTCGGAGCGCCGCGGCCTCCGCGACTCCGCTCGCGACCTGGAAGTTCCTGGTCCACCGGGGCAACTCCAAGGACGTCCCGGCCGCCAAGCGCCTGGCCGCGGCGCTGGGCATACCCATCCAATTCAAGCCCTTGATCGTCCCGCCGGACCAAGCCCGGGATTGGTCCGCGCGTGCCGCGCCGTCCTCGGCCCCGCCCAGCCGGGCCGGGGCGATTTGCCTGGGGCTCTGGGACACGCCCGTCATCCATGCCGACGGCACGGTCCTGCCCTGCTGCGTGGTCAACGACCCGCGCTGGAGCCTCGGAAACGCCCTGCGGGAGGATCTGGGCGAGGTGTTCAACAAGCCCCTCATCGTCGCGATGCGCCGCTACATCAAGTCCGGGAAGCCGCAAGCCGCCCAACTGCCCTGCCACGGCTGTCCGCACGATCCGCACGGCCGCAATTGGCCCGGGGTCGCCCCGGCGTGAACCGGCTTGTGCCGCCGCCCAAAAATTGTTTCCCTAGGACGATGTTCCCGCGCGATGAAGTCCTCGACCCCGGCCTCTTCCGGCGCCGGCGCGCCCTGGCCCGCCGCTTCGCCGCGGCGCTCGTGCAGGGCAAGGAGACCACGGGGGACTGATGGCGGACCGCCGCTCCAAGCCGGTTGAGTTGGTCACCAAGCAGCTCCTGGAATGGGCCCGGGCCGGGGTCGACAACCTAGCCTCCGGCCGAGCCCGCGGCCCCATCCGCGAGCTCCACATGGAGCTCACCCACCGCTGCGACTTGAAATGCGTCATGTGCCATCATTGGGAAATGCCCGCCCGGGACCGCGGGTCGGTCGGCCGGGAGCTGACCGTCTCCGAGATTTCGAGGTTCACGGGCGGCTCCCGCCTGTTGCGCGGCGTCGAGTTCGTCGCGGTCACCGGCGGCGAGCCCTGGTCCCGGCCCGAGGCGGTCGAGATCGTCGCCCTGCTCCGGCGCCGTTTCCCCGCGGCCTCCCTGGGCGTGCTCACCAATTTTTGGAACACGGGGCTCATACGGCGGCGCCTCCAGGAACTGGTCGGGCTCGGGGTGAAGGGCCTTTGGCTCGGAACCTCCCTCGACGGGATCGGGGACATGCACGACCGGATCCGGGGGCAGACGGGGGCGTTCGACGGCTTCCTGCGCACACTCGCCATGATCCGGGAGGATTTCCCGGAGATCGAGCTGAGCATGAACTTCACGATCCTGCCCGAGAACCGCCGACAGCTCTGGGAGGCCTACGCCTTCGCCAAGGAGCACCGCCTGAACTTCGGCGCCCAATTCGTGGTCAACCATGAGGGCTACCAGGCCCCGCAAACCTTCGCGTGGAAGGACGCGGAGCTCGCCGAGGTCGAGGCCCAGATCGACCGCGTGCTTTCGGACCTCTGCGCTTCCCACCAGGTCCTGGCGCGCCTGGTGGCGCGGCCCCCGGCCGAGTCCCGCTGGCTGTGGAACAAACTGCTCTTCTGGTGGTACCTGCGCAAGCACGGCCGGGGCTCCCCCCGCTTCTTCGACGACTGCATGGCCGGCGAACGCTACGCCATGCTCGACCCGGAGGGCAACCTCTTCTTCTGCCCGGTCAACAAGCACAAGCAGGCGGGCAACGTGCGGGACGGGGATTTCGACGCCGTCTGGTCGTCGGCGCGGGCCGAACGCCTGCGCGCCGAGCTCATCCCCTGCCAGTGCCGCTGCTGGCTCAACTGCATCGCCAACCCCATCCTCGACCGGGTGACCGGCCTGGCCCTGGCGGAGGAGTCGCGCGCATGAGCCTAAAAGCCGGCCGCGTACTGCTGGTATCGCCCGAGAGGTCCCTCTCGGCGCGGACGCGGCGCTTGACGCGGGAACTCTCTCTGGATTGGGAAACGGACCACGCGCGTCCCGCAGAGGCCCAGGCCCGCCTCTCGCGCAGGGATTACTCGGCCATCATTTTCTTGGACCACCCCGCCGAAAGGACATCCCTGCGCCGCTTGAGCTTGTTCACCACGGTCCCCATCGTCTGCGTCCTCTTCGAAAGCGGGATCGAACCCCGAGCTTGCGCGAGCGGAAACGGAGCGGGGCCCGGGTCGCGCGCCCGCGAGGATTGGGTCAGAGCCCTGTCCGCGGCGCGGGAGGTCTGGTCCTTTGGAAAGCCCCTCGACGAGGCCGCCGGCGGCACGCGCCTCGACCTCGATTCCTTCGTCACCGGCCGTCCGATCGACCGCGCTTGGATGAGCCCGCGGCTGGCGGCGCTCAACGACCCGCCGCGCCCCGCGGCCCGGGCCCTGGCGAGCATCGTCATCCCGTGTTGGAACAACATCCGGCACACGCGGGAATGCCTCGACTACCTGGCCCGCCACACTTCCGGCCCCCACGAACTCATCGTGATCGACAACGGGTCGACGGACGGGACGGCCGATTTCATCCGGCGCCGGACCAAGGCCCGCCTGATCCGCAACGAACGCAACCTGGGATTCGCCAAGGCCGTCAACCAGGGCATGCTCGCGGCGACGGGACGCTACGTCGTCTGGCTCAACAACGACGTGCTGGTCACCCCGGGCTGGCTGGAGGGGCTCATCGATTGCGCGCGGCGCTCCTCCTGGCTCGGCGCGGTCGGTCCCTGCGCCAACGAGACCGTCGGGCTCCAGAGGGTCGCAAGCCCCCCCTACCGCTCCATGAAGGACATGCTCCGCTTCTCCCAGGCCTGGTCGCTCAAGAACCGGGGCCGGGCGATCGAGGCGCACCGCCTCGTCGGCTTCTGCCTGCTGGTCAAGAGCGAGGTCATCCGGCAGGTCGGCCTGCTCGACGAACGCTTCTCCCCCGCCTGCTACGAGGACTACGACTACTGCCTGCGCGTCCGGCAGGCGGGCTGGGGCCTGGCCTGCGCCGCGGCGGTCTTCGTCCACCACCACGGCCACAAGAGCTTCGCGAGCCCCGGGGCCATGCTGGCCCAGAGCGCGGCCGGCCGCGAGGTCTTTCTGGACAAGTGGTGCCACAAGACGCTCGGGTTTCTCGATGAGCTCGACGCCGAGGCGTCCCGGTCGTGCAGTTCGAGGTCTTAGTATGCTGCAGCCGGCACCGTCGCGCGCGAGCGGCCCATGATGGCCCGAACACGCTGCCAGGCTCTGGAATCATGGGTCGCGTGCCAGAGGTCATAGTTCCGCTGCAGATTCAGCCAGAGTTCGGGGGTAGTGCGGAAAGCTTTCGCCAGGCGAAGCGCCATGTCCGGAGTGATATCTCCGCGCTGATTGACGATCTTGGAAACCGTCTTGCGAGATACCCCTAAAGCCACGGCAGCTTCCGAAATAGCCAGCGACAGCGGCTCCAGGTAATGCCTCTTGAGGATCCCGCCAGGATGCGCGGGCGGCCGTTTTCTTGGAATCATCCGTCTATCCCCCTAGCTTCGATTGCTACCGGCTGGAGCGATCTTTGCCGGACGGGATTCGCACCCGCTGAAAGACCGTGCCTTTGCACGGCGCACCAGAAGCGCATGGTTAGGTTGGGCGCTATGGCAATAATCGTAAGGCGTTTTTAGTGACGATCTTTTCGAATTCCTCGCGCGACAACGGAAAAGTGCGCAGGACGGCGATATGTTCGGAGGGGTGAAGTAGTGGCCAATCCGAACCGAGGAGGACTCGCTCGATTCCGATCTTTCGCCACATTGCGACAAGCGCCGGTGCCGCCTTCCGGCGCTGCGGCAGCGGAATGAGCGGCAGGCCGCTAATCTCCACGAGCACGTTTGGGGGAGCCTTCTCAAGGAGTTTGAAATTCTGCCCAAGTTGATGCGCCACGATAAAGGTAGCGGCGGGCATGTCACTCGTCAATCGGAAGAAGGCTTCGATTTCTTCATCTCGAAATTGGATGTGGATTAGGATTGGGAGTTTGAACCGTGCTGCGATTCGAGCGAGGCCCTTGAGCCGCTCAAACACCGCGGGGGTCTTAAGGGAGATGCCCTCGGACGCCGGATGAAGCTTGAGCCCCCGTGCACCATTGGCAGCGCAGCGTTCTAATTCCTCGGCGCCCCAGGGCTCGTTGATCGGTATGCCGCAAATCGGTATAAGGTTCGGACTTTTCTTCGCCTGTTCCAGAGTCCAATCATTTCTGCTTTGCGTCCATTCCCGCTGCGAGGGGCACCCCGCATCCTCGCAGTCGCTGGGTTTTTGGTATCCCTGCGACAGGATGCACGCTCGCTGAAGGCCGGCACCTTCAAGCGCGCTGAGGACGCGATCGGCGTCATAGGGAATCTCGCCTCGTGGGTGCACGTGCATGTGACAGTCCGTGCCCCCACGCGTGATCGCATCGTCGAGAGCGACATGACCGGTAGCTTCGAAATGCCGGCAGCCATAAAGAAGTGGGATCGCAAAAAGAAAGGCTATGCGAGGAATGCCAATGGGGCGGGGCATCATGCGCTAATTGGAGTCTACCTGTTCACGCAACCTAACGAAAGGCTGAGCCACGGGCGCTATAAGATTCTCCTCATGAGCGCCCGTCGTCTCTAGCCGATGGTTAGGCCCCCAATTATAGACGGTCACCAGCCTCTGGTTCGCCTTTTGATACTTTGACAAGGGCCTTCAGAAAGGCC
The DNA here is from genome assembly GCA_964374095.1 of uncultured Elusimicrobia bacterium. Lineage (GTDB taxonomy): Bacteria > Elusimicrobiota > Elusimicrobia > UBA1565 > UBA9628 > CAYJXJ01. The sequence continues at coordinate 17,224 of CAYJXJ010000010.1, forward strand.
TTCTTTCTACCCTTCTGAGCTCGTTTGCCAAGATATTCCTCAGTCATGAGGGTCGATATCTTCTCGGCTAGTGCTAGGGTGATCATTTGATTTATCGACACATGATCTCTGTGCGCCAATTGGCGAACGGATTTGTGCAATGAATCGGGAAGCCTCAGGCTAATATTACTCATGACAGACCTCCTATTTTCTTAAGGAACTCCTTCGGTGCCAAAATTCCAATCCCAAATCTGCGAGCCTCGGCGAAATCGGACTTATTGAACGTGATAATTGCATTGCAGTCACCAGAGACAGCCAACTCCAGAACCATATCGTCATTCGGATCCGACAGGATCGGTCTCCACAAATAATGCACCTTCTTATGAACTGCAACCGAGCAAAGGTAATCAATGACGGCATCGACGTCTCGCGCGGATAACGACGACAGCCTCTTGGCGGTGGCCTCATACTGCAAGACCAGCGGGACAGAGATGTTTATTTGGAACTCACCGCTGTCGACCATTCGGAGCAGGCGATGAGAGGCTCCCTTGGTCGATCGAAGGGCGGCAATCAAGACATTGGTATCAAGAACAACCTGAACTGGGCCCACTGTGGTATTATATATGATACCATGAATAATTTCAAGAGATATCTTATGGCGGGCCTAACGCCACGGATTAGCTGCGGGCGCTATCAGCCTCCGTAGAAAAGAGGCGCCCGTCAGGTAGAGTAGAGCAGTAGCGCGGTATTGTGCAGGAATGCCTTTATCGAACTGGACGTGCCGTTTTCCGGCATCCAGCTCTCGGACAAGGTACTCATGCGTGCGCCCACGGAAGGCTGCGCGTTCTGCCAAGCAATCGGACGAGCCCCAATGTATCTTGGAGGTATTCGCGCGGGAAGCGCGTGCTTCCCGCACTCCCGACCTTGTGCTTCTTGCGCAGCCACCAGCGGAGCCGAATCGCAGCGTGTTCGTCAAGCGCTCGGTACGACTTACTGACGGGACCCAGGCAAAAGTAGTTCGCCCAGCCCGTCAGCATCCGATTCAGACGCTCCACTACGATTTCAGCTTTCAGCCCTGTATCCCTTCGTTCGGTTTGCGCACTTATTGAAACAACCATGCGCTGGATGCTCTTCTTCGATGGGCGCGTGCCCAGATAGGCCCGGCCCGTTTTCTCCGAATAGCACCGCCCGAAGGCCTGGTGGCGACAACAGATGACCAGATCGTCAGCATACGTGACAATGCGAGCGCCATACTGCCGCTCGAAGCCCAGCCGCTTCCATCCCAGCACCAGCCGCCTCATGTAGAGGTTGCTGAGCAGGGGTGAAATCGGAGAGCCTTGAGGAATCCCCCGCCCGCCGTCCTTGCTTTGAGTCGTTCGCGCCGTGCGGTTGCGATCATCGGTTTCTTCCACCGGCGCGTCGAGCCACATCCTTATCAGATGCAGCACGTTCCGGTCTACCACCCGGCGCGCCACCGATTTCATGAGTTCCGCGTGCGGGATGCTCCCGAAGAAATAATCCGAGAGGTCCGCGTCTACCACGCGCGTGTGACCCGTGGACAGCAGGCCGTGTACTTCCTTCACGGCGGACAGCGCACTGCGGGCCGGACGATATCCGTGTTGTTCCGGCGCCAGGTCGGCTTCAAAGATCGGTGCAAGCACCGACATCGTTGCCAGCATCGCTACCCGGTCGCGGATCACGGGAATCGAGAGCGGCCTAAGTTTGCCGTTCGGTTTGGGGATGTACACACGTTTGACCGCCTGAGGTCGGTACGTCTTCTTCCTGAGTGCTTCCGCCAGTTCCTCCAGCCAGCGGTCTACCCCGTACGCTTCGATGTCTTCAAAACGTTCCCCGTCCACACCCGCCGCACCCTGGTTGGAACGGCAGCAGGCGTAGGCATGTTCGAGGACGTCTTTACGATACACTTTATCGTACAGCGCGTAGAACCGAAAGCCGGGTTCTCCCTTCGCTTTGGCATGCAGCGCCGTCTGTAGCTTCTGGATACTGCTTGGAGTTGCTAGGTTTCCCAATCTCTTATCCCTCGCCACTTCTTGCGCCAGCCTTGAACCAGGGCCGCTTCCCTCCACCGGCATTACCCGGCTTCCTCGGTACTACCGGCCCCTCCGCCACCCCATCGCGCCCGGCCTGTCCCTCGCGGGTTTCCGGTTGGCCGCTACATCCGGCCTCGCCACGGGGTTTCCCGTGTTGCATCGGTCTTCCTCTTTCATACATGCCGTCGCCACTACCCCGGCGGAACCACTGGGTGCTTTCTTCGCTCGCTTCCCCAGCGGTGGCAGCCTTCCCCAGATAGAAAATGGGTCGGCTTCCGCATCACCATTTTCGAGGCTTGCTCGGCGTTTACTCACGTTACGGCCTGCATGCTCGCGGAGCCACCTAATGGCCCTTTTCATCGAAGGCTTCAGCCGCTTCGTTACCTCCACGAATGCTCCGATTGCTACCGGCTGGAGCGAACCTTGCCGGACGGGATTCGCGCCCGCTGAAAGACCGTGCCTTGGCACGGCGCACCTCTATCCGATGGTTAGACCAAGCCACTCTCCACTCTGCCAGCCTTGCGGCCACCGAATACACCTGCTACAATAAAGTATCGGCTATGACCATTACAACTCTTGTGCAGACCATTCGTCACCTTCCTGATAGGACTCGGATGAAGCTTTTTGACAGCCTCGGGCCCTCCCTCGAAGACTACCTCCTCACGAAAATTGCTCACGACCGCTTTGGGTCGACTTCCCAAAAGCGAATCCCCTGGGCTGACCCCAAGCCCTGAATTGTCATACAAGGTCCAGTTTCTCGAGGAAGCCGCAAAAGACTGGCTCAACCTTGACCGTTCTGTTCGCAAACAACTTTCGGGCGCAATCAATCGGCTCAAATCCCACCCCGAGCAGTACGGCAAACCATTGTCCGGAGCCCTTCACGGATTGCGACGCCTTCGGAGCGGCGACTACCGAATCGTGTATCGCGTGGATGAAGCCAGAAAAACCGTTGACATCGGGAGCGCCCTCATACTGACCCTCAGGCATCGCGCGTTGGAAAAGACACCGACCGCTTGCTTCATCGCAATCAAGCAGTCTTCCCCAACCGACAAGCTGGGGTGCCGGCTTGTCGTTGCCAAACAGGAACAGAAAGTCGGCGGGAGCCACCGTGCCCGACGGCTCGTCCGGGGAGCAGTGCGTGGCCACGCTACGCCAGATCGCCGGGCCTTTTGAGCCAGAATCAAGCCGCTCATTCTCAACGAGGACATCCCGCGCACGCACAAATGCGACTCGGGAGGCTGGTGGGACACTAACCCGATAGACTTCTTCTACATTCTCGTATACATATTCAGCATTTCGGAAGGTGAACTGCGCGCCACGCTTTCGGCGTCCGGTAATAAATACTCTTGCCCCATCGCGCGCCCTTAGGATTGAATCCAACCTTGGGGAACCATACACTCGCGCTCCCCGAGAAAGACGCCCTGGAACGGAATCCTTGATACTATCAACCAAAAAGTCCTCCGGGAGACTCGCCGCGCGAAATGAGTCATGATAGATAGAGTCGCAGTCCAGCTGCGGCAAAGATTCGACCTCGCTCGCGGCAAGGAGAGAAACCGCTGCAAGAAAGCTAATTGTGTTCCTTGTTTCGAAACTCGTCATCGGTTTGCCTAACGTCCCGGATGACCTGCGGGCGCTATAAGGCCGTCTTCCTCGTGAGCGCCCGTCAGGTCTATCCGATAGTTAGAGGTCGCCGTTCCCGGCCGTTCTCGCCGTTCCGGCAACTCCCTTGGTTCTTTAGTCAAAATTGTTTTCCTTTTGTCTTTCCTGATTCACGGCGTTCGAGATAGCTGTCCCCAAACCGCACCTGTGAGCGTACCTCCAACTCGGCGCTGAGCGGTGACCAATGGAATCATTGCTCCCACATCCACTTAATCATGCGCACGACCAAATATAGGCCTACAAAACCTATCACGACGACAAACGCGCAGCCGATGAGTGCGCCCAGGAACTCGGTGCAGGCGGTTAGAAACTCGCCGACCTTCTTGTAGGCGGCAGTGATCCGCTCGCGCAGCGTCGCTTTTTTCTTCACTCGAGCAATCCCCACCTCATTGCAGATCGGTGATCTTGAGGGACATGAATTAGGAGTGGGGATGGAAGCCGATCTTGGGCCTTGACTTGATCGGAGGTTCCATCAGCTCGCGGATGGCGTGAAAGACCACCTTGAACTGAGAATCATATTTCCGCTCCAGTTCGGCGAATTTGCGGGCCAAATCCTTGTGGGAGGACAGCATCTGCCGGAGCTTCACAAAGGCTCGCATGATGGCGATATTGGCCTGGACGGCCTGCGGGCTGCGCAGCACGCTGGAAAGCATGGCGACGCCTTCCTGGGTAAAGGCATATGGGAGAAACCCGCCCAGGCTGCGTCTGGAAGGTATCACATTCTGTGATACCAAGAGGCCCGCCTCCCTCTCGGAAAGCTGGAACATGAAGTCACCAGGGAAACGACCCCGGTTTCGCTTGACCTGCTGTCTCAAGGCGATGGCTTTCACGCCATATAGCACGGCCAAGTCCCGGTCGAGCATGATCCTATGACCCCGGAATAGGAGGATGCGTCGTTCTATTGTTTCAGCGGGGATTATGTTTCGCATCGCGAGAGCCTATTCTACAAAAACCTCCGGGCGCCGGGAAGTAGCGCTCGGTTTCTGATTTCACGCCGTTCCGGAACTCGCCCAAAATCACACTCGTAAGCGGACCTCTAACCATTGAGTAAGCCGGTCTGTGTATCTTGGGCTGTTGGGGGGATTGTAATACTAAAACCTGCATTTTTCCATGGGGAGTGACCAAGATACACTGCGGGTTAGGGTCGTGTATCTTGGGGAGTGTCAAAGATGGCGCCGAGGTCCGCGCGGTCGGGGGGCTTAAGGAGACCGGCTTTGAGGCGCGCGTCCTCGAAAGCTCGCTGGAGGACGGACTCGTGGAGATGGTGGCGGCGGCGCTGGACGGAGAGGACGTCGCGCCAGTAGTTCTCCCAGCGATGCAGGAAGTGTCGTGGTGCGGTCCTTGTTTCCCTTGCCGGTGCGCACGAGCTGGGTTCAGGTCCCCGACAACTGAGCAGACCCACCGCGCCTCGGAGCTTGATCGAAAGGGCGATTGCTTGACCCCTTGATGCCGCTTCCTCGCCATGCCAGGGGACCCGACGGTCTTTCCGTCAATCTGCACCCGCATTCCCCGCTTCGTCCTTTTCATGGCAACCTCCCTAAAACCGGGGTAACGCTCGCTCCCGGTCATTTCAAGACCCAGGCCGGAACCAACCTTCGCCCAGCGGCTCTTCAAGCGCCGGCGCGTCCCGCCTAGAAACCCGCTGTCCTAGCGCCGAAAGAATTGATACCTTGTTATGGGCGCCGACGTCTGCAACGCCCGATCCGATCGCCATGAACGCTCAGACCCTCGCCTCCCGATGCGACCTCTTCCGGATGCTCACGCCCCGGCCAAGATGAGCAAGCTCGCGGTGACCTTGGTCCAGGCCCCGGCCTGGGGCACGACCTGCCCCCCTTATGGGCTGGCGGTGCTCAAGTCCTATCTGGAGAGCCTCGGACACCCGGTCACGGCCATGGACTTAAACGTGGAACTCTATCACGAAGCCTCGGGATTCTTAAAGGAGCAGTGGGCCCCGGACAAGCACCAGTTCTGGATGGACCCGGGGCTGGTGGCCGGCGCCATGAGCGGGGAGCTCGCGGGCGGCGTGGACCGGCGGATGCGCGAGATCTGCCGCCGGGGACGGCCGGTGGTGGGACTGAGCCTGCTCTACTCCAATCAGCACGCCAGCCTCGCCTTCGCCCGCCGCGTCAAGGCCGCCGCCCCCGAGGCGATCGTGATCGTCGGAGGCCCCCAGGCCGGCCGCGAGGCCGCGGGCCCGGAGCTGGCGCGCTGCCCGGACGTCGATTACGTGGTGCAGGGGGAAGGCGAGGAGACTTTCGCGGAGCTCCTGGGCCTGCTGGCCCAAGGGCGCGGGGCCGGCTCCTGCCGGGGCCTGTTGTTTCGCAAGGGCGCGGAGGTGGTCGACACCGGGGACCGCCCGCTCCTGGCCGACCTCGGCCTCCTGCCCTTCGCCGACTACGGCGATTTCGAGAACCGCCTGTACTCGGACCGGCACTGCCTGCCGACCTCGCTGAGCCGGGGCTGCCCGAATCAATGCGCCTTCTGCTACGAGATGCCCTACTGGCGGCGCTTTCGCGTGCGCAAGGCCGAGAGCCTCCTGCGCGAGGTGGCGCACCAGCGGCGGACCTGGCCCCTCGACTGGCTGTGGTTCCATGACTCGCTCATCAACGGCCACATGCGGGAGCTGGGGCGCTTCGCCGAGGGCCTGGTCCGCGCAGGCCCCGTGCGCTGGGCCAGCCAGGCCGTCATCCGCAAGGAGATGACCCGCGACGTCCTCCGGCTCCTCAAGGACTCGGGCTGCATCTCGCTCAACTACGGCCTGGAGTCCGCCTCCTTCGCGGTCATGCTCAAGATGGGCAAGGTCCTGGCCAAGGGCTCGGACCTCGACCGTATCGTCCGGGACACCTTCGAGGTCGGCATCGACTGCATCCTCAATTTCATGTTCGGCTTCCCCGGGGAGACCGAGGAGGAGTTCCAAACCACCCTCGACTTCGTGCGCCGCAACAAGGACCATATCACCATGGTCCAGCCCAGCCCCGGCTTCTGCGATTTCCACAAGGGAACCTACGGCCACAGGGACCCGGAGAAATTCGGCATCGAGCTCCGCGAGGGGTCGGCCCACTGGGTCTCGCGCGACGGCCGCAACACCTACCTGACCCGCATGGAGCGCTTCGAGCGGTTCCTGGAGACGGTCCACGACCTCAAGATCCAATGCTCGTATCCCCACCGGAAGCTCTACCTCCGCGACACCATCATCGGCAATTACTACCGAAGCTACGGCGAGCCCGGCAAGGCGGTCCCCTTCCTGCGGCGGGCGCTCGCCAGCGACCCTCCCAACCCCGTCACGGCCCAGCGCCTCAAGGAATGCGTCCGGCTCGCCGCGGCGCCGGCCCCCGTGCGGGCGTCATGATCCCTGAAAAACTCGCCTACCGCTGGGACCTCTTCTGGATGCTCACCCGCACGGAGTTCCGCCTGCGCGACCAGGGCACGCTCGCGGGCTTCCTGTGGACCCTGCTCCACCCGCTGCTGATTTTTCTCATCCTGAACCTGGTCTTCACCCAGTGGATGTCCCCGCAGGTCCCCGACTACGCGGCCTGCCTGCTCATCGGCATCGTGCAGTGGAATTTCTTCGCGACGGCCACGAGCGCGGGGTTGACCAGTCTGCGGCGCAAGGCCGGGCTGATCGGCAGCTACGCCTTCCCGAGAATCGCCGTGGTGCTCTCCTCGATATTCGCCGTGCTCCTGTCCCACCTCTTGGAATGGGCGGTGCTCTTGGCCGCGCTGGTCGTCCTGGGGGTCAGCCCCCGGCCCGGGTGGCTGGCCCTGCCCCTCCTGATCGTCTTGGAACTGGCGCTGGCCGTGGGCCTCGCCGGCCTGCTTTCGGTGCTCGCCGTCGAGATCCGCGACCTGGAGCATGTTTGGGGACTTCTCCTCTACGGACTCTTCTTCCTGACTCCCGTCTTCTACACGACCGATGTCCTCGGGGCGGCGGCGCGTCCCTGGGTAGCCCTCAACCCGCTCTCCTGGATCGTTGAGGCCACACGCGCCGTCATGCTCGGCCCCGGCGCCCGCTGGCCCTCCGGGGGGATGATCTTGGTCGCCGCCTGCGCCGGGCTTTGCGGCCTGGCCCTGGGGCTCTTCGGCCGGCTGAGCCGGGACATCGTCGAAGAGCTATGACCGAAGGGAATGGTTTGACTCCGAAGGATACAGGAAGAAAACCATGACTGCAGCCGCGGTCAGCGTCTCCGGCCTGGGCAAGCTCTTCTCGCACCGCCTGCCGCGCAACCGAACCCTGGTGGGCCGCCTGCGCTGCGCCTTCAATGGGCAACGCGCCGTCATTCCGGTCTGGGCCTTGAAGGGCGTTTCCTTCGAGGTGGGCCGCGGCGAGTGCCTCGGGATCACGGGACCCAACGGCTCGGGCAAGAGCACCCTGCTCAGGATCATCGCGGGCATACTCGCGCCGACCGAGGGAACGGTCCGCGTCGACGGCAGGGTCAACACCTTCCTTAATATCGGGGCCGGGCTCCAGGGGGATTTGAGCGTTTCGGACAACATCGAGATTTGCGGCATACTCATGGGGCTGCGGCGGCGGCAGGTCTTGGACCGCGTCGCCCGCATACTCGATTTCGCCGAACTCGGCCCCCTGGCCGGGGTCCGCATGGGCGAGCTCTCCTCGGGGCAGTCCGCGCGGGTCGTATTCTCGACAACGATCCACTCGGACCTCGATGTCCTGCTCGTAGACGAGGCGCTCTCGGTCGGAGATCCCGCCTTCCGCAGGAAATGCCGCGAGTCCTTCCTGCGCCTGCGCCGGGAGGGCAAGACCCTCATCGTCGTGTCCCACGACGAAGACATGTTGGCAAAGCTCGATGCCCGGATCGTTCGTCTCGAGGGGGGCCGCCTGAGCGCCCCGCGCGAACAGGTCCCGGCCGCGGGAGGCGCCCGGTGACGCCGCCGGTTTCGATCATCGTCCTCTGCCATGACCGCTGGGCCCTCACCCGGCGCTGTCTCCAGGCCCTGCGGCGCTCGACTCCCCCCGAGCTCTACGAGCTGCTGGCCTATGACAACGCCTCCTCCGACGGCACATTCCGCGGACTGGAGCGCGCTGCCTGCGATTGGCCGCAACTGCGGCCGCGCCGAAACGAACGCAACCTTTCCTTCGCGGAGGGAATCAACCGCGGGATGCGCCATGCCCGGGGACGGCGCTTCTTGTGGCTCAACAACGACGCCGTCCCGGGCCCCGGCTGGCTCCAAGGCCTCCTGCGCGCCGCGGACGGCGCGGCGGCGGCCGGCCCCATGACCGACAACCAGGCGCCGCTCCATCAGATCAGCGCGCCGTTTCGGACCCGGGCCCGCGGCCGGGCCGAGGAGACTCCCTTCCTCGGCGGCTTTTGCCTATTGGTCGCGCGCGCGGCGGCCGAGGCCGCCGGAGGACTCGACGAGCGTTTCGTGTGGGGCTGGGAGGACATGGACTACTGCGTGCGCCTGCGCCAGGCGGGCGGGCGGCTGGTCCTGGCGCGGGACGTCTTCGTGCGCCACGACGGCAGCCGGACCTTGAGCGGCCTCGCCGCGGCCGAGCGCCGGAGGCTCGACGTCGGCAACCGCCAGCTCCTGGCCGCCAAGTGGCTGGGGGCCGATCCTTGGCGGCGGGACCTAGAGGACCTGGTCCGCCGCATGCCGGCCCCCTGGCAGAAGACGAGTCCCAAGGCCTCTATCCTGGTCGCCTGCCGCGAGTGGCCGGCCGCGAAGGGCCTCCTTGGGGCGGCGCGCCGAAGCGCCCGGGGAACCGACTGCGAGGTCCTGGCCGCCGACCTGAGCCCCGACGGCCTTCTCACGGCGCGCCTGGAGCGGCTGGCCCGGGAGTGGCCCCAACTCAGGGCCGTCGGACCTTGGGGGGCGCTTTCTCTCGCCGCGGGTCTAAACCGCGCGGCGGCCGAAGCCCGGACCGATTACCTCGCGTTCGCGGGAGCGGCGCGCGAGCCCGGCTGGCTCGCGGAACTTCTCGGGACCGCCCGGTCCCGCCCCGACGCGGGCTTGGTCCGGACCCCCGCCGCCCGGACCGCCCCCGGGACGACGGGCTTCCTCACGCCGCGGGCCCTCTTCGAGCGCCTCGGCGGACTCGACGAGCGCTTCGCGGGGGCCTTGTGTCTGGCCGACTACGGCCTTCGGGTCGAACAGCACGGACGCCCGGTGGTCGAGACCGACGGCGGCCGGGGTTCTCCCCCGGCGGCCCCGGACGAGCCGGCGGGAGACCGGGGATTGGCGGTGGACAAATGGCTGGGCAGCGACCGCCGGCGGGAGGAATTTCAGGAGCGGCTCTGGCGGGAGGTGGCGCCGCGCCCCAAGGTCTCCATCATCGTGCTTTGCCGGGGAGCATGGAGGATTTCGCGGCTCTGCCTGGAAAGCGCGCGCCGCAACGCCGGGGGGATCGACTACGAGCTCCTCGCGGCCTGCTACCGGGCCGACGGCCGGAGCGCGCCGGGCCTGCGGGCCATGGCCAAGACCTGGCCCCAACTGCGCGTCCTCGGGACATTCGAGCCCACGCCCTGCGCCCACGCGGTCAACCTGGCCGTGAGCGCGGCCTGCGGCGAGAACCTCCTTCTGCTCTCCAACAACGCGCTCCTTTCACCCGGCGCGCTCGGGGCCATGCTCCAGGCCGCCGACCAGGCGCGGACCGCGGCCGTGGTGGCCCCCCGCTGCCGCGGGTCCGATCTCCGCTGGCAGAGAAGCCCCAACGGGACCGGCGCCGCGGCGGACTCCCATCCGGTGAAATACGTGCGGGACCTCTGCGTGCTGATCCCGCGCCGCGCGCTCGCGGCCCTAGGACCCTTCGACGACCGCTTCGAGAACGCCTATTGGGTCGAGGACTATTGCCACCGGGCCCAACAGCGGGGCTGCCAAGTCCTGATCGTCTCCAACGCCCTCGTCCGCAGGCAGGGCGCGCGCCCGGAAACCCCGTCCGGCAACGGCCGGCGGTCCGCCAACGACCTGCAGCTCCTGTTCGGCAAATGGCAGGGCCACCCGCTCTTCGCGGTGTGATGCGGGCCCTCCACCGCGCGGTCCTGCGCACCCGCGCCGTCCCCGGCCTGCGGGGACTCTATCGAGGCGTCTACGCCGCGGCGGCGGCCGGCGCGGCCGTCTCCCTCCATGGCGTCAAAGGGACGGCCGCCGTGGTCCTGCACCGCGGCCTCAGCCGCCCGGGTTGGGAGCCGGGGGTCAGCGACATCGATCTGGTGCTGGTCGCCCGGCGCTTCGACGGCCCCGACGAGCAGAAAGAATTTTTGGGGCGCTTGGGACCGCGCCTTGCCGGTTTGAAGGCGTTCATCCCCATGCTGGGGGAGACGTGGATCGGCGACGAGGCGGAGGTCCGCGCCTACCTGCGCTGGGGCGGCCTGCGCGCGCGGGAGGACTCCCTGAGCTGGCGGTTCCTGCGGGGTCAGCCGCCGGCCATGCCCGCGCCGGCCTCAAGCCCGGAGAAGCGGCGCCGGCTCGATCCGTGGGTGTGGGCTTTCGTCTCCCACATGGAGGTGTCGCGCCGGTACTTTCTGCCCTCCGGCCTGCCGGAGAAAGAAAACGCCGACCTGCGCAAGCTCTACCTGGATGCCTGCCGCTACGCCGGCTTCGCCCTCGATCCCGACCCCGACGCCGAGGCCCCGAGCACGCGCGCCGAAGAATCCCGCCGGCGCCCCGACACCCCGGAACGGCCCGCCCACGAGCTGTGGCTGGAAACAGCCCTGCTACTCGAGCGGGCTTCCGAGGCCGTACTGACGCGCCTGAGCTCCGGGATGGAGACGGCGCGGCCGCCCGGTCCGGCGGCGGCGTCCGAGGACCTGGCCGACCTGCGGCGGCGCTCGCGGGCCGCGGCCTGCGTTCTGGACTTGCCCTACCATCTCTACCTCCTCGCCGGGCGGGGCTGGGGCGAGGGGGACTACGCGCGGGCGGCGTCGGCGCTGCGAGCGCAGCGCCTTCCCGCCGTCCCCCTCGTGCTGGGTCCGGCCTCCTGGGCCCTGGCCCTGCAATCATCCTACCTGGGGGCGCCCTTGGGCTGGATGGGTGCGCGGAGCTCCGGTCCCGCCCCCGCGGCGCCCTCGGCCGGCTGGAGGCCAAGCGTCCTGGGAGTTTTGCCGCGAACGGTCGCGGCCCTCCCAACGCGACTGCGTTGGGAGACCGCGGCCGAAGCGGCCTCTTGGATGCGGCTTTGGTGGCGGACGCTCTGGCTCAGCCCCGCGCCCAACAGCTTCGTACTCCGCCATCTCGCCACCAGAGCGCTGGGGTTGCGGCTGGAACTGGCGGGAACCTCCCCCGGCCCGTGGAGCGATTGGGAAGGGTTGCTTCGCCGTGCCCGCCGAGCAGGGGCGGGGTTCGGACCGCTTCGAGAACTGCGCGGTCTTGGCCCGGAGGACTCGCTTGAAAGCTTGGACCGATCGCCCCGCGCCGCGCTCGATCCGGCGTTTTTCGACGCGCTCGCGAACCTGATGGATGGTTTCGGACCGGCCCTGGAGGACCCGGAATCAGCGTACCCGCGGCCCTCCCACGGCCCGGCCGGGTCCGCGACCGTTCCACTCGCGGCGCTCTTCACGGGCAACAGCCTCACCTACCATGAGGAAGCCCTCGGCAATGGAGACCGCGCGGTCCATGACATCCCCGCCCTGCTCTCAGGCATGAGCGGCGGAACTCCGGCGAACCCGGGCCTCGCCGTCGAGCGCCTCGCCGCGGCCGGGGCCAGCCTGCAGGGACACTGGGAAAGCGGACGGTTCCAGATGAAGCTGGCTTCGCGCCGATGGGACTTCGTCGTGCTCCAGGACTTAAGCGCACGCCCCCTCGACGCCCCATGCCTCCTCGACCAATACGCGCGGAGCTGCGATGCGGCGATACGCAAGACGGGAGCGCGCACCATCCTCTTCTCGACCTGGCTGGGACGCGGACGCGAGGGCTGGGACCGCGTCGCCGAGGTCTATGACCGCCTTGGAATGCGGCTCGGCGTTCCGGTCGCGCAGGTCGGACGGGCGTGGCGTTTGGCTTTGGAGCGGCAGCCGAAGCTCGAGCTATACGCCGCCGACGGCGAGCACGCGAGCCACCTCGGCGCCTATCTGGCCGCCTGCGTCCTCTATCCCCTGCTCCACGATGGACGGCTTGCGCCCATTCCTTCCGGCGAGTCCGAGAGACTCCTGCATTCCATCGCCGCCGCGGCCTGACCGGCCCGCGGGGCCTTTTTGGTAGACTCTTGGAGTGACGCGAAAAAAAGGGGTCTTCATCGTCCTCGAAGGCCCCGACCGCTCCGGCAAGTCCACCCAGGCCGCCCTCCTGGTCCGCCGCCTGCGGCGCTCCGGGATGCCGGTGGTCCACACCCGGGAGCCCGGCGGCACGGGCTTCGCCGAGGCCATTAGAAAAATACTGCTGGATCCGCGCCATCGCGTCCATCCCCTTGCGGAATTGCTCCTTTATGAAGCGGCCCGCGCCCAACACACGCAGGAAACAATCTTGCCGGCCCTACGGGCCGGCAAGATTGTGGTTTGCGAGCGCTACACCCTAGCCACCCTCGCCTACCAAGGCCACGCCCGGGGACTGGGCCTCGGGCTGGTGCGCGCGATGAACCGCGTCGCCACCGGAGGCCTGCGCGCGGACGCGACCCTGGTGCTGGATATGGCCCAGGCCCGATTCCACGACCGGGCGCAAGGCCGCCGCCCCGACCGGCTCGAGCAGGAATCGGAACGCTTCCGCCGGCGCGTACGGGCGGGCTACCTACGTCTCTCCAAGACCGAACCAGGAACGACGGTCATCTCCGGAAACGTCGGCATCGAGGAGACTCACGAATCGATTTACCGGCGGGTCCGCGGTCTGGGCGGGATCGGCGCGCGATGACTGTCGAGAGCCAGGAACGCGCGGCGGCCACTCTCGGGCGATTTCTCGAGAGCGGACGGATTCCCTCCGCCATGCTGTTCACCGGACCCGACGGGGTGGGAAAGACCATGATGGCGCGGGAATTCGCCCAGGCCCTCCTGTGCGTGGGGCAACGGCCCACGGACGCCTGGTCCTGCGGCGCCTGCCCCTCCTGCGCCGCCGTCGCCAAGGGCCTGCACCCCGACGTCAAGCTCGTCAACGCGGCCTACCAAGCGGGGGTCTTGGAGCTCGACTGCGCCAAGCAGCGCACGATCCGCGTCGGCACGGTGCGCCACCTGCGCCGGGATATGGAACTGCAGCCGATGCTGGGTTCCTGGAAGGCGGCCATCATTCCAGAGGCCGCCCTACTGGAGACCGAGGCCGCCAATGCCCTCCTCAAGGCCCTGGAGGAACCCCCGCCTCGGAGTCTTTGGATACTGACGACCTCCCGCCCGGAACGGGTCCTGGGGACGGTGCTCTCGCGCTGCCTGCGCGTCCCTTTCGCGCCGCTCGCGGAAGGGCTGCTGCGCCGCATCCTCGCAAGAGCCGGCCTTGCCGCCTCCCAAGCGGAGGCGCTCGCCGCGCTCTGCGACGGCTCCGCCTCCCGCGCCCTTGCCTTGGCCCAAGCCGGCTGGCCTTTCGCCGCGGCCGAGCCCGGGGAAAGCGGGGAAGCCCTCCCGCGCGAGGCCGCCCAAGCCCGGACGCGGGTCGAAACCATTATCTTCTGCCTCGAGCAGGACCTCCGCCGCCGCGCCTTCTCCCCCGAAGGTCCCGACAGCCGCCTGATGGAGTCGCTGCGCGAACTGGGACGCCTGCGTGCGGCCCTGGAAAGCAACTGCGACCCGGCGACGGTCCTGCTCCTGGCGCGGCGCCAGGCCGAGACGCCGTGAAGACCGTCTACATCACGACGCCGATCTACTACGTCAACGCCCCGCCGCACCTCGGCCACGCCTACACCACCGTGGCGGCCGACGCCCTCAACCGCTTCCTGCGGGGACGAGGACGAGCGACGCGGTTTTTGACCGGAACCGACGAGCATGGGGCCAAGATCGAGACCGTCGCGGCCTCGACCGGCAAGAGCCCGCGGGCCTGGGCGGACGAGGTATCCGCCTCCTTCCGCGAACTGTGGACGCACCTCGATATTCGCTACGACGACTTTATCCGGACGACCGAGCCCCGACACGAGGAAGGCGTTCAACGCGCCTTCAAGGCCATGGTCGCAACGGGGGATATCACCAAGGGGCATTACAGCGGCTACTACTGCCTTTCGTGTGAAACGTACTGGACGGAAGTCGCGGCCGCCGAAGGCGGCCGCCTATGCCCCAATGTCGAGTGTCGCAAGCCTTTGCAGCGGGTCGAAGAAGAGAGCTATATTTTCCACCTTTCCCGTTATCAGACTCCCCTCCTTGAACTCTACAAGGCCAATCCCCAATTCTTAAGCCCCTCCCACCGCGCCGCGGAGATTCTCCGGTTCGTCGAAGGCGGGCTCAAGGATGTCTCCGTGTCGCGGACCAAGGTTCAGTGGGGCGTCCGCGTCCCGGACGACCCTCAGCACACGGTCTACGTCTGGTTCGACGCGCTGCTCAACTACATCACCGCGGCGGGATGGGGCCGGGACTCCGAGGCCTTCGGCGCCGCGTGGCCGGCCGATGTGCATATCGTGGGAAAGGAGATTTACCGCTTCCATGCCGTGATCTGGCCGGCCATGCTCATGGCGCTCAAGCTCGAGCTGCCCAGGAAGGTATTCGCCCACGGCTGGTGGACCTTCGGCGGCAGCAAGATGTCCAAATCCCAAGGCAACATCGCCGACCCCCGTGAGTTGACGGCTGAGTACGGGGTCGACGCTGTGCGCTACTTCATCCTGCGCGAAATCCCCTTCGGCAACGACGGCGAGTTCTCCCGGGAAGCCCTGCGCAAGCGCTACAACGCCGACCTCGCCAACGATTTGGGCAACCTCGTCTCGCGCGTGACGCAGCTCGTCGAGAAGAACCTGGGCGGGGAGATCCCCCGCCGGCCTCCCTTGGACCCCGACTTCAAGACCGCGGCGGTCGCCCGCCGATCGGGAGACATCGCCGCCTGCATGGAGCGCCTAGCCTTCTCGGAGGCCTTGTCGATCATCTGGGCGGTCCTGACCGAACTCAACCAATACGTGGACTCCTCCGCCCCCTGGAAGCTCGCCAAGACCGACCCGGACCGCATGCGCCTGGTCCTCTTCGACCTCGTCTGGTCCCTGCGCCTGGTCACGGATTGGATTGAAGCCTTTATGCCGACCACGGCGGCCCGGATGCGGGAACAGCTCGGAGTCCGGGCCGCCGTCGATGCCGTGCCCCAAGGCTCCGGCCGCGTGTGCAAAGGTCCGCCGCTATTCCCCCGAAAATCTTAAAGGCCGCCTGCGCCGCCGTTGCCGTCGTCGCGGCGGCGCTGTTATGGGATATTGCCTCCGCCCGCCGCTCCGATCCGCCCTCCCGGCTCTTTAAGCTCGAAGACCTCGACGCCGAGCTGAAATCCCTCCCCGGGCGCAACCAAGGCCGTTTTGGAAAGCCCGGCAACCCCCTGAACCTGCTCTTCTTCGGGACCGAGGACGAGGTGCGCCGCGCGCTGTCCGGGGCGGGCTGGACGGAGATTCCGCTGTCGGTCTCGGCGAGCCTGCTCGCCGGCCTGGGCGAGCTCGCGCGCGGCCGCCGCCTCGAGCGCTTCCCCCCGATGAACCTCTACCGGCTGGGAGGCCGGGTCCAGACCATGAATTGGGTCCGGGTGGCGCGGCCCGTCGCGGAGCGGCATCACTTCCGCCTCTGGCGCACGGGCTTAAGCGACGCCCGGGGACGCGAACTCTGGTGGGGCCACGGCGACTACGACCTTTCGGTGCGTTGGTGGGACCTCTCCCACCGCCCCGACCCCGAGATCAACCGGGAGCGGGATTTCCTCGCCGGGACCCTGCGCGAACGTCTCGAGGTCGAGACCTTGCGCTGGGTGCCGCTGCCCCAGATCCCCCGCTCGGGGGCCAACGATAAGGGCTATCCTTTCAGGACCGACGGCCGGGCCCTGCTGGTCCGCCTGCGCTAGGGAGCGCGGCCGGGCGGCGGCGTGGCGTTTGCCACGGGAGGCGCGGCGGCCGGACGGGCCTCCCGCCCGAGCAGGGCCCGTCCCAGGGTGAGCATCGGGCCCGAGATGACGTAGAGGAGCCCGCCCATGAACAGCGTGGTCTGGGGGTAGACGACGAAGAGCAGCCCCCCCAGCGCGAAAACCAGCAGCTTGCCGACGGTCCGGGAGGGCAGGACGCCGGCCCGAGCGCCGTTGCCGTTGAACTCCTCGCGATCCCAGAGTTTCGCTCTCTTGAACGCCGGGTAGGGGACCGTCGAGACCATCAAGAAGGCCAGCGCGACCACCATCAGGGGGGTGAGCCCGTAGAGCATGGGCACCTGGTCCATGACGATGCGCCAGGTGTGCGCGGGCCGCCCCTCCTCGACGATCTCGTAGAGCAGGACGAAGGAGGCCAGGAACCCCGCGCCGGCCGGGATGGGCAGGCCCGTGAAGTGGGTCTTGCTGCCTCCGGTCTCGTGGGCCATGGCGTTGAAGCGGGCGAGCCGGAGGCCCCCGCACATAGCGAAGAGGAACGCCATGGGGTAGCCCCACGCGCCGTAATCCTTCAGGATGAAGGCGTACATCATGTGCGCCGGGGCGATGCCGAAGGTCAGAAAATCGGCGAGAGAGTCGAACTCCACGCCGAAAGTCGACTCGCCGTGGACGAGCCGCGCGACGCGGCCGTCGAGCATGTCGAAGACGATCCCCAGCACGATGGCCGTCGCGGCCGCATTGAACTCCCCCCGGTGCGCGGCGAGGAGCGCGTAAAACCCGCAGGCCATGTTGCCGAGCGTCAACAAGGACGGCGCCAGGACTTGGCCGCCCCGCTTGAGGGTCAGCTTGTCCATGCGCCGATCGGGGTGATCCCCCCCGTCACCTTCTGCCCGGGCTTGACGATGCAGCGGACCGATGCCGGGAGGTGCACGGCCACCTGCGAGCCGAAATGGATGACGCCGTAGCGCTGGCCGGCCTCCAAACGGTCTCCCGCCGCCACCCAGCAATCGATCTTGCGGGCCACCCAGCCGGCGATTTGCTCGATCAGCAGCGGCTCGCGGCCCCCTGGGGGCCGCAGCCGCAAGATCGTGCGGGTATTATGGCGCGCCTCGTCCTCCATCGCCATTCTGTAGGCCCCAGGATGATGCCGGACCCACTCCACCGTGCCGGCGCAAGGGGAGCGTTGTACATGGACATTGAAAACAGAAAGGAAGATGCGGAGCGTCACTATGTCGCCGGGGCCTTCACGCGCGACGGTGAGGACCCTGCCATCACCCGGGGAGTAGAGCGTGTTCGGGTCCATGGGCTTGGGCCGCTCGGGATCCCTGAAGAAGTAGGCGCACGCCCCGGCGAAGGCCATCCCGGCGGCCGCCAAGGCGATCCCCGGCAGGCCGCCGCGCCGCGTCAAAGCCCCGCCGGCCGTCGCGGCGGCCAGACCAAGGGCGACATAACGGCGGCCGGGGGGGGCGATTTTAAACGGCTTCATAAAAGAACGGCTATTGGCCCCCCCTAACAACTATCGGCCTCCCCCCGTAGGGGGGAGGCCTCAGGGATGGCCACGGAGGGATTCGAACCCACACGGCCTTGCGGCCAGGGGATTTTAAGTCCCCAGTGTCTGCCAGTTCCACCACGCGGCCTCTCAATGCTGCAACTCCATGGACGATTGGAACTTGCGCCGCGCCACCATCTTGCGCATTTCCTCGGCGAACGTCGGGTTCTCCCGAATCACGAACTCGAAGTCTACCGCGGCCAAAACGAAGAGCTTGGCGGCGGCCGCGCAAAGCACACTGGCGCTGCGGCGCCCCTTTGCGATCAGGGCCATCTCGCCGAAGAAGTCCCCGGGGCGAAGCTCCGCGACGGAGTTCTCCTTGCCCAAAAGCCATTTGCGCATCCGAACCTCGAGACGCCCCTCCTGGACCACGTAAAAGGCGTCTCCCGGCTGACCTTGGCGGAACACCGCCTCCCCCGGGTCGAATGCGTAGAGCATGACGAACGGCAAGACCTGGTCCAACTGCGCCACCGTGAGGGGCCTGAAGAACTCCACGCCCCGCAGGGCGCGCGCCAATTGGGCGAGCTGCTCCGGACCCATCGGGAGGCGTTTCATCCCATCAGCCCCTTCCGGCCGGGCCATCGAGCGAGAGGGCCTTGCGCCGGGACAGAAAGTACCAGGCCGCGCCGCAAACGATGAATCCCCCCCAGGTCGGCCAGGAGCGCGCGCCCCATAGGAACCGGCCCAACTGGACCAGGGCAACGGCCAAGAACACCCATCTGAGGAGAAAGAGGCTCCGCCACACCCGCCATGATACCAAATGCGTCCCGTTCTAATCATGACGGGAAGGGGCCGCAAAAACGGCCCGCGCTTGCAGCGCGTGGAGGCACAGGCACCCACGGGCCAAAGGGCCTATGCGGAAAATAGGACTTGCGGGCAAGAAAATTTGCTATGCTCCAAAAGCCGGCGCCGGGCTGTCGCCCGGCGCGGCGGGGAGGGTGGAACTGATGAAAGGGTTATGGTTGGCCGTGATGCTTTTGACGGGGTCCGCCGCCGAGTTGTCGGCCAAAGCGACGGCTCAGGGCGCCGCGGATCGTCTCATCGTCATGTATCAGGAAGGCGTGGACGCCGGCGAGCAGCGCCTCATCGCCGAGAGCCAGGGTCTCAGCGTCATCGATGCGATCCCGGAGCTGCGCATGCTTCTTGTTCAAGCCTCCGCCGGCGCGTCTCAGCCCGCGAAGGTGCGGCTCTTGTCGCATCCCCGCGTCCTGCGGGTCGAGCCCGACATCTGGCGCAAGTGGATCGAGGAAGCGCCCGCGTCCTTCGCGCAGCGGCCGCTGCCCTCGCTGGATGCGGTCATGGAGCGGCTGCCCAAGCTCGAGGGAATCGGGAGCGGCTCTGTCAATCCCGCCTCCGAGGAGATTCCTTGGGGCGTCCGGCGCCACAACGCCCCGGCCGCCTGGGCGACCAACCAGGGCTCCGGCGTCAAGGTCGCGGTCATCGACACCGGCATCGATCCGACGCATCCCGATCTCGCGGGACGGGTCGCCGGGGGCGTCAACACGGTGGAAAAGGACAAGCCCTGGGCTGACGACCATTTCCACGGCACGCATGTGGCCGGCACCATCGCCGCGGCCATGGACGACGCCAAAGTGGTCGGCATCGCGCCCCAGGCCACGCTCTACGCGGTCAAGGTGCTTACTAAGGAAGGCTCCGGGAACCTCTTCTCGATCATGCAGGGCGTCATGTGGACCGCCCAGAACGGCATCCAGGTCGCCAACATGAGCCTCGGGGCCCCGCAGGAGATTCCGTTCCTTCAGTACGCCCTGCAAATGGCCCGCAACGCCGGGGTGACCATCGTCGCCGCGGCGGGCAATGACGGCAAGGCGGTCAACTGGCCCGCGGCCTATCCGGAGACGATCGCGGTCTCGGCGCTCTGCCCGCCGGGAGTGGCCAATGCCAAGCTCTGCCCCACGCCCCAGGAGGGCATTGCGACCTTCTCCAGCCGCGGCCCCGAAGTCGACTTCATCGCCGCGGGGGTGCTGGTCCCCTCGACGGTGCCGCTATGGCATGACGCCGGCGGCGTCAAGGCCTATTCGGGAACGTCGATGGCCTGCCCGCACGTTTCGGGCCTGGCGGCCTTGGCCGTGGCCAAGGGCGCCCAAGGCGCCGACGCCGTCGCCGCGGCTCTCAAGGCCGCGGCGCAGCCCCTCTTCGGGCTGACGCCGTCGGAACAGGGTTCGGGGGTCATCAACGCGGCGATGCTGCGGTAGGTAGAAATTCCGGCTGAAAAGACCGGTCCTCACCACCTTCTGGTTTAAGCCGGTTGGCGGGCGGGGACCGGTTCTTTTTGGGATCAGGGCTGGGGAGCTTCCGGGTCTCCCGCGGACTTGTCCTCCGGGGGAGGCGCTTCGGTCTCGGCCTTCTTTCGTTTCTTCTTCGGCGGCTGGACCGGCTTGCCGTCCGGGCCGTACTTGTAGATGGGGCTCTCGTTGGGCACGATGGCGAAATATTTAGACTTCTTGTATTTGTCCCCCAAGGCTTTCTTCTTGGACTTGGCCTTGGCCGGCGCGGCGGCCGCCGGAGCCGCTTCCTGCGCGCTCCCGAGGCAGGTCAAACCCGCGAACAGGACGGCGAGCACGCCCACGCCTACGGGGCCCCAGCGGTTCACGCCGATAGTATAGTCCCCTTCCCTCCCATTTTCAAGCCGGCCTGTCGAGGCCCGGTCAGCCCCGCGCTCGCTGTATTGACAAATTCATGAAATCATGTTATCATATATTCATGTTAAGGAGACTCGGGCGCAGCTACCAGATCGCCATACCCAAGAATGTGGTCGCCGAACTGGGGCTCGCCGTCAACGACTACCTGGACGTCCGATTGGAAAGCGGAAAGATCGTGCTGGAACCCCAAGCGCTGGTTCCTCGGGACCAGGCCTATTTTTTCACCCGAGATTGGCAGGAGGATGAGAAGAAGGCCTCCCAGGACATCCGCAAGGGACGCGTCACCAAGACCCGAAGCGTAGAGGCGCTGATCGACAAACTGGACGCCTGAGTGCGAATGGAGGCCTCCGACACCTTCATCAGGCTTTACCGCCGGCTTCCCAGAGATATCCAGGATCGGGTCAAGAAGGCTCTCAGACTGTTCGCGGAGGACCCGCCGCACCCCTCCTTGCAGCATAAGCGGATGGCCGGGCGCGGCGACAGCTACGAACTCCGCGTTTCCCAATCCTATCGGATCACTTACCAGCGGATCGCCGACACCGCTTACCTAAGAAAGGTCGGGACCCACGATTTCCTGAAGCGGCCGTAGCGCCAGCCGCCGCTTCCCGGCGCCGGGAGTCAAGCCCCGCCCGGCTCGCGGCTACGCAAGGCTCGACCCAGCCGGTTCACGGCGAAAGTATAGCCCCCCTCCCTCCAATTTTCAAGCCGGTTGGACTCCCGGGATCCGGAATGAATGCACGCAGGGGGCGGCAGTCTTTGCTAGCAAATGCCTATGCCGTTCTGGGCCCCCGGGGCTGTCTGGACGGGCTGACTCAAATTCAACGGGATTCGCCGTTCTAAGCGGTCGCGCGGGTGCTTGAGGGTGCCATGCATGTAAACTTCGCCGGCGAAGCCTTTCCACGGTGAAGGGCCGCAGGGCGCTACTCCCACAGTGGGAGTTGGTCGTCATGGGCTAGGCGTAGTTCGCCGCGACGAAGGCCTCGCCGAACTCTTCCGGAGCGCCATCCCAGGGGCGCCCGTCCGGCGCCCAGCCCGCCGCGCGATCCCCGGCGGCGCGCGCCCACGCCCAGGGAGAGCGGATGTGGATGCCGGGACTCGCGCCCGAGTCGTGGACCACGGGGATGAAGAGGACGGGCCGCCCCGCGCGAAGGACCCTCCCGAAGACCGCCCGCATCAACCGCGGGCGCGGGGGGGTCTCGCGCTTGAACTCGGCGCGGAGCCTCCCGATCGCGAGATCGGCGTCGTCGCCGCGGCGGTCGATGGCATCCAGGATCAGCCTGGCCCTCCGCAGGACCTCCGCTCCCAACTCCCCGGACTCGGGAGCCGCGCGGTCATCGGCGATCCCCCTCAGAAACCACCCCTCGAGGCGCCGCCACCCTTGGAGCACGGAAAGCGGGCCGAGGCCGCGGCCCTCGTAGGCGGCGAAGGACGCGTCTCGCCGCAAGGCCTCCAGCACCCGGCCCGGCTCGACGGCGCGAGGGCGAGACCGCCGCTCCCGCCAAACCCATTCGCGGGCGGTGTAGAGCAGGCGCGCCGTGGAAGCCACCCCCCCTCCCAGGGCCATCCCGGCCTCGCCTCCCCTCCTCAGCAGGTCCAGCAGCCTCCAGCCCGAGCGGTGCCAGGCCGCCTCGCCCACGATGCTCGAACTGCAGGCCGAACGGGCGAAGGCCATCCGGTCGATACCGACGTGGTAGAGCCCCATGCAGCCCGCGTAGAGGGATTCGACGGCGACCGTTTGGTTATCCATGGCGAACGGATCGACCGCGACGACCAGCCGCGGCCGGCACGGCGCCCCGCGGACCGCCCGCAGCAGCCGCAGGGCGTGCCGCACGAGCTCGAAGTTGAAATGCAGGGCCTCGCCGCGAACCGCGGGATGCGAGATCAGGGCGAGCAGGGCCGGGGACCGGCCGGTTTCCCGCTCCACGCGCGCCGCAAGCTCCCGCGCCTCCGCCAGCCGCGCGCCCGGGTCAAACGTGTAGGAATGCGGACTCGCCAGAGCGCGGAAGACCCGTTCATGCATCCATAGGACGACGTCCGGAGGGAGCACCCGCAGCAGGAGGTTCACCAGTCCCCCCGCGAGGTTGAGGGGAATCTCCACCCGGTCTCTCATCTTCAGCCTGCGGCCCAGGAAGAGCTCGGGCAGGGACCCCATGCGCAGATCCTCGGCCGCGGCGACGATGGTAAAGAGATCCTCCGCCGTCCCGCTCCACGCCGCGCCGCAACCGTAGCGCGCCCCTGGAAACGTCGCCGCAGACAGCTTCCGCGGGAGCGGATGGCGCCTGACGCGATCAGGGAAGCTTTGAGCGTCAGGCATTGGCGAATTCTAACAAAAATGATAGTCTGTCCCCGCTGATGATCCTGCTTCTTAGCCTGCTCCTACACACCTCTCCGTCATGGTCCCAGGCGCCTGACTTCGGCTACGTCGTCAAGGTCGACCCCGCCGGGATATATCTGGACGCCGGGGAGAAATCCGGAGCCCAGCCCGGACAGCCTTTCGTCGTGTATGAGGAAGGCGAAGAGCTTCGCCATCCCGTCACCGGCAAATCTCTGGGCCCCATCGAAATCACGGTGGCGCAGGGAACGATCCGGGAAGTTCACCAACAGTACTCCCTCGGCGCGATTACGGGACCTTCCTCCGATGGGGTGAAGGGAGGCCAGCGATTCCGGCTCCTCCCCGTCCCTCCGGCTCCCGCCCCCGCGCCCCCCCCGGCGTACCCGGCCCCCGCCGGCGGCAGGACCGATCCGAACGGGATCCCGACGGGCGCGGCCCGCTCCCCGCGCTGGAAGTCGGGACTCTTCGATTTCGAGATCTACGGGATGGCCGTCGCCGATTTCGACGGGGACAGCCGGCTCGACACGGCCATCGCCGACGACAAGCGCGTCTACCTCTACGCCTATCCGCCCGACCCGGCGGCGGTCCGGGCGCGCCACGAACAGCGCGGAACCACCTCGAAAATCCTCTCCATCGAGGCGGCGGACCTCAACGCCAACGGCCGCGCCGAGTTGTTCGTGACCCGGCACAACCAGGGAATGTCCCGGGTCGAGACGGTCGTCCTGGAAGTCTCGCCGGAAGGACGCTGGACCGAGATCGGCGAGCTGCCTTGGATCGTCCGCGGCTATCAAGGCGCCGACGGCCGCCGCGAGCTGGCCGTGCAGCAGCTGCTCGACAACCGCAACTACCCATTCTCAAGCATCTACCCCCTGTCCCTGGCGGCGGGAAAGTACGGCCCCGGCGGCCAACGCCTGGCCTACCGCCGGATCGACTGGATCTACGACTTTACGACCGCCGATCTGGACGGCCAAGGCGCTATGCCGCTCTACTACACCGGCAGCGACCGCCTGCGCATCGACATGCCCAAGGGTTCATGGAAGAGCCCCGACGCCTACGGCCAAACCCCCGTGAGATTCCGCTGGGTCGACAAACCGCTCCAGTGCCACCCCTCCGTCGCCATCCGGTACCAAGACCGCAAGCTTTCGGGGATCTACGTGGTTAAGAATCTGGCCAAATTCGGCGGTCTGGCCCAGCCTTTCGGCCTCTACGGCCACGGCGAGCTCCACCGCAAGGACTGGGACGGGCTGGCCTTGGAAACCACCTGGAAGGGCGATCTCTCCGGCTATTCGACCGCCCTGGCCATGGTCGAGCGCCCTCAAACCCCCACCGAACTGGCTGTCGCCGTGGTCGGGACGACCGGGAAGTCCTCGCTGTGGGTATTCGATCCCTAGGTGCCTGCGCCACCATGCCGTGGAAGCGCAGGGCGTTCGGTTATGCGAGAGCGCCGCATCTGAGCACATAACCGAACACCCGACAACTCCATGCGGCAAAAGAAGATCCTGATCGTCGACGACGACGCCTCCATCCGCGAGATTCTCGCCACGCAGTTGGGCCGTCTTCACTACGCCACCGTCACCGCCGCCGACGGCGACGAGGCGGTCTCGGCCTTCAAGCGCGAGCGCCCCGATCTCATCTTGATGGATCTCATGATGCCGCGCATGGACGGCCTGGCGGCCTGCCAAAAAATTCGAGAGTCGGAGAAGCGCGGCAATCGAGTTCCCATTCTCTTCTTGACGGCGCGGGAAAGCCCCCAGGACAAGTTGAGCTCGACTTTGAGCGGGGGAGACGACTTCGTGTGCAAGCCGATAAGCCTGCAGGAATTGACGGAGCATGTCGTCGCGGCGCTGCGGCGCGCCAAGAAACGCGGCCGGTGAACCCATTCGGCGCCCTGGCGGCGATCCTGGCGCTGCGGGCCGGCGCGGCCTGGGGGGGTCCAGCGGCCGGCCCCCCCGCCTTCGGCGCGCTCGTCCTCCTGCCGGGCGGCGGGCGCGAATGGGCCGCCACCCTCGACTCCCTGCGCAAGGAGTTGTCCCCCAAATTCCCGATCGAGTTCGCGGAGGCGACGGATGTCCGGGCCCTGGACAAGGGCTTGGCCCGCCTGAAGTCGCGCAAACCCGCCAAGATCGTGGCCGTCCCCATGCTGCTCTCGTCCCATTCCGCCGCCATGGACCACGCGCGCTTTCTCTTCGGCATCCGGGAGGAGCCCTCCCGGGCCTTTCTCGGAGGCCGTCCCGGCTCCCCCGGGGGCCGCCGCGTCCGGCGCGCGAGCTCGCCCCTGCCCACCGTCCTTGCGCTCGCCCTCGACGACCACCCCGAATTCGCGGCCGCCGTCGCCGCCCGGGCCAAGGCCCTGAGCCGGGCCCCGGACAAGGAGTCCGTTCTGCTGGCCGTCCCCGCGATCAAGGCTGACCTCGAGAACTCCCAACTGCTGGGCACGCTTCAAAACCTGGCCGAGCGCGTTAGGCTCAAAGGTGGCTTCAAGGCCGTCGAGGTCTTCCCATTGGTCGAGGATGGACGACAGGCCGAACGTGAGAAGCTCGAACTGGCCATCCGCCGGCGAATCAAGGAACTCTCGCGCGGCGGCCGGGCCCTCGTCGTGCCCCTCACGATCGGGCGCGGCGCTTCGGAGCGGCGCATCCGCAAGGCTCTCGAGGGAACCTTCGCCCGTTTCGACGGCCGACCGCCCCTTCCCGACCCCGCCATCGCGCGCTGGATCGAGGACTCGGCGGCCGCGGGCGCCAAACTCCCGGACATGCGGGTCTACAAGGACGGGGTGGCCCTCAGCCGGTGAACTCTGGGAATGGTTCGATGAGCTTGCCCGAAGGAGCCGCCCCGGTCCTGGATAGAGGCTTCGTTCGGCTCGTCGATTCCATGGGCGGCGACGCCGGGGTGCTCACGGCGGCGCGGGTCTCCTACGCCTCGACCTCCAAAGGCGAGGAGAAGGACCGCAAACTCATCTCCTACCTTCTGCGACACGAGCACATGACGCCCTTCGAGCATGCCGTCTTCAAGTTCCATGTCTCCTGCCCGATTTTCGTCATGCGGCAGTGGATTCGGCACCGGGCGGGGTGTCTGACCGGCGACACCGAGCTATGGTTCGATCTTCCCTCCGGGCCCGCCCGCGGACGACGCAAGTCCTACCGGATGTCGATAGAGGAATTCCACAGGAAATGGCATGAAGGGGCCCGGCCCATCCCACACGCCAAGCGTCTGGGCTCCTTCGTGGCCATACCTCAAAGACCCAGGCTCGCCCGGATGCACCTGCGGAGCCTCAATGAGCAGACATGGACCTTTCGGCATACCCGAATCCTCGACATCTTCAAGACCGGAGAAAAGCCGACTTTTGAGGTCGGATTGGACGATGGACGCCTAATTCGTTGCACCAAGGACCATCGATTCCTCTTCGAGGGCGGGTGGAAGACGCTCGCCGCGGAGACGGGACTTGAACTCACCGGGGAACTCGCGACGTATCGGGGCGACGGCCTTCCCCGGCTCTGCGTCAACGGTCGGCAAGTCAGCCAGCCGCTTTACCGGGATAAAGAATGGCTGGAGAGACAATACCGCATGCCGGACGCCGACGACGACGGCATAGCCGCCATGCTCGGAGTTTCACGCCACGTGATTCGAAAGTGGCGCAAGGTCGCCAAGCCCCTGGCCCGCGTGACAAAAATGATTCCGAAGTGGGCGCGGATCGCCTCGATCCGATACCTGGGAGTCCTCCCCACCTACGACCTGACCGTGGAGGGACCCTTCCACAACTACGTGGCCAACGGCATCGTGACCCACAATTCTTTCAATGAGATTTCGGCCCGGTATACGGAAGTCCAAGACGAGTTTTATCTCCCCGGCCAGTGGCGCGCCCCCGACCCCAAGAACAAGCAGGCCTCGCAGCCGGCGCCCGCCATCGACCAAGCCCGCTGCGCGCGCCTGCTGCAAGAGGCCTACGACAAGTCCTACGCCGTCTACAAGGAACTGCTCTCCCTGGGGGCGGCGCGCGAACTGGCTCGAATGTCCTTGCCGGTGAGCCTCTACACCCAGTTCTATTGGACCGTGAGCGCCCGCAATCTCATGCACTTCATCAACCTCCGCGCGGACGCCCCCGCCCAGTGGGAGATTCAGCGCTACGCCGAGGCTCTCTCCGACATCTTCGCGCGGAGCATGCCCTGGACGTGGGAGGCGTTCCTGCGCCACGCCTGGAAAGGGAGCAACCCCCGCCTCGACGGGATGCGCGGGAAACTGGCCCCGGAGGCGGCGGCTTGAGCCTCCCCGGGCCCGCGGCTCTCCTGCTCCTGCTCTCGGCGGGAGCGACCGCCGCCGCGCAGGAACCCCTGACGGCGCGACGCGGGGACCTCCAGGTCCGGGTCCCGGCCAAAGGGACCGTCGTCGCCCAGGACGTTTTCAGGCTCAAGGCCACCATCCAGGGACGCGTCGAGGCCGTCATCGCCGACACCTTCACATGGCGTTCGGCCGGCAGCACCCTCGGGCTGCTGGCCAACCGGGAGCTCGCGGCCATCATCGACGCCCGCGGGAGCACCCCGCAGGAGATGGTCCAGGAGCGCTGGCAGAAGGTGTACAAGCCGACCGCCATCCGCTGCCCCTACGACTGTTTTCTCCTCAAGAGCTACGTCCGCGCCCGCCAGACGGTCCAGCCCCAGGCCCTTCTCTTCGAGGCCGCCAAAGGCCTGCGCCTGGAGGCCCGTGTCGGCCGGGCCGACGCGGGCTGGGTCCGTTTCGGCCAGCGCTTCGAGTTCTGGCCCGTCACGGCTCCTTCCCGCCGCCTCGAAGGCACCGTGGTCAATTACTCGGCCACGGCCGAGGGCGGCCGGTTCCAATTGGACCTCTCCCCGGAGCGCAGCCTCGACCCCGGGACCGAGTGGGAAGGCGTCATCCACGCCTCGGTCAAGCGCAACATCCTGCTTGTCCCGACCTCTTCCCTGATCACCCACGCGGGGGGCGTCTACGTTCCGGTGCGGGTCTCGACCGGTCTCACCGCCGACGGGTCGACCGAGGTCACGGCCGGGCTGCAGGACTCCCACCCGATACTCAACCTCAGGGGGACGGCCCCCGCGGCCCTGCCGGTGGCTCACTCCCCGGCGCCGAAGGCCGCCGAGCTTGCCCCGGCCGTCAAACCAAAGCCCGTCGCCGGACTCCCGGAGGGCGCCGCCGAGGATCCCTATGCGGAGTAAGGACCTAATAAAACGGCGGTTGGCCCCCCTAACAACTATCGGCGCCCCCGCGGGGGGCGCCTCATGATACTCCCCACCCGCAAGGTCCTCGCCATCATCCTCGCCGGCGGCAAGGGAGAACGGCTTTATCCCCTGACCTCCGAGCGGTCCAAACCCGCCGTCCCCTTCGGCGGCAAATACCGCATCATCGATTTCGTCCTGTCCAACTTCGTCAACTCCGGGTTCGGCTCGATTTACATCCTCGTCCAATACATGTCCCAGAGCCTGATCGAATACCTGCGCGCCAGCTGGCGCACGTCGGGCCTGACCCGCGACCAGTTCATCACGGTCGTCCCCCCCCAGATGCGACTGGGCACCATGTGGTACCGCGGCACCGCCGACGCCGTCCGCCAGAACGTCAACCTCATCCGGGACTTCGATCCCGACCTCGTGGCGGTGTTCGGATCGGACCACATCTACCGGATGGACGTCGGCCAGATGGTCCAGTTCCATCTCGAGAAGAAAGCCGAGATCTCGGTGGCCACCATCCCGGTGCCGCTCAAAGCCGCGTCCTCCTTCGGAGTCGTCCAGACCGACTCCAAGTTCCGCATCACGGGCTTCGCCGAGAAGCCCTCCCGGCCCGAACCTATGCCGGGAGACCCCACCCGGGCGCTGGCTTCCATGGGCAACTACCTCTTCAACGCCGACGTCCTCATGGGCCTGCTCGAGGACGAATCCAAGCGGGACCTGGATCTCGACTTCGGAAGCTCCATCCTGCCGGTAGTCCACCAGCTCAAGAAGGCCTACGCCTACGATTTCGCCACCAACCTCCTTCCCGGACTCAAGGCCTATGAGGAGAAGGCCTACTGGCGCGACGTCGGGACGCTGGCGGCCTACTACCAGGCCAACATGGACATACTCGGGGCCAAGCCGCGCTTCAACCTCAACAACCGCAAATGGTTCATGCATTCGGGCCGCTACGACGGCCCCCCGGCCAAGATTCTCGAAGGCAAGCTCTCCAACTGCATCATCGGGGACGGCTGTTTCGTTCGCAACGCGACAATCCGCAATTCAATTCTAGGCCGAGGCGTTCACGTTCACGACGGCGCGATTATAGAAGATTCGATCATTATGGATTTCTGCAAAATTCGCACCGAAGCGAAGCTTCGGCGCGTGATTGTCGACCGCTTCAACGAGATCGAGGCGCGCCAGACGGCGGGACACGACCCGGCCGCGGACTCCGCGCGCTACACCGTGGACACCTCCGGGATCGTCGTTGTCCCTCGGGGCAAGACGATCCCTTGAGAAAGTGAGAAAGGGTCACACCGGCGTGGCCCCCGATCGGCGAAACAAGTACGTCTGCATCCACGGGCACTTCTACCAGCCGCCTCGCGAAAACCCTTGGACCTCCGATCTCGAGCCTCAGGAGTCGGCCGCCCCCTACCGGGACTGGAACGAGCGCATCCTCCAGGAGTGCTATGGCCCCAACGCCGCCTGCCCGTTGTCCGACGCCCGCGGACGCGTCTACGGCATGGCCGATAACTACTCCCGCATGAGCTTCAATTTCGGCCCCACGCTGCTCTCCTGGCTCGACCGGCGCCGGCCCGAACTGGCCGGACGGATCGTCGACGCGGACCGCCGCAGCGCCGGCCGGCGCGGCGGCCACGGAAACGCCGTCGCCCAACCCTACGTCCACGCCATCCTCCCCCTCGAAACCCCCCGCGACCGGGCCACCATGCTCCGCTGGGGTGTGGAGGACTTCCGGTGGCGCTTCGGTCGCGACCCCGAAGGGATGTGGCTTCCGGAGACCGCCGTGGACGAGGCCACCCTCGAGGACCTCGTCGCGCAGAAAATTCGCTTTGCGATTCTCGCACCCCACCAGGCCGCGCGCGTGCGCCCCGCCGGCGGCGGCCCCTGGCGGGACGCGTCGGCCGACACGTTCATGCCCTCGCGCCCTTACCGCTGGGTTTCTCGGCTGCGCCCCGGCCTGTCCCTGGCCATTTTCTTCTATTACCAAGAACTGGCCCGCGCCGCGACCGAACCGGCTTCTCTCCGGGACGGGCGGATCCTCGCCCGCAAGATCAACGCGCTCTTTCTTCCCGACGACTCCGTGCAGCTGGTGCATCTCGCCGCCGACGGCGAATACTTCGGTCATCACCGCAGGAGTGGGGCCCAAGCCCTGGCAACGGCCTTTGAGTGGCTGGCGCGGGAAGGCGTGATCGCCACCAACTACGGGGAATTCCTCGATCTCTACCCGCCCCCCGAAGAAGTCGAGATCCGCTCCAACACCGCCTGGAGCTGCCCCCATGGCCTGGGGCGCTGGACCGGGGATTGCGGGTGCCGCCACCAAAAGGGAACCCACCAGCGGTGGCGCGGCCCCCTGCGCGAGGCCCTCGACTGGCTCCGGGACGGACTCGACCAAGTCTACGAGACTTCCGCTCGAGACCTTCTCCGCGACCCTTGGGGAGCCCGGGACCGCTACGCCCGCAGGCTTCTCGACCCCGGGGCCGAGGACGCCTTCCTCTCGGCCGAATCCAGGCGTCACCTCTCGCCCCCCGAAGCCTCGCGGACCCTGGGCCTTCTTGAGATGCAGCGGCACAAATTGCTCATGCGGACCAGCTGCGGCTGGTTCTTCGATGATGTGGGCGGGATCGAAGCCGTCCAGAACCTGCGCCACGCGGCGCGGGCGCTGGAGCTCGCGGGCCCCGGCGCCGGGGCGCTGGCCGTGCAATTCCAGGCGCAACTCGCCCGAGCCGTCTCCAACGATGCCGCGCTTGAAAACGGCGCCGGCGTCTATTCGCGCCTGGTCCTGCCCCTGCGGGCCGACCTGCGCCGCGCCGCCGCGGATTGGGCGCTGCGCCGCCAGATCCGGGGTGACGCGCCCCTGCGCCCATCCCCCCCCCGTTTTTCCGTGGAGGCCGGCAACGTCGATCGCAAATCCAGGGCGCTTCCGGCGGGGCGTGAGAGCGGGCTCCTGACGGCATCCCTCCGAGTCCAGGACCGGTCGACCCTGGAAAGCGCCCGGTTCTGGGCCGCGGTGCACCAGCAGGACCGGCTCGACCTGGCCGCGTGGGTCGGATCCGGAGAGCCGCCCGAGGGCGCGGCGCAGGGCTTCGACGCCTGGGACCCCGAGCTTGCCCGTTCCAAGCTTGAAGACCTGCTCGGCGCCCCCGGCTTCGCCCTCGACGCGGTCTTTCCCGAAGAACGCTCGGAACTCCTGCGCGTGCTCGCCAGCGGTCCCCCCCGGTCCCCGCGCCGCATGTTCCTCGAGTCATGGCAAGCCGCGCTGGAGGGGCTGCTGGCCGCGGCATCGGGGAGGGCCGGCGAACCCGAGGGGCTCATGGCCGCCCTTGCCTCCTGCCGGGAACAGGGACTCCTTCCGGAGGAGCTTCCCGGAATCGGCCGGCTCCGGGGGAGCCTCGTCGCCCTGTGCGAAACCGCGGCGGGCGCCGGCAGGCCCGCGGACATCTCCCGGCTCGCGCGGTGGATCGAGGTTTTCGAGGAGTCCGGGCTTCATGTGCCGCTTTGGGACCTTCAGGACGTGGTCTGGCGCTGGCGGCGGCGCGTCGGGCGCGGCGCCGCCCCCGAATTGGAGCGGGAGACGGCCCGGGCCGTGGGAGCCAAGCTCGGGCTGTCGGAGACGATGGAGGACGATCATGGCGACGCGACGCGTTAAGATCCAGGATTCCGGCGAGGCTCTCGCCTTGCTGGGGGAGCAGGACTCCCTCTTGCGGCGCTTCGAGTCCGAATTCTCCGTCGAACTCGTCGTGCGCCAAGACCCGCGGTCGCCGGAGCTGAGTCTCTCGATACGCGGGACCCCGGCGCGCGTCACAAGGGCCGTCCGCGCCGTCCAGGAGCGGCTCGGCGCGATCCGCGGCGGCAAGGGCCAGGCGCCCGCGGCGAGGCGGGACGCCGAGGAATTCCCCACCCTGCCCGACGACGGCATCATCCGCTCCGCGCACGGCAAGGTGATTCGCCCGAAGACGCGCAATCAGGAGAGCTACGTCGCCGCGATCCTCAGCCATGATCTGGTCTTCGGCATCGGGCCGGCGGGCACGGGAAAGACCTACCTGGCCGTGGCTTGCGCCTTGCGGGTCCTCCAGCGCCAAACGGTCAACCGCATCATCCTCTCGCGCCCCGTCGTCGAGGCCGGGGAGAGGCTGGGTTTTTTGCCCGGAGATCTGCTCGAGAAAGTCCATCCCTACCTGCGGCCCCTCTACGACGCCTTCTACAGCTTCGTGGGCCCCCAGCGGTTCCGGAGCCTGCGCGAGAGCGAGGTGATCGAGGTCGTCCCTCTGGCCTACATGCGCGGACGCACCTTCGAGGACGCCTTCATCCTCCTCGACGAGGCGCAAAACACCACGCCCGAGCAGATGAAGATGTTCCTCACCCGCATGGGCAACGGCTCGCGCGCGGTGGTGACCGGGGACATCACCCAGACCGATCTGGAGGCCAAGGCCACCTCGGGGCTCATCCGGATCATGGACGTGCTCAAGGACATGGAGGGGGTGGCATTCCGGCGCCTTTCGGAAGAAGATGTCGTGCGCCACCCGCTGGTGCGCAAGATCATCCAGGCCTACGAGCGGTGGGAGCAGAAGCGCTGACCGTCCGCCTCGCCGGCCTGGCGCTGCTGCCGCCCGCGGCGCGCCGAGCGCGCCGGATCGCCGAGATCTGCCGGGCCGCGCTGAAGACCCGGCCCCGCCGACCGGGCCTCAAGCCCCGCGGAGAAGTCAGTGTCGTCTTCATCTCGAGGGCCCGCATGCGGGCCCTCGGGCGGCGGTTCCTGAGGCGCGGGCACGACACCGACGTCATCGCCTTCAATTATGAAGCCGGCCCCGGCCGGCGGCCCGACGATCCCTTCGGGGACATCTACGTCTCGGCCTTCATGGCGCGGCGCCAGGCGCGCGAACTGGGGCACCCCGTGCTGACCGAGGTCCTCACGCTGGTGGCCCACGGCGCCCTCCACCTGCTGGGCTACGACGACGCGACCGCCCGCGAGAAAGCGCGGATGTTCCGGGTCCAGGCCCGGGTGGTCGGCCGAGGCGCAAAACAACGAGTAAAGTAGTAAATTACCGGGATTCCAGGTGTTATTGACAATTACCTGGATTCCAGGTATACTATAAGAAATAGGTGCGTATACATCTCCCAAATAGCGCCTTCCTTGGCAATTTCGATCCCTTTCTACGGGCATTCGACCCATCGTCCCCCGAATTACTTGAAATCTCGGCACATGAAAAATGGATCGCCGTCCATCCCGCCGTCCTGGCCATGATCACGGCATTAGGCCTGCAGGTGGGCCCGGCGAGCGTCCGCTGCGGGCCGCTGGAGGCGAAATCCAAACATTACTTGGTCCGGATGGGATTGCTCCGGTTGCTGGGTATTCAATCCGACATCGTCATTCACGAGCATGAGCCCGCGGGACGCTTCATACCGCTCACGCAGATCAAGACGGCGGAGGAACAGACCCGGTTCATCACCGAGATGATCCCCCTCCTTCATCTGGCGCCGGAGCAGGCCAATACCCTGGGCTATATCGTCAGCGAGCTCGTGCGCAACGTCATCGAGCACGCGCAAGCCCGACACGGGGCGCTCCTGTGCGCGCAATACTATCCCAAGACCAACACCATCCGGATCGGGATCGCCGATACCGGAGCGGGGATCCGTACGACCATCACCCGCTCCCATCCTGCGCCGACCGACCTGGAGGCGATTCGGTTGGCCTTGATGCCCGGGATCACCGGCACGACGGCACGGGAAGGCGGGACTTCCGAGAACGCCGGCGCCGGCCTTTTCTTCATCAAGTCCATCGCCGGCGTCAACCGGGGATTTTTCATGATCTACAGCGGGACCGGCTTCTACAAGCTGCTCAAGCGCTCCCTCAAGCGGGTGCGACTCAACGCCGACCCCTTCAACGACAGGCATTCCAAAGGGGATGATTTTCCCTCCTGGGGCGGGACGGTGGTCGGCGTGGACATCCCCTTGGACCAGACGGAGGAGTTCTCGCGCCTGCTGGATGCGATCCGTGAAACCTACAGCGCGGCCGTGCGCGAGAGAAGAAAGGTCCGGTTCAAGAAGCCCCGTTTCGAATGAGACGAATCGGCATTCGCGAGCGGGCGGGAGCCTTCGCCGAGAACAAGGACGTGGCCAGGGAAATCCGCCTAAATGAAATCCTGCCCGCCCTGCAAAAGCAGGAGGAGGTCGTCCTCGACTTTGCCGGTGTCGACGCCGTGACGCAGTCATTCGTCCATGCCATCATCAGCGATGCCCTCAGACAACACGGCGGGCCAGCTCTGGAGAAGATTATCTTCAAGTCCTGCAACGAGTCGGTGAAAAAGATGATCGGCATCGTCGTGGATTATATGCAGGACGGCGGGGAAGCCTGACTCCGCCCTCGCCTAGCCCGAGTTTACGAGTTAGCGACATAGAAAGCATCCATACGACACTGCAT
>CAYJXJ010000011.1:0-19650 GCA_964374095.1 uncultured Elusimicrobia bacterium
CCCCTTGATCGCGGCCGTCTACTCGGATTTCGACTCCGGCGTGGACACGGCCACCCTGAGGTTCGTGCTTGACGGGGCCGACATCACGGCCGGGGCTTTCGTCACCGCCTCCTCGGCGAGCTTCACGCCGGCCGCGGCGCTGTCCCAGGGAACCCACTCCGTGACCGCGCGCGTGGCGGACCGCGCCGGAAACGTTGCCTCGGCGGCTTCGACCTTCCTAGTTGACTCGCTCGCGCCGGTGACGACCCTGCTGGTCAACGAGATGGGGGCGGGACCGGGTCCGTTGGCGGCCGCGGCCACGGACTACTTCTCCTTCGCAGCCGTTGATTTGGGCTCAGGAGTGCTCGAAACCTTGTACTCCATCGACGCCGGACCCCAACTGGTCTTCCTGGCTCCCTTCAACCTGTCACCCGGCGCACACACTCTCGCCTTTCAGAGTCGGGACCGGGCCGGGAACCTGGAGGCGAGCCGCGCGGTCGCGGTGAGCATCGCCTCGCCCCCGGCGTTTGAGACTCCGCCCGGCCTGATCGGAACGTTCACGGGCAGCCTCTTCGACCCGCGCGGCGTGGCCTTCGACGGTCCCGGCATCGACGAGGGCCGCGGGTTGGCCCTGGACGCGGCGGGCAACATCTACGTGACCGGCATCTCCTCACAGGGCGCGGCCGGCATGGACTGGATCGTATTCAAGTACGACCCTTCCGGCCGCCTGCTTGCGGCTTCCCACATCGACCGGAGCGGCTCCGACATGGCCAACGACGTGGCGGTCCATGGCTCCAGCGTCTACGTGGTGGGCCGCGCCTTCGACCAGGGCACGATCCTCTACGACCTGAACCTCGCCTCGCGGGCCGCGAGTCCCTTCGGCGGCGAGGCGGTGGCCCTGGACGGCTCGGGGAACGTCTACACGCTGGAGCAGTCCTCCGTGGGGCCGCGGGTGGTCAAGCTCTCCCCGGGACTCGATCTGGTGGCCGAGTCCCCGTTCACCGGGACTCTCTCGGGCCGCCCGCCGGGCGATTTCGGAGGGCGCAGCGGGGCGCTTGCCTATTACCCGGTCTCCGACCGCGTCTACGCGGTGGGGACCGGCAGTTCCGGTTTCGACGTGAACGTGCTGATCTCGGAGTACACCACCGCCTTGGAACCGGTTCGCTCGGTGGAGTTCGGCGCGCCCGGGGCCGCCTTCAAGGGCCACGGCATCGCGGCCCACCCGGGTACCGGCGACCTATACGCGGTCGCGACCGCCGGTTCCGGCAATTCCCCGCGGACCGCGGTCCTGCGCTTCGGCCCGGACCTGGCCTTTATCAGCTCGACGACGCTCCCCAGCTCCCACGCCGACGTGGACATCTCGGTCGATCCCCTGGGCGACGTCTACGTCGCGGGGCACATGGGGCTTTTCCGGTTGAGCCCGACGCTCGATATAATCGCCTGCTCCCAGGACTTCACCGATACGCACCATATCGCGGTCAAGGACGCGGCCAACGTCTACGCCTCGGGAGACACCGGGTTTTTCACTTCCATCCGGCTGGTCAAGCGCGACCTCTCCACGCCCGGCTGTCGGCCCTCCGGAGACGGCGGAGGCGGCGCCCCGGAGGGGCTGGCCATCGCCATCGAGCCCTCCGGCGGCATCTGGGAGGCCTGGACCGAGAACGACGAAATTCTTCTCGGCAAGTTCGACTCGCAGGGCGCGCCGCTGGGGGACCTGACCCTGCCCGGCGCCGCGGACTTCGGCGCCTGGAGCCTGCAGTTCGAGCCGGTCTCGGGCGATGTCTTCGCGGTGGGCGCATCGGGCGGGGAACCGGATGTGGATGTCGCGATCTACCGCGTCTCGCCGGGACTGGACCTGGTGTCGAGCGCGGCATTCAACAGCTCCTTCAATAAGGCCGACTTCGCCTTCGGCTCCTCGGGAGACCTCTGGATCACGGGCGGCATCCAGACCGGCGGTTCGTTTGAGGCCGGAGACGCCCAGGTCGTTCTGGGCCTGTGGAAGTTCGACCCGGGGCGCAATCTCATCGCGCTGACCACGACCTACGCGGGCGGCGGCGGCCTCGACGCGGGCTTGGGCGTGGATGTGGACGCCTCCGGAAGCGTCTGGGTGCTCGGCTACTCGTCAAACCCCGCGACGAGCGGCCCCAATCGTCTCGACTTGGCCCTGTGGAAATTCGCCCCGGACGGCAGGAGCCTGACGTCGGGACCCTTCCTTAGGTCCGGCTATCTGCGCGAGCCTGACGAGAGCTTTAACGCCGAGTTGGTCATCGCGGGCTCCGCGATCTTTGCGGCCGCGCCCCGGCTCAATGCCTTGGGCAACACCGACCTCGCCTTCCTTAAGTACGGCCTGGACGGCGGCCTGGTCTCGGAGAGCTTCTGGCACTCCACGGCCGGGGAGCACGAACTTGTCCACGGCATGGCCGCGGGCCCGGGCGGGCGCCTGCTGGTGGCCGGGGCCGTCCAGCCCGGGCCCGACGAGAACGGGATCGCGGGCGTGTGGAGCTACGATCCAGCCGGAGCGCTGGTCTTTGCCGAGGCGGTCGCGGGCGAGTCCCAAGCGCGCGACGCGGCGGCGCGGGGGGCCGACGTCTGGCTGGCCGTGAAATCGAGCTCGCCCTACCGCTTCACCGGCGGGGCGGCGCTCCCGGGCGCGGAGGGCGTTGAGACGCCGCCGGCCCCGCCGGTCTCGGCCGTCGTGTTCCCGCCCGATGGAGGGACCATAACCTCCCTGCTCGCCATTTCGGGGACGGCCCGGGGCGACGCGGGCGTGGCCGAGGTCGGAGTGTCGGTTCTGCGGCTCTCCGACGGGCGCTATTGGACCGGCTCCTCCTATCAGACCGGCGAGGTCTTCGTCCTAGCCGCCGGGACCACGGCTTGGTCCCTGCTGTCCGGGAGCGGAATCCATTCCGGCGCCGGGACCTTCGTCATCACGTCTCGCGCCAAGGATTCCCAGGGGACCTTCCAGGAGGCCTTCGCGGACGGCGTCTCCCGCGTGACCGTGACCCGCAAGCTCAACAGCGCGGCCGACTTCCGGGTCACCGCCCGATCCTCCAGCACCTTGGAGTTGGCCTGGGACGCCAACGGAAACCCGCTTGGCACGCTCTACCGCGTCCACTATGCCACCGGGACCTGCCAGAGCCAGGACTTTCTGGGGGCGTCCAGCTTCTCACCCGCGACCCCGGCCGGCCAAACGATAGTCGGGGGCTTGGATTCCCTGACCTCCTACGCGCTGCACCTGCACATCCTCGACGCCGACGGCGCGGACCAGACGACCGGCGCTCCCGGGGCGCCGGGCTCCGGCAGCATCTCGGCCGGCACCTTGGGGCCGGGCCAGGGGGTTGATTCCAGCCAACCCGCCTTCTCAAGCTGCGAGGGGGGCGGAGTCCTGGGCAACGCGGGCCTGGCCTTGTCGGTCGACTCCGGGGGCCGGATCTGGGCGGTCGGGGCCGAGAACAGCGTGATCAAGTTCTTCCGCTACGGCGGACCCGGGGCGTCCTTGGAGACGACGCTCGAACTGCCGGGCGCCTCGGGCCAGGGCGATTGGTCCGTCGCCTTCGACACGGCGGGCGGCGCTTACGCGGTGGGCACGTCTTTCGGCTTGGAAACGGGCGTGGACGTGGCGGTCTATCGAACCGATGCCTCCGGGACTCTGCTCCTTTCCAGCCGGACCTTCGACAGCTTCTTCAGCAAGAACGACTTCGCCTTGGACTCTTCCGGAGACGTCTGGATATCGGGCGCGATCCAGACCGGCGGTCCGGCGGACTTCAGCGGTCCCGTGGAGATTTCCCTGGCGCTCTGGAGATACTGCCCGCATGACGACTCCCTGGTGCTGACCTCGACCTATTCCGCGGGTTCGGGCTTTGACGGGGGCTTCGGCGTGGCGCTTGACGCCGCCCAGGACATCTGGGTGGTGGGCTTCTCCTCCAACCCGGCCACGCCCGGGCCGGCGAGGCTTGACCTCGCGCTCTGGAAGTTCGACGCGGCGGGCCGGACCCTGCTCGCCGGACCCTACCGCAGGCCGGGCTATCTCCGGGAGCTCGCCGGAAAGTTCAACGCCAAGGTCGCCATCTCCTCGGCGGGTATTTTCGCGGTCGCCACGCGCTACGACCCCTCCGGCGACCTGGACCTGGGCTTCGTCAAGTTCGCGCCGGACGGCCGGGTCCTCGTCGAGCGCGCCTGGCGCGGGACGGGCGGCCAACAGGACCTGGCCGCGGACCTGGCCGTGGATCCCCAGGGCAACGTGGTCGTCGCCGGGGGTGTCGCCTCCCCCGGAGCGGACTTCGACGGAACGCAGGACCGCCTCGCCGTGTGGACCTACGCCCCGGACGGCGGACTGGTCTCGGCGCGAAGCGGTTCCGCCGGGTCCGCCAACGATATCGGGTTGCGAGGCGCGGAGGCCTGGCTTTCCGTCCAGGACTCCCCCGCGCCCTTCCTCTTCACCGGCGGGGCGGCTCTAGACGGCGAGGATGTCCTCATCAGCTCTACCGCCGTCGACGCGACGCCTCCGGACCTGTCGTTGACGCCCGTGACCGGCAGCACCCTAACCGCGGCCAGGCCCAGCCTGGCCGCCGCCTACGCGGACTCCGGCTCAGGCATCGACCTCCCCTCACTGCGCCTGCTCCTGGACGGCGTGGCGGCCGACGCGCCCATCGTGGGGTCGTCGGCCGCGATCTTCGTTCCCGCCGGTCCGATCACCCAGGGACAGCACCGCTGGGAGGCCGCGATCCGTGACCTCGCGGGCAACGCGGGGTCGGCCGTCTCCATATTCTTCGTCGACTCGATCGCTCCGGCCACGGAACTGGTGGTGATCGGGACCTCCGTCGCCCTGAGTCAGGGTGTCGGCCTCCACGCGGGCTCAAGCGTCGCCCTGGCGGCCCAGGACCCGGTCGTGGACGGCTTCGCCACGGGCGTGGCCACGACCTTCTTCCTCATCGACGTCTCAACGGAAAGCTGCGCTTCATTAGGCGCGGACCCCGGCGCCCCGGCCGGAACCTGCGCCAACGCCGTCTTCACCGGCCCCTTCACCTTGAGCCCGGGCACGCACACCGTCCGCTTCGCCTCCCGCGACGCGGCCGGAAACACGGAGGATGCCGGGATCTCCGCGCTGACGGCGGACGCCCTGCCGCCGCGGACGAGCTTGTCGGTCGGCGAGCCGCGCTTCGGCGCCGAACCTCTCTACGTCTCGACCCGCACGCCGCTGGGACTGACCGCTGTCGACGACCTGGCGGCCGTCGCCGACGCGCTCGGAGTCGGCGTGGACCGCACCCGGCTCGCCGTGGACGGCGGGGCCTTCTCGGCGGTCTCGGCGTCCTTCACGCTCGCCGCCGAAGGCCCGCGTCTGGTGAGCTTCCTGAGCGTGGACCGGGTCGAGAACGCCGAAGCGGTCCGATCGAGCACGGTGACGGTGGACGCGACGGCTCCCGTAACCGCCTTCCTTGTCAACGGCGTGGCCAGGTCCACCGGTATTCTGGTGGTCGTCTCGACCGATTCCCTGTCCCTGTCGGCGTCGGACTTGGGCTCGGGCGTCCGGGAGACCTTGCTGGCCGTGAACGACGGGCCCCCGGCGGCATTCAGTTCATCCTTCGGCCTGGCCCCGGGGACCCACACCCTGACCTTCCAAAGCCGGGACAACGTCGACAATCTCGAAGCGCTTCAGACCGTGGCGATCCTGGTTCTGGCGCCGGACGCCGAAGCGCCGGCCTTGAGCCTGGCTCCCGTGGATGGGAGCACGGTCACGACTTTCCGGCCCTTGATCGTCGCCGCGTATGCCGACTCGGGTTCCGGGGTGAACCTCTCCTCGCTGCGCCTGCAGCTTGACGGCAACGACGTGACGGCCCAGAGCGTGGTGGGGGCTTCCTCTGCGGCCTTCACCCCGACGGCGGACCTCGCGGAGGGCGCGCACGTGCTCTTTGCCTCGGTGGCGGACTTCGCGGGGAACGTCTCGACCACGGCCTCCCGGTTCTTCATCGACAGCGTGGCCCCCGCGACGGAGCTGGTCATCGGCGCGCCCAAGTTCGGACCCGACCCGCCCTTCATCTCGACGTCGACCCCCGTGGGCTTCACGGTCTCGGAGCCGGCCCTGACCTTCTTCGCCGTCGACCTGGGGACGATTACCGCCTTTGTCTCGCCGTTTAACTTGGCGGTCGAGGGGTTGAGAGACGTCTCCTACTTCAGCCGTGACCTCGCCGGCAACGAGGAGGTGCTCCGGTCCAGTCACGTCTTCGTGGACGCAACGCCCCCCGTCACGGCCCTCTTCGTCAACGGGGTGGTCAAGTCCTCCGGTATTCTGGTGGTCGTCTCGACCGATTCCCTGTCCCTGTCCGCGTCGGACTTGGGCTCCGGCGTCCGGGAGACCCTGCTGGTCGTGGACGGCGGGCCGCCGACGGCGTTCGTCTCGCCCTTCAGCCTGGCGCCGGGGACCCACACCTTGACCTTCCAGAGCCGGGACAACGTCGACAATTCCGAGGCCCTCCGCACCGTCGCGGTCCGGGCCCTGGCGCCGGATGCCGACGCGCCGTCCCTGAGCCTCGCTCCCGTGGATGGGAGCACGGCCACGACGTCCCGGCCCCTGATCGTCGCGTCCTATTCCGACTTGGGTTCCGGGGTCAATCTCGCCTCGCTGCGTTTGGAACTCGACGACGTGGAGGTATCGTCCCAAACCCAAGTCAACGCATCGTCGGCCGTCTTTACCCCTGCCGTCGGCCTCTCGCAGGGCCCCCACGCGCTCTTCGCCTCGGTGGCCGACTTTGCCGGCAACGTCTCGACCGCGGCCTCTCGGTTCTTCATCGACAGCGTCGCCCCGCAGACCCAACTCGTCATCGGCACCCCGCGATTTGGCGCCGCGCCGGTCACGGTCGCGACGGCGACTCCGTTTGGTTTCACGGTCTCGGAGCCGTCCCAAACCTCATTCGCCGTGGACGCCGGTTCCTTCACCCTGTTCACCGCTTCGTTTACGCTCTCGTCCGAGGGCCTGAGGTCGCTGAGTTTCTTCAGCGTGGACTCGGCGGGCAACACGGAGGCGACCCGGCTTGAGACCGTGGGCCTTGACGCCACGGCGCCTGTCACGGGGCTGACGCTCGCCGGGCCCGTCTTTAGCGGCGGCGGGGAGACGTTCATCTCTAGTTCGACCTTGATCGGCTTCTCCGCCCAGGACCCCGTTTCACAAGGAGTGTCGGCGGGCGTGGGGCGGACCGAGTTTCGGGTGGACAGCGCCACCGCGCCGCTTTCGAATTTTGGGTCTGCTTTCCATCTTCCGGAGGGGCCGCATTTCATTGCCTTCCGATCCGTGGACAACGTGGAAAACCAAGAGGTACTGCGCTCCTCGGCCGTGACGGTCGACGCCGCTCCTCCCGTCACGGTTCTGCTGGTCAACGGTCTAGCCAACTCGACTACGGACCTTGCAGTGATCTCGACCGACGTCCTTGCGTTCCTTTCAACGGATACCGCCTCGGGAGTACGGGAGGTGCGCTTCGTGTTGAACGGCGGGGGGGAGACGGTGTTCACGGCGTCTTTCAGCCTGACGCCTGGGATTCACGCCCTCTCTTTCGGGGGCGTCGACAACGTCGGCAACGCCGAAGCCCGGCGGACCGTCTCCGTAAGGGTCTCGGCCCAGGACGCGGAGTCGCCGTCATTGTCCGTAACCCCCGTGGATGGGAGTACGGTTACGACCGCCCGGCCGTTGATCGTCGCCGCGTATGCCGACGCGGGCTCCGGGGTGAACCTCTCCTCGCTGCGCCTGCAGCTTGACGGCAACGACGTGACGGCCCAGATCGTGGTGGGGGCATCGTCGGCGGTCTTCACACCGCCGGCGAATCTTTCGCAGGGGTCCCACGCGCTCTTCGCATCGGCGGCCGACTTCGCCGGCAACGTCTCGACCGCGGCTTCCCGGTTCTTCATCGACAGCGTCGCCCCCGCGACGGAGTTGGTCATCGGCACGCCCAAATTCGGACCCGACCCGACGTTCATCTCGACGTCGACCCCCGCGGGCTTCACGGTCTCGGAGCCGGCCCTGACCTTCTTCGCCGTGGATTCCTCGAGCTTCAGCCGATTCGGCGCCTCTTTCACGATCTCGGGGGAGGGCTTGCGGGTGGTCTCGTTCTTCAGCCGGGACCTCGCGGGCAACGAGGAAGCCCTCCGCTCGGGCCGGGTCTTCGTGGACGCCTCGGCGCCGGTCACGACGCTATTGGTCAACGGCGCCGAGGTCGTTGCCTCCCCATGGACCGCCGTTTCGACCGACGTCTTCACGCTCGTCTCCACGGACGCGGCGTCGGACGTCCGGCGGAGCCTGATCGCGTTGGACGGGGGCCCGGAGCAGAGCTTCGGCGCGGCCTTCAGCCTTACGCCCGGCGCCCACACCGTCGCTTTCCGGTCCGAGGATAACGTTCTCAATATGGAGGCGCGCCGCGAGGCGCTGATCGTGGTGCAGGGTCCCGACGTCGTGGCTCCCGGCCTTTCGCTCTCGCCGCCGCACGGCAGCACCGTAACCACGGCCGCGCCCGCCATCGTCGCGGCCTACTCGGATTCCGGTTCCGGGATCGACCCGGCGTCGGTGCGTCTCGAACTCGACGGCTTGGACGTGACGGCACAAGCCGTCGTCGGGTCAACGTTTGCCGTCTTCATTCCCGGCGCCGCCCTGTCGCAGGGGACGCACACGGCGTCGGCCGCGGTCGCCGACCGCGCCGGCAACAGGTCCGAGGCCCGCTCCACGTTCCTGGTGGACTCGGCGGCGCCCGAGACGACGCTTTTGGTCAACGGCGCAGCGGTCGTCACCGCGACCTTGGTCGCGG
This sequence comes from uncultured Elusimicrobia bacterium, assembly GCA_964374095.1. GTDB lineage: Bacteria > Elusimicrobiota > Elusimicrobia > UBA1565 > UBA9628 > CAYJXJ01. Next base: position 8,766 of record CAYJXJ010000011.1, read on the forward strand.
TGACGACTGATCTGTTTTCTTTCTCCGCCACGGATGCAGGCTCCGGGGTGCTCGAGACGTTGTTCTCCGTTGACGGTGGAGCCGAGCAGGTGTTCTCCGGGGCATTCAGCCTGACCGCGGGCGCCCACACCGTATCCTTCCGAAGCCGCGACCGGGCCGGAAACCTCGAGACCGCGAGGACCGTGACCGTTAACGTCGCGGCGGGGGGATTCGTGGTCTCCTTGGACCTCAAGCCCGAGACGTTCAACCTCAGGAGCCAGGGCGAATTCGTCATGGCCGTCATCGAGGTCGCCGGCGGCGAGAGCGCGGCCAATATCGCCACGAACACGGTGCGGGTCTCGGAGGTCGACGGCCGGGCGGTGAGCCCGCCGGTGTTCATCGACCCCAAGGGCCCGGTCACCCTGTCCGACTCGGACGGCGACGGGTTCCTGGAGTTGAAAGTCAAATTCCCGCGGGATGAGCTGGCGGCGGTCCTGCCCGGGGACAAGGAGGTCCGCATCACGGTGGCCGGAGTGTTCCGGGGCGGGGCGACGTTCACGGCCCAGGACGACATCCGGACCATCGGCCGGCCGGTCCGCTCCGCGGCGGCCTCGGTCGAGGCGGACCTGAGCCTCGTCGCCGTCTACGCCTTCCCCAACCCCGCGCGGCGGGAAAATCCCGTCATCCGGGTCCAGGTGGGTCTGGCCGACTCGGTGGAGCTCAAGATCACCACGATGCTGGGGACCCCCGTGCACTCGGCGAGCCTGGGGTCCGCGCGCTTGGTCGACACGGGCGGAGGAGCCGGCCCGCAGTGGACCTACGATTACGTTTGGGACGTTGGCGGGGTGCGGACCGGGGTCTATACCTTCCAGATCACGGCCCGAAAGGCCGGCTACCCGGATGTCCGCGCGATGGGGCGCGTCGCGGTGATCAAATAAGTTAGAACGGAACGGGAGGCGCTTTCATGCCGATTTACAAAGACATCGCCAAGAGCCCTGACGGCAAGCGCACGGTGGATGGTCTCCTCCGGCTGCGCAACCAGCTCGCCCTGGAGCTTCCGCCGCGCAACCTGTCGGATACCCTCCTGCTGGCGACCTGGAACGTCCGGGAACTGGGCTCCGGCAAATACGGCAAGCGTTCCGACGAATGCCTGCACTACATCGCGGAGATCGTCTCGCGGTTCGATCTGGTCGCGGTGCAGGAGGTCCGGGAGGACCTGCGGGCGTTCCGCCAGATTCTGGGATTGCTGGGAGGCTGGTGGAAGTACATCGTGACCGACGTGACGGCGGGAACCGCGGGCAACAAGGAAAGGATGGCCTTCCTCTACGACGGCCGCAAGGTGCGCTTCAACGGCCTGGCCGGCGAGATCGTCCTTCCGCCGTCCAAGAAGGACGCGCGCCGCCAGCTCGCCCGTACGCCCTTCGTCTGCGGGTTTCAGGCGGGGTGGGCGAAGTTCGAGTTGTGCACGGTGCACATCTACTACGGCAAGGGCGTGGCCGCGGACCCGGACCGCGTCCGGGAGATCCAGGAGTTGGCCGCGTTCATGGCCGAGCGCTCCGACAAAGGCGAGCATGAGAATCTGATCCTGCTCGGGGACTTCAACATATTCGCGCGGAAGGACGTCACGATGCAGGCCATCCTCGACGCCAAGTTCGTCGTTCCGCCCGAACTGCAGACGGTTCCCGGGTCAAACGTCGCGCAGGACAAGCACTACGACCAGATCGCCTTCAAGGTCCGCGATCTCCAACTTGCCGGCACGGGCAAGGCGGGGGTGCTCGACTACTACCGGTCGGTCTACCGGCTCGCGGACGAGGCGGCCTACGCCGCGGAAATGGGGCCCGCCTATTCCAAGCCGGACGGCGGCGCGAAGTTCTACAATGAGTGGCGCACCTACAGGATGTCGGACCATTTGCCGATGTGGGTGGAGCTGAGGGTCGATTTCGGGGAAGACTATCTAAGGCAGCGGCTCCAATAGAGGGCCGGGAGAAAAGCATGGACATCACCCTGGGGCCGGAGACGGGCGAGCCGGACAGGAACAAGCTGGCGCTTTGCCTGTCCGGAGGCGGCTATCGGGCGACGCTCTTCCATACGGGGGGCCTCATCCGCTTGAACGAGCTGGGCATACTCTCCAAGCTCAACGCCGTCTCCTCTGTTTCCGGCGGAAGCGTGCTCAACGGCATACTCGCCGTGAAGTGGGGGCGGCTGGACTGGACGCGGGAGCCCGGGATCGCGTCCAACTTCCCGGAGGAGGTCGTCAAGACCGTCCTGGATGTCACCTCGATCGACTTCCGCACGCCCCCCCTCGTGACCGACAGGATACTCCGCTTCTGGGAGTGGATCAAGCTTATCTGCACGGACTATTCCGCGGCGAACCTCCTCCAGAAGCAATACGAGGATCACCTCTACGGGACGGCCACGCTGGCCGACCAGAAAGACGGGCCGGAGTTCGTGTTCTGCGCCACGAACATGCAGACCGGGGTGAACTGGAGGATGTCGCGTCTGCGCGTCGGGGACTACCAGGTGGGCTATCAGCCCCCCGACGGCCTGCGCGTGTCGGAGGCGGTGGCCGCCTCCTCGGCTTTCCCGCTGGCCTTCCCGCCGCTGGTCCTCAAGTTCGACCCGGCGAAGTTCGCGGGGGGCAAGCTGGTCCCGGGCGATAACGAGATGCGCGAGCGCGTGGTCCTCACCGACGGCGGGGTCTATGACAACCTGGGCCTCGAGCCGGTGTGGAAGAGCCACTTCAACGTCATCGTCTCCGACGGCGGCAAGCCCATGTTCATGAAGGAGGAGCAGCGGGGCTTCGTCGTCAACCGCCTGGCGCGCTGCCAGGAGGTGGAGAGCAATCAGGTCGTGGCCCTCCGCAAGCGGATGCTGATCGCGCTCTTCAAGTCGGACCACCATGCCGGTGCTTACTATGGCCTGCGCTCTTGGCACAAAAAATACGAGTTGGAAGGCTCGGTCGGCTACGAGCCCGCGGTGATCGACAAGATCGAAAACGTCAGGACGGACTTCAACAAATTCAGCGATGGGGAGAAGGCTTGCCTGATCAACCACGGCTACACGTTGGCGGACGCCGCGGCGAGGAAGTGGCTGGGGAAGCTGATATGCGAGAAGCCCAGGCCGTTTCAGATCCCCCATCCGGAGTTCACGGATGCTGACAAGGCACTTGACGTACTGTAGGTGTGCTACAGTGTGTCGCGTGAGTTGGATAGGAGCCGTCTTCGTGGCCCAGATCACTCCTCGTCGACTCCTGTTAACGCCGCCACGCTGTCGCCTGTTGCTACGTCTCTATTGCCCAACGCTGCCGCTAAGCCGCAGGCGGCTTAAGCGGTTTCGTTCAACTACAGGTTTGTTCTCTCATCTAACAAGACCACATGCTTTTAATTCAGCCGGTCGGCCCAATCCGGCCAAGGCCCGGCCCGGCTGAAAGATTCCGGGAACTTTTTGGGGGGGTCGATCGTAGTAAGGGCATGGCCGAACCCGGTCCGGAACTCCTGAGCCGCCAACTCAAGATGATATGGGGTCTCGCGGAGTTCCGGCCGGGCCAGGCCGAGGCCGTGGCCGCGCTCGTGTCGGGGCGCGACGTCTGCGTGGTCCAGCCGACCGGTTGGGGGAAGTCCGTCATATTCCAGCTCGCGGGAATACTCCGCGGGGGCACGACCCTCGTGGTCGCCCCGCTGCTCTCGCTCATCCGCGATCAGCTGCGCCACCTGCGGCGCCTGGGGATCGCCCGCTGCGAAGGCCTGGGCTCCGACCGGCCGCGGGAGATTCCCTCGCAACTGGACCGGCTGCGGTCGGGCGAGCTCGCCTTCTGCTACGTCTCTCCGGAGCGTCTGCGGACACCGGCCTTCCGGCGAACGGCGCGGGCGCTGGCCGAGCGCGGGGGCGTGGGACTGGTCGCCGTGGACGAGGCGCACTGCATCTCGCAGTGGGGGCATGATTTCCGTCCCGCTTACGCGGAACTGGGGCGGCTGATCGGCCGGGCCTTGGGCGCCCGGAGGCCGCCGGTCGCGGCCTTGACCGCCACCGCCTCGCCGGCGGTCCTGGAGGAGGTGAGGGGGGTGTTGGGGATGCTTTCTCCGGCCGAGTTCCGGGCCGCGGGCTTCGATCGTCCGGAACTGCGGGTGCGGCCGCGGCTCGTGGGGGAGGGAGAGCAGATGACGGCATTGTGCGCGATCCTGACCCGGGATATTCCGGAAGGCCGCTTCGGGCCCGGCCTGGTGTTTTGCCCCGACGTGGAGGGGCCGCGCGGCGCCGTGGAGGCGGCTTCGGAGCTCCTGTGGCGCGAGGGCGTGCGCACCTTGCCCTACACGGGACGGCCGCCGTCGGGCTGGTCGAAGGAGGCCTGGGGAGCGGCCAAGAGCGCGGCGGCGGATGATTTCGCGCGCGGCGGGCTGCCGGTTCTCTGCGGCACGAGCGCCCTCGGGTTGGGCCTGCACAAGGGCGACGTGCGCTGGACCGTGCACATGGGCTTGCCGGCCGGGATCGAGGCCTTCCGGCAGGAGAGCGGCCGGGCGGGACGAGACGGCTTGCCCGCCCAGTGCTGGATCGCGCTGAGCTGCCGGTCGGAGCGCCGCGCCCGCAAGTGCTTCGAGTCCCAGGACGCCGCGGCACTGGCGCGCCGGCTGGGCGAGATCGGGCGCCGCGGGCATGACGACGTGGTCCGCGCCTTGATGCGCCACGCCGCGGCGTTTCCCGGAGCCGAGTCCGAACTGGCCGATTGCCGTACTCTCCTGCCGGAGCTCGGAGCGCTCGGCGGCCGGAAACGTTTGCGGGTGCGAGTGCGGGGCGCCGCGCGGGGGGCTCTGGAGAGGGCCTTCTCGCGCCTGGCCGCCGCCGGGGTGCTTGAAGTCCTGGCCTGGTCGGGGGACGGGGAGGCCGCGGCCGTGGAGTTAGCGGGGGGCTTCTCTCCCGCGTCGGCCCTGGAGGCGGCCGCCGGGCGCATCGCCGAGGTCTACGCCCGCGTTGAGCCCGCGCGGCGCGGGTCTTTGAAGGAGGTCTGGGACCTGGCGATGGGCCTCAGCGGCCCGCGAGCAGGCGGAGCATCAGCCCTAGATGCGCGCGGATCTCCCGGGCCGGGTTCATTTTGGAGCGGCCTTGGGTCCTGGCGTGAAGGGGGATGGCGGTCTCGGCCACGCTGCGGCCTTCCTTTATGAAAAGAGCCGCGATCTCGGCGTTGATCTCGAAGCCCGCGCAGCGGGGCGCAAGGGCCTTGAGGGTTTCGGCGCGGTACATCCGGAAGATCGGGGAGTAGGCGGTGAGTCCCGGGCCGAGGAGGAGGCGGTAGAGGCGGTTGACGGCCAGGCTGGGGAGGCGCCGGAGCCAGGGCACCTCCGAGAGGTGTCCGGGGGAGAGGAAGGGCGAGCCGCCGACCAGGTCGGCTCCGGTGGCGGCCTGGCGGGCGAGCAGATCGGCGAGGTGGGAGGGCGTGAAGGTGAGATCGGCGTCGAGCGTGACGATCCATTCCCCCTGGGCCGCGGCAAATCCCGCGCGCAGGGCCCCGCCCAATCCCGCCGGGCCGGGGTTGACGATGACCCGCACGCGCGGCTCGCCCCGCGAGAGGTTCTCCAACGCGGGGCGGGTGCCGTCGGCCGAGCCGTCGTCCACGGCCAGGATCTCCCAGCTCTCCCGCATGGCCTCCAGCGGGGCCAGCAGCTCGGCTTTGAAGCGGCCGATGTTGGCGGCTTCATTCCGGCAGGGGACTATCACGGATATATCCAGGCCCATCGGTGAGCCAATTCTAGCGGATTTGAATCCCCCGTGCGTCGGAGAATCGGCTTGGGTCTTGACAGGCTGGGGTCCCCGCATTATACTGTACTAGTACGCTAGTACAGTATAATGATCTCCCTCTCACTCGCCTCCCCGGTCCCCATCAACGACCAGATCAAGTCCGGCCTGCGGGGCTTGGTCGCCCGCGGCCTGCTCAAGCCCGGGGACCCCGCGCCTTCCGTCCGCGGTCTGGCCGCGGCTCTCAAGGTCAATCCCAACACCGTGGCCCGCGCCCTGCGGGAGCTGGCCCTGGAGGGCTTCATCGAGTCGCGGCGGGGGGAGATCGGGACGATCGCGGCGCGCGCCCCGGAGCGCGCGGCCGCCGGGGTCGACGCCGCCCTCCGGCGCCTGCGGGAGTCGGTGCTGCAGGGCCGGCGCGGGGGACTGACTTGGCGCCAAGTCCTTGACGCGGTGCGGGAAGTCCGCAGGAGGGAAAAATGACGGACGCGATCATCTTGGAAGGGGTGCGCCGTTCGTTCGGGCGCGCCGAAGTCCTCAAAGGGGTGACGGCCAAGGCGCGGCCGGGCCAAGTCGTGGGTTTGCTTGGCCGCAACGGGGAGGGTAAGACGACTATCCTGCGCATCCTGCTGGACCTGCTGGCGGCCGAGTCCGGGAGCGTGTCGGTCCTGGGCCGGTCTCCGGACGGCAGCGGAGAGCTGCGCCAGCTCATCGGCTACGTGCCGGAGCAGCCCGCGTTCCACGATTTCATGACCGCCGGCGAGGTCCTGGCGTGGCGCGAGCGGTTCTTCCGGCGCTTCTCCATGGAGCGGGCGCGCGAGGCGGCCAAGCGCATGGACCTGGACCTGGCCACGCCCGTCCGCGGCGCGAGCAAGGGGACTTTGGGCAAGCTCGCCTGGGCTTGCGCCTCGGCGCACGACCCGGACCTTTACCTTCTGGATGAGCCGACCTCGGGTCTCGACGCTTTGGTTCGCGACGAAGTGCTCTCCCATCTCATTTCGGATCTCCAGGAGCGCGGCCGGACCGTGCTCGTCGCCAACCATCACATGGAGGAGCTGGCCGCGGTGCTCGATGAGGTCTGGCTCCTCGCCGGGGGCCGCATCGCGGGGGTCTATGACGCGGAGGTCCTGCGCACCCAGGCCCGGCTCATTCGGGGACGGCTCAAGGACGGCAAGGGGTTTCCGGCGGGCCTCGCCGGAGTGCCGGTGGAGGCCTCGTGCCCCGTGGTCTCCTGGGCCTGCTTTGACGCGGCGGGGGCCCGGGCGGTGGGGGAGTCGGGCTGCCTGGAGGGCCTGGAAAGCGTTCCCATGTCGATGGATCAGACGCTGCGGCTCCTTCTCAAAGAGGACCGGGAGGTTCGCCATGATGGCATTCGCGCGGCTTGAGTTGGTCAAAGGACGGCTCTTGGTCGCCGGATTGATGGGGGCGTTCGGGGCGTCCTTGCCTCTGGCGGCCTGGGCCTTCGCCCGCTGGCGGGGCAATCCGGCGCAGGGCGTCGAGGCGGCCCTGCTCTTTTGGTGCGTCTTGGGGCTGCCGTTGTGCTCGCTGCTGATCGGCGCCTCCTCCGGGGCGGCGCACAGGTCGGCGCTGGCCGCCTCGGCCGAGGCGCCGCTTCCTCTCTCCGCGGGCCGTCGGCTGGGGGAGTCGCTTCTGGCCGCCCTTCTCCAGGCGATCGCGCTGGCCGTCGTGGTGGTGGCCACCGCGGCGGCGCTCAGCCCCAAAGTCCGGGCGATTTTGGATTTGGCGGAGGTCTTCACTTCAGGGCATGGACTGAAAGGGTTGTTGGCCGTCGCCGCGGCCTTCGCGTGCCTCTACGGCTTGGCCGCGAGCTTCCTCTGCGCCTATGGCCTGGGGCACGGGATCGCGGGCGGGGTTGTTGCCGGCATCATCACGGCCCCGGTGGTCGGCTCACTGGCCTGGGGGCTTACGTTGGAGAATATGTCAGGCCCGCGCGCTCCCTACACAGCCACGGCGGCCGCGGTGTGCGCCGCCTCCGGAGCCGGCCTCTATCTTGCCTTTTCGCGGCTGCCCCCTTGGCTGGAGCGGCGGTCGGGCCGGGCCTGGACGGCGTTTGCCTGCGCGGCTGTGGGCCTGGCTCTAGGTCTTCTGGCCGCGCGCGTCGGGCAGGGGCGTTTCAACCGCGTCGTCTTCTTCGGGCAGTTCTTCATCAGAGAGACCGGGCAGTTGTCGTGGGAGGCGGCGGCGCCGGTGCTGGCGGCATCGCCCGAGGCGCGGCGGGCGGCCGGGGCGGGGGCCCTGACGAGTTCCCAGAGCGGGGCCCTGATGCACTGGCGTCCCGATGGAACGCGGCGGACCCTGATTCCGGGCCGCACGATCAAGCGGAAATCGGACATCAAGATCTTCGACAACCTGCCGTGGATCAACGCCGTGTCCTGGGACGCGGGCGGAGGCTTGTGGGTGTTGCGGACGTCCCCGGGGGAGCGGCATGGCGAAAAGCTCCTGGAAGTCTGGGCGGGGTCCGTCAACGGGCTTGAGCTGAAGGGGCGCAGGCCCAGCGACGGCGGCTGGATGCGCATGGCGTGGAAGGGGCGCGAGCCCGTCGTGGTCGTGCTCGATAGCCCGGGGTCGCATCGCGTCGCGTCCTTAAGCGGCCGGGGGCCGCTGGTTTGGGAGCCGGTCAAAGGCTCGGTCGACGAATTCCTCTTGGGGGAGTCGGCGGCCGCGGGGCTTGCGGGGCGCGTGGCCCCGGGAGGCCGGGTCTTGCGCGCGGGACGCAAGGAGTGGACGCTGCCCGGCTCGGCCCAGCCGGGCCAGCGCGTGCTTGGACTTAGATTCGGGCCGGACCTCCTATTTCCTGTCCGGGTCAAGACCGCATCCGGAAATGCCTTGGCGCTCTGCGGGCCCCGCGGCGTGCGCGCCGTTTGGGCGGGCCGGGAGGTGTGGCACTCCCTCCACCGCGCGGCCGACGGGAGCTTTTGGGGCCGCCGCGACAAGCGCTCTTGGCACATCCTCGCCCCCGACGGGTCCGTCCTGGAGCCCTTCGACACCGGGCCGTCCGGCGCCGCCGCCGGCGAGGCCGAGTTTCTGCGAACGGACGGGCGGTCGGTCTGGTTCGTGGCGGGGCGCGACCTGGTGCGCGCGAAGGCCGCCGACGGCTCGGTCGAAAAGCGGTGGCGCCTTCCCGGCGGTTGGAAGATGGAGCGCTCCATGGAGCGCTCCGAGGAACTGCGCTATTGGGGTTCGGCGGAGGGCTTGTTCTGGCACACCGGCCGCCGGATGCTCTTCTTCGACTGGGAGGGCCGGCGGCGCGACTTGGGCCTGGTCTGGCGCTAGCGCGGTTGGAAAACTCCTTGCGCCGCGGTACGCGCGTACGGTTAGAAGCTCGTCAATAGAGCGCCGGGGTTTCGAACTTCCAGCCCACGTGGAGTCCGCCGCCGACCCAGTTCACGGAGTTGACGCCGAAGGCGCCGTGGGGGACGCTGCCGTAGTTCCAGCGCAGTTCCGCCCCCATGACGAGCTGGGGATTGAGCTCGCCTTCGAGGCCGCCGCCGAAGGAGGCGGCCATCCCCCAGGTCTGGCGGTCGAAGAGTTTGCGCTCCTCGGCGGTGGCGGTGTCCCCGGTCCGGATCGAGGCCCACGTCTTGCCGCTGTCCGGCGTGGCCTTGAGGTGGGCGTTGAAAGTGTTGACGCCCACGCCCAATAGGAGGTAGGGGCTCACCACGCCCTTGGGGAGGGCCAGCCAGCGGCCGACGGCCTGGATGGTGAAGATATTGCCCCCGATGGTGGCGCGGGCAAAGGGCAGTTCCAGCGTCTTGTCGGAAAACTCGCCGCCCGCGGCCTCCGCTCCCAGGGCCCATTGGGGGGTCAGGTGGTAGAGGTAGCGCAGGCTCGTCCCGACCCCCGCGCCTCCCGCGCGGTTGGAACCGCCCCCCGCCAGCGACGTATCGAGGTCGGTCAGCGGCGTCTGGCCCCCGAGGCTGACGTGGAAGAGGTGCGTGCGGGCGTCCATCTCTCCCCTGGCGGCGGGGACGAGAGCGGCCAGCAGAATCAGGGCGAGCAGGGGGCGGCGCATAACGGCTCTCATAATGCCACAGCCGTGCCCGCCGTGTCCAGCGCCCGGCGGGGCGCTGGTCCTGACGGGCATCAGGAAATCAGTGCCCGTCATGGGCCAGGTCTAGCATGAGCGGAAATACTCGATCGTGCGCCGGAGGCCCTCTTCCAGGGGCACTTCCGGCTTCCACTCCAGCTCGCGCCTAGCTAAGCGGATGTCGGGTTGGCGCACCCGGGGGTCGTCGACGGGCAGGGGCTTGTGCACGATCTTAGAGCGCGAACCGGCGAGCCTGCGGATGGTGCGGGCCAGTTCCAGGACGCTGAGCTCGGCGGGATTGCCGATGTTGACGGGGGTTTGGATCTTGGAATGCAGGAGCCGGCAAATCCCGCGCACCAGGTCCGAGACATAGCAGAGGCTGCGGGTCTGCCCCCCGCTCCCGTAGACCGTGATGGGACGGCCGGCCAGGGCCTGGGTGATGAAGTTCGGGACCGCGCGCCCATCCGCGCGGCGCATGCGGGGGCCGTAGGTGTTGAAGATGCGCACGATCCGGACCGGTATCCGGTGCATGCGGTGGTAGGCCATGGTCATGGCCTCCGCGAAGCGTTTGGCCTCGTCGTAGACCGCCCGCGGGCCGATGGGATTGACGTTTCCCCAATAGGATTCGGGTTGAGGCGAGACCTGCGGATCGCCGTAGACCTCGGAGGTCGAGGCGAGCATGAAGACGGCCTTCTGGTGCTTGGCCAGGCCGAGGGTGTTGTGCGTGCCCAGCGCCCCGGCCTTGAGCGTCGGGATGGGGAAGTTCCCATAATCCACGGGGCTGGCGGGGCTGGCGAAGTGGAGCACGGCGTCGAGTTTCCCCGGGACGTGGATGTAGGCGCTGACGTTGCGGCGGATGAAGGAGAACCGCGGATGGCTCCGGAGGGGGACGATGTTTTCCAGGCGCCCGGTCAGGAGGTTGTCGAGGACCGTGACCGTGTGCCCCCGGGAAAGGAAGTGCTCGGCCAGGTGGCTCCCGATGAAGCCCGCGCCTCCGGTGATGAGTATGCGCATCAGGGCATGCCGCCGGCAGGCGGCTTGTCCTGATGGTCATCAGGAATTGCGTTGACCATCAGGGGCGGCCGACGCCGCAGTAGATGAAGCCCAAATCCCGCGCGGCCTTGGGGTCGT